>CANJRC010000001.1 GCA_947476535.1 Betaproteobacteria bacterium
AGCCAGTCGTTGTAGATGCGCGTCACTTCCGCGCCGGCCCGGCTGTCGTTGATGCGGTTCACCGCACCGAGGATGCCGTACAGCACTTCAGCCTGGATGCCGTCCAGGTCCTGGTCCTGGATGCGCATTTGCGGGTTGGTGAGCCTCAGCGCCTTCTTGCTGTCCTCGCTGTAGAGACCCTTGGACGCCATGCGATCGGCGCGATCGATCTTGCCCGGGACGTACTTGCGCCCGCCCGATCCCATCTGGCAGGCCAGGCCGAACACCTGGCCACGCTTGTTGATCCAGGTCGGGCCGTCCGGCCCATCGCCCACATAGGGCATCAGGTCGCTCACCTCGCTCGATGCGCTTTTGATGAAGATGTCCGGTGGCATCCATCCGAGATCCAGGTGACAGTCAGCCGATACACATTGATAGTTCATTGTTTCCTCCAATTAGCGTTGCGAATCCGTGCCCAGATTATCGCAAAGTTCTGCGAGATCCTTGATATTCTCCAACTTGTCGACCAATTCAATGATGCACTCGGCCTTTTTTCTGCGCTCCACCGACCCCGGATTGGTTCCGCACACCATGCCGATGAACTTCTGGCGCAACGCCTCGTCGGTGAAAAGCGTGTCCTTCGACCAAGGGTCGCCCGCAGCCATGTCCACCGAGGCGATGTGCACCTTGCCCCGCGCATGCACTTCCACGCCGCCCGGAATGCGCCGGAACTGGCCGTTCTCCATCCACTGCGCAAGGTTGGCCGCGCGCGGCTCCAGCTCCACCGTCACGCGGCTACGAAACGCCTGGTACTTGGGCGACTTCAGCGCGTCCTCGTCATACCAGAGCGGTCCGGGCGGCACACCAAACGCGCCCATGGCGAGTGCATGGGCGTGGCTGAACTCGGCGCTGATCTGGTTGTCGGGCTGCTGCTGCTTGAAGCGCGCCGACTGGGCGAACGGATTGGCCTTCACTACAATCCTGTCAATTTCGTCCGCTTGTAGCCCCAGCTCCTGCTTCAGCTTGAAGAATGCTGTCAACGGGTACTGCGTCCAGCGGCAGCTCGGCCACGGCTTGTAGGTGGTGTTCATGATGTGCCAGTGCTGCGCCAGGTTGTCGCTGAGTGCCGCAAAATCGCATTTCGCCGCGCCGAAGAAGCGCCAGAACGCCGGATCACCGTCCAGGATGTCGGCATAGCCGGTGCTTCCCAGCTCCGCCAGCAGCGTCGCCGACACCCCGGTCTGCGCGCACCAGCCGGCATCGCTGTACTTGTGCATGGGCAGGCTCACCGAGCCGCTCCATTTCGCATGCGCCGGCAATGGCGTGTTGGCACCGGCGATGCCGAAGGCATGCGTGGTGCGATCGGTGCCCAGCTGCGAGATGCTGGTGGCCGCACCCACCGATGCCCAGGTCATGGTCGCCGACGTCCCCGAGAGTTTCGCGTAACCCGTCACCTTGCCGTCCTCGACGGTGATGGACAGGCCGAGCGAGCTGCCGATACGTGCCCCGACATCGAAGCCGACGGCGATGGCCGTGATGAGATCACGCCCCGTTCTCTTTTGCTGTTCGGCCAGCGCCAGTGCCGAGAACACCGTGGTCGAGCCGAAGTGGCTGCCGGTCGGAAACGTGTCATCCGCGTCCAGCACATTAGCCAGGCGCGCGTTGGCATACGCGGCATTGACGGGCGAAGTGCGTTCCCCCGTTCCCATGATGGTGGCGATCGGATTGCCACCCAGCGCCCGCACATGCTTCAGGGCAATGCCTCCACTGTCGGTATATACCGCACCCACTGCGCAGCCGATGGTGTCGAGCAACAGGCGCTTCGACTCACGCACGACTTCTGCCGGCAACTGTTCGTAACGGGTCTGGGCGGAAAACTCCGCCAGTTTTCGAGTGACGCCTTGCATATCGGCCTCCCGGGGCTCAATCAGAGTACTTGGATTCGTGGCAAGAAAAGCGCTTGCCATGACAATCGATGCTCGGCCCTATTATCGTTCGGATCGTGCAGTCCCGTATCGACGGCAATGGACGGCGTGCCAAACGGCACCGGCTGCCTCGCAATATCTCAGGATGTTCGATACGAAGCGAGCAGCGCATCGATTCGAGCCATCGAGCCGGGCTGATCGAATGCGCGAAGGGAGGTGAGCAAAGCCGCGGCATCCTTTCCCATGACGGGTTCGGCCACGGTAAGGAATTTCCCCTCCAGCTCCGCCCAACCCATCGGCCGCCCCAGGCTCCCGAGCGCCGCGACCACCGTCTCGATAACAACCGACCCGTCGTCCAATGTCACTTCGAGTCGCGAACCCCAGCGCTCCACGCCCTCATCCGGAACCCCTTCGACGAGGTCACGCAGGACACGCAGGTGCTCGTCAGCAAGGCGCACCTCGGTGAAATCAGCCATGGCCGCACGATGCCCGAGCAGCCCCAGCGCGATGCAGTAGTTGAGACTGAAGCGCGCTTCCAGTGAAGTCTTCGGATCACGGTACTTGGCAATGGTCAAAGCGAACGGATTGACGAAAGCCCTTACCTTGCGGATCGCTCTCACATCGAGGCGACGCGAAAGCGCCGCGCCGGCATCGAACGACGCATGCGCAAGCTGGCAGGCCGGATACGGCTTGTAGGTGTTTTCCAGGATCTGCCAGCGGCGACCCAGGTTATGCAACTGCGGCACGAAGTCGTTCTGGAACAGCGTTGAAAACAGACCCGACGCGCCGGTATCCAGCAAGTTCGTCGGCACGCGCACATCGCGCTCGGCCAATTGCGCAGCCATCACGCCGGCCATCGCCGCCTTGCCGACCACCACCGCCTTGGACAGGGTCCCGGCGGCCGCCATCAGGCCACCGGCCTGCACCGCCGCGAATCCCATGGCGCGCTCGACACCGGCGGCATCCAACTTAAGGATGGCAGCGCAGGCTGCCGCCGCCGACAGGTGCCCGAGGATGCTGGTGGGATGCCAGCCCTGCTTGGCGAGCTTCATCCCCACCCCGCCCAGCCCGAGCTGCGTCCCCACCTCAAACCCGGCCACAAATCCCGCGAGAATGTCCGCACCGCTGCAACCGCGGTCCATGCCCAGCGCCAGCGCCGCGGCGAATGTCGGGGCGCTCGCATGATGCACACTCGCCAAGTGAAAGTCGTCGAAATCCACCGTATGCGCAAGCACGCCATTAACCAGCGCCATGGGGGCTGCGGCGCCACGCCGCCCATCGAGGGCCAGCGCATTGCCTTGCGAGCGCTGGGCGTGGATCACTTCGACGATCGGGCTCACGTCCGGATCGCCACGGCCCGCAATGCAGGCGGAAAACCAATCGACGGCGCATTGCTTCGCCGCCTCTGTCACCGCCGGTGGCAACACGGCGCGCGTGATGCCGGATACGAACGAGCCGATGGCGCTGCTGTTCAAGGACTGCTGCAAGGAATCTCCCCTTTTCCGCCGCGGCTGCGCGCCTTGGCGGCGAATCAGCCGGTTGCGGCCGCCGCTTACGCCGGATTCGGAATCACCGCGCCGATCGGACGCATCACTTCTTCGCTGAATTGCTGCAGCCGGTCGCGGATCTCCGCCTCATCCTTGCCGAAGGTGCGGATGGTCAGGTGGTTGAAGCCGGATCGCTGCGCCTCGGCGATCTGGTCCATCGCGCGCGCCGGCTCTGGCCCGAGGATCATGTTGCCGCCCTTGGCGCCGGCCTGCGTGAGATGCAACGACATGGCCTCGCCCAGGTCGTAGGTGAACACATAGTCGAACTTGTCCGGGTCACGGCCGACCTTTTCCAGCTCCACCCGCATCTGCGCAGCCAGTTCCTGCATGCGCGAGAACGGCCCACCGAATGCCTGGTAGCCGTCGCCAAAGCGCGCGGCGCGCTTTACCGACACATCGGCCGCACCGCCCATCCAGATCGGCGGATGCGGCTTTTGCAGCGGCATCGGGTCGGACACCACGTTCGAGAACGAGGTGAAACGGCCTGAATACGAATGCACGTCTCCCGACCACAACGCCTTGCACGCGAGCAGGTAATCCTCGGTGCGGGCGGCACGCTCGCTGAACGGAATGCCCATGGCGTCGAAGTCGGCCTTCACCCAGCCCAGCCCCACGCCCACCGTCAGGCGACCGCCGGTGAGGCAGTCGGCGGTGGCAATGCTCTTGGCCAGCATGATGGGCTGGTGCAGCGGCATCAGCACCACGCCGAACACCACGCGCAGCCGGCGCGTCACCATCCCGATGGCCCCGGCCATCGCGAAATTGTCGTACCAGCACGGGTCCAGCGTGTCGATGGTCTCGACCGGCACGAGATAATGCTCGCCCAGGCTGATGTGGTTGAAGCCGAGATGCTCCAGCCAACGCGCCATCTCCACCATCCTGCGCGGATCGCCGATCCTCGAGTGCGGCGTGAAGTTCACGCCAAATCGCATAGGTTTCATACTGTCCCCTCCCCGATTAAAATTAGACGCCCGCGTAGCAGTCGTCGTTGTCTTTACTTACTTCAGCCGACATCGCCCCCGCTGATCAGATCCAGCGCGCCTGAGACGCGACGGCTGCGAAAGCCCTCCCGATCGCGCAGCTTGCGCTGCGCTTCCTGCGGCAGGTCAGTGAACTGCAGCAGGCCCTTTTCGATCAGCGTGTAGATGAGGTCTTCAGTCACGCGCACGAAGTCGGCATCGAGGATGCCGAACGCCACCTGTTCGCCGCCGCCAAGAAAGGCGATCACATCCATGTGATTGGACGGGAGCTGCTCCCCGGCATCCGGTGCCGGCTCAGCGAGCAAGGCAACGATGCGACCTGCGGAATTGCGACGAACGTATGGCATGCCGACCTGCTGTCAGTGTGGTGAAGGTGCAGGCGGCAACAAGGCCTTGCCCGTCCGACGACAGGCTGAATATACCTGAGGTCGGCGCACGCCAAGCATCGCCTCGCCGCCCCACGTACACGATACCCTCTTGGCCAGACCGCTCGTCCACGACGAACGCCCCCGACATGACGGCGCTCACGCCTTGCGCTTGTTCTCCGTCGCCATTGCGACCATGGCCGCCTTGACGCGCTCCCGGGTGAACGGCGCAGTGCGCAGCCGGACACCACAGGCATCGAACACCGCATTGGCGAGCGCGGCGGGAACCGGCGTCGCCGCCGCCTCACCGGCCCCCAGCGGCGGCTCTTTCGGGCGGTCCACCACATCGATGAGCATTTCCGGGACCTCAGGGAACGTCAGGATGGGATAGCTCGACCAGTCCCTGGAACTCACGGCCGAGCGGTCGAACTTGGTCTCCTCGTGCAACGTGCGCGACAGGGTCTGCAACAGGTTGCCCTCGATCTGGGCGCGCACTGCATCGGCATTGATGACGAGGCCGCAATCGTGGGCGCAGGCCAGCCGCTTCACTCGGATGGTGCCGGACCCGCGATCGACTTCGACCTCCATGGCCACCGCGACATAGGTCTCGTTGTTCTTGTAGTGCATGTAGGCCATACCGCGTCCGGTAGCCACGCCCTTGCCGTTGGCCGCAGGCGACGGCCGCGGCTGCCAGCCCAGCAGGGCCACACTGCGCTTCAACACCTCGATGCCGCGCGCATCGCTCAGGCCCTGGAGGCGGAACTCCACCGGGTCGCGCCCAGCCGCAGCCGCCAGCTCGTCGGTGAAACTTTCCACGGCAAAGCAATTGGCCACCTTCCCCGGCGCTCGGATATTCGATGGCCGCAGCGGCGCATCCTTCAACCAGTGCACTATCACCTCGACATTCTGCGCCGCATACGGCGGATTGCCGTTCTGGCTGATCAGGCCGGTGGAAATACCCATCGGTTGCGCGATGCCGGCCGCAGCCGGGCCGAGCAGCGGAACGTTGGGCAGGCTGGCGGTCGCGCGCGGCAGGAACATTTCCGTCTTCCATGCCCAGATCCGCCCATCCGCTGTCAGCGCGCCCTCCATGTCCAGCAATTGCGGCGGGCCCTTGGGGTCCCAGGCGTGCTCGTCCTCGCGCATCCACTGCACGCGCACCGGCCGCCCGGTTGCGCGTGACAAGAGCGCTGCATCCGCGGCCGCATCGTCATGCCCGTTCATGCCATAGCAGCCGGCGCCATCCAGGTACACCACGCGCACGACATCGGTGGGCAGTTGCATCAGGCGCGCCACGATGCCGCGCAGCCGGTGCGTCGCCTGCGACGCGCTCCACACCATGGCCTTGCCGTCGCGCAGGTCGGCCACCGCACACGAGGGCCCCATGGAGGCATGCGATTGCACGGGCCAGTAGTAGGTCGCCTTCAACCGCTTTCCTGCAGCCAGCGCGGCACGCGCATCGCCGCGCTTCATCAGGGTTTCATCGGCCTCGAACGGGCCACGCCGCATCCACTCGCGAACCCCCTCATCGCCGACGAGGTTTTCCTCCTTCGTCCAGGTCGTCTTGAGCGCTCGCGCTGCGCGAATGGCATCCCATTCGTCGTCGGCCACCACGCCCACGAAGTCGTTGATGCGTACCACGCGCGCGTTGCCGATGCCGCGAATCGACGCCTCGTCCACAGACACGAGCTTCGCGCCTACCGACGATGGGCGAATGACGCGGCCGTGGAGCATGCCCGGCACCGAAAAATCCTGCATATAGACATGCTGCCCTGTGACCTTGGCCGCAACGTCAGGGCGCTGGATCGGCTTGCCAACGACGGTGTAGCCGGACGGATCACGCAAGGGCGCCTTGGCATCCAGCTTCAGGCCGAAGCGCTTGTCACCGATCAATTTACCGAAGCCCACTCCGGCACCGCCCGCCTTGGGGCGCACCTCGCCATTGACCGCTTCGAGTTCGGCCGCTGGTCGGCCCAGGCGCTGCGCGGCAATGCCGATCAGCGCTTCGCGCGCCGTTGCCGCCGCCTGCCGGATCTGCACGCCGCCGCGCATGATGCCGGTGCTGCCCGCCGTCGCCCCCTGGTCCGGGGTCAGGCCGGTATCACCCTCGACGATGCGAATGCGCGCGACATCGATGCCCAGTTCCTCTGCCGCCATCTGCGGGATGGCGATGCGCAGGCCCGTGCCCAAGTCAACCTTGCCGCTAAAGAGCGTCACCGAACCGTCCGCATGCACGGCGAAGAATCCATCCACCTCATTGGCGTCCAGCGTCTTGCCGAGCGCCGCATCTGCGCCGCTGCGCTGCTGGGCCAGCGCCCTGCTTGAAATCGCGGCACCGATAACCATGACGCCCGCCGCGGCGCCGCTCGCCTTGAGGAATTCTCGACGCGACAACGCGCCGCCGCCCTTCGCGACGGCACTCATGCCTTGCTCCCTGCGTCCTCGGCTGCGCGCTTTTCCACAGGCTTTCCGATCGCGTCACGAGCGCGCATCACCGCGCGCTCGATGCGATGCTGGGTGCCGCACCGGCACAGGTTGCCCGCCAGCGCCGCTTTGCATTCCCCAAGGGTTGCACGCGGCTTTTGCGCCAGCAACGCGGCACTGGTCATCACCATCCCGTTGACGCAATAGCCGCACTGCGCGGCCTGCTCGGCAATAAATGCGGCCTGCACCGGGTGCGGCGCTGCGGGCGTGCCGAGACCTTCGATGGTGGTGACACGCTTCGCACCAACGGACGAGACGGGAACGAGGCAGGAGCGCACGGCCTTGCCGCCAATGTGGACGGTACAGGCGCCGCACTGGCCGAGGCCGCAGCCGTACTTCGCGCCAGTCAGCCCCAGCGAGTTGCGCAGCACGTAGAGCAGCGGTTGCTTGGGGTCGCTCACTGCCACGGACCGGATCTCGCCATTGATAGACAGTCGGTAGGTCGGCACAGGGCTTCTCCTCGATTCAAGATTCGTTGCTTCCCGGCGCGTGGCTGGCCACTTCATGGTGACCTTGCGATCACTACGCGGTCACTGCGTCGGTATTACACCATCCTTGCTGACCTGGACGCGCACGGCGGTGAACTTGTTCCCATCCTCCACGCGCGTCGCCACGAACACCGTCTCGCCCGGTTTGATGTCTGCGCGCGATCCCGGAACGGATTGCGACATCGGCGTTCCCGCCGGCACCAGCACCTTGACCACGCCCGCGTCGTAATTGAGCAGGAGTTCCTGCCCCGCGGAGGACTCCACAGCGGCCTCCATGACCGCGTTGGTCATGGTCGAACCGGGCTGCAGGTCGAACGGCGACAGTCCCCTGCGCGCGGCCGGCGGGATGGGACGCACGTCAATGGCAAACACGGTGCCATCGGCGCGTTTCATGGTCGTGACGCCCAGCACCATGCCCGGCTTGATGTCGGCCATGGTGAACGCCTTGGTGGCATTGACCGGCACGCTGTCAGGCAGCGCGATGCTCACGTCGCCTCCGTCGCGCGATTTGACCGCCAGCACCTTACCGTCGAACGCCGTCACCACGCCCCGTATGTTGATATTCTGCGGCACTGGCTGCGCCTGCGCCGACATGGCCACCACGGCACTGACAGCCCCCAACAGCAGTTTCAGCGCAGTCTTCATCGCGTTCTTCCCCAGGTTCGTTGTCCGGCGGGCGCCAAATGGCCCGCGCGGCGCCTCGTATACGGGCCCTCCGCCCAGTTTATTCCGTCTCGGTTCGCGTAACTGTACACATGAATGTACGCATCAAAGTCGGCACCGACAACGCGAGGGGTGAAAGCACACGCCACCCGAGCTAGAATTGGCCCATCATGAACGAAGAACTCGACTTCTCTGCACCTACTCCTGCAAAACCTGCTGCGCCGCTGCCGCCGCGCAGCACCGTGCAACCCACCGTCCGCAGTCCGATCTACGATCCCAAGCTCGCCCTGGCATTCTTCAAGTCGGCGGGCGTGCTGGAACAGAAGCAAGGCGGCAAGCCGATCTTCATCGAGAACGAGAAATATGGCGGCCTGTTCGGCAAGCCGGCGCGCATGTATCTGCTGCTCGAGGGAGACATCGGACTGGTAGTCGGCGGCAAGTTTCTCGGCGGCGTCAAGCCTGGCCAGGTCTTCGGCGAACTGTCCGTCATCGCGGGATTGACCCGCAGCGCCACCGCGCTGGCAAAGACGGACTGCCGCCTCATCTCGATGGACGAGAAGCAATTCCACACCGCGCTGCAGAAGACGCCGGAGTTCGCGCTCATGCTGATGAGCATCATGGTCGATCGACTGCGCCAGAACATGGCCAAGCTCGGCGCCAGCGCCAGTGGCGGGGGCGCGGTCGAGCGCGAAGCCGTGCTCGACAAGAAAATGCTGGCCGAGCTGCCCAAGGCGCTGGGCGACCAGCTGCCCGGGTCCTTCAGCCAGGGCAAGGTGATCATGAGCGCCGGTGCCGTCGGCGCCTTCTTGTACGTGGTGACCAAGGGCCGCGTGGCCATCTCGATCGGCGACCAGGTCGTCGAGCGCATCGGTGCGGGCGGGATCTTCGGCGAGATGGCCCTGGTCGATCGCGCGGCGCGCGCCGCCTCCGCCATCGCCGAGGCTGACTGCGAACTCCTGTCGGTTGGCCGCGCCGATTTCCTGGAACTGGTCAGATCCAAGCCGCAGTTCGGCGCGTCACTGCTCAAGTCGATCGCCGAGCGCATGCACTACGTGGCACAACAGGTGGCAAAACTGCAGGGCTGAACTGGCGGACTGCTGAAAATATACTGACAGTTTTGTTCACCAGCAGCTGCTTGTCGCACCTACAACAAAATAATACTGACAGAATTAGTTGTTTTACCTCAGCGTAATCCGGTAATCCGTATCGGCGCGACGCACTGATCGAGAAACTGCGCCAGCGTGCCGGCGTCCGTTGCGCGCTCGAAACCGAACACCCGCTCGATCAACTCATCGATCGCGGCAGGGCGCAGCAATCCGTCGCACAGGGCGCGGGCCTTGGCGATGATGCCATCGCGCCCGAACGGGTTGTCGGTGGTGCCGCGCGCGTCGATCACGCGTGCCTCGTACTGGCGACCGTCCTTGAGCCGGATGCGCGCGGCGCCGGCCAGCTTGCCCGGAAACACCGCTTCGATTTCCGGATCGATCTCCAGGCGAATGCGCCGCGCGAGGCCCAACACCTGCGCGTCGCGAAAGCTGCCCTCGTCGAACATTCTCGGATCGAGAGAGCGGCCCAGTAACGCAACGGCCGCAGCGTAAGGCATGCTGTATTGCGCCGCCATCACTGATTCGGGGGCGGTCGATGCATGCTGCTCGACCACGGCGCGGCTGCCACCGATCACCACATCGTCAATATCGGCGAGCGCGATCTGGTGCGTCCTCATGATGTCCTCGACGGCATCCATCGGTGCGTGCAGCATGCCGCAGCAGGCATAGGGCTTGACGTTGTTGCGGCGGATCTCGAAGTCCTCCCCCAGGCCGCGGGTCAGGGCGTCGGGATTGGGCGCGTCCGAAAAAACCTTGGCGTAGCCGTACTTGCCGTCCAGGCTCGCGCGTGGCGCGGTGAGCCCGCGCAGCGCAAGGTCGATCGCCACCACGCCCGCCTGTGCCGCGCGCCCTGCGTGCACGCGCTTGACCATGGTGCCCTCCTCGTCCTGGCTGAACTCCATCAACCCGGCCGCACACGAGGCGCCGATGCCCAGCGCCGCCGTCATCACCTTCGGCGCCACGCGCAGCAGGTTGCCCACGCCGGCTGCGGCGCCGATCGGCCCGTGCGTGCCGGTGGGGTGGTAGCCGCGCATGATCACGCCCGGCGCGACCGACATGCCGGCCCGCGCCATGACTTCGTACCCGGCCACGATGGCCGCGAGGACGTCGCGCCCGTGCAACCGGTCGCGCTCGGCAATCGCCAGCACCGCGGGAATCACTGCGGCCCCCAGATGCGACAGCGAACCGGCGTGCCAGTCATCCAGTTCGAAGCCGTGCGCGGCGGTACCGTTCACCAGTGCCGCGGCGGAAGCCGGCACGCGCAGCCCGCGGCCATAGACCGAGGCCTGCGCCGCCCCGCCGTCGGCGGCAACCATGTCGGCGACGAACCCGCTCCAGGGCTGTTGCATGCCATACAGCGATACGGCGATGTGATCGAGCAGGTAGTCCTTGGCGCTCTCCAGCGTGTCGGGCGGCAGGTTGTCCGCGGTAAAGCCTGCCGCGGCGGCCGCCAGGCGCTGGGTGGGCGTCTGCGCCATGGGCGTTGCGTTATTCGGGGTCATTGCGGTCTTCCTCCGGTATGCGTGTCGGGTGGGACTGTCTCCCGATCGCCCAGCCCTGTCAAGGATTGACCGCCTTGTAAAAAAGTCGGTCCGACGGTAGTCTTTGCCCCCTTGTACACGCCTGCAAGCGTCGGCACACTGCCCGCCGCGCTCGAACGACGCCGCAGCCAATTCGCGGCGACCTGCCATGTGATCACCATCGGAAGAGGACTCCCCATGAAAACCACCCTGACGGGCATGACTACCGCCCTTGCTTCCACCGCCATCGGCCTGGTGCTGGCCTCCACGGCAGTGCTGGCCCAGAACTTCCCGACGCGTCCGGTTCGCATCATCGTCCCCACGGCACCCGGTGGCGGCACCGACGTCGCTGCGCGCGGCTTCGCCAAGGCGCTCACCGGCCGCTGGGGCCAGAGCGTCATCGTGGAGAACCGCACCGGCGCCAACGGCAGTATCGGCGTGAGCGTGGTGGCCAAGGCCGACGCCGACGGCTACACACTGGGCGCCACCACCAGCGGCTTCGCCATCAGCGCCGCCACCGAGAAAGACCTGCCCTACAACCCGCGCCGGGACCTTGCGCCGCTGTCACTGTTCGGCGACCAGCCCCTGGTGCTGATCGTCGGCAACCATGTGCCGGTCAACAACGTCCAGGAATTCCTGCAATTGGCGCGGGCGAAGCCCGGCACCATAACGCTGGGCTCATCCGATCCATCCACGGTGCTCGCCAACGATATCCTCAAGCGCCTGGCCAAGATCGACATCCAGAACATCGACTACAAGGGCACCGGACAGATCATGACCGACGTGCTGGGCGGCAACGTGTCCGGCATGATCACCAGCTTCGCCGCAGCGCGCCCGCAGATAGCTGCCGGCAAGATCAAGGGACTGGCCGTTACGACGGCTGCGCGCAGCGCGCTCGCGCCGGACCTGCCCTCCTTCAACGAGTCCATCGCGCCGGGTTACGACGTCACCTCGTGGTACCTGCTGTACGGGCCGTCAGCGCTGCCGAAAGACCTGCAGACCTTCCTCAACCGTGAAATCATCGCCGCGATACAGAGCCCCGACATGACCGAACTCTTCGGCCGCATGCTGGTGCGCCCCATCATGGAGCCGCTCGACAAGGTACAGGAGCGCCTCACGCGCGAGTTCAACAACTGGGAATCCATCGTGAAGGCGGCGGCGGCGCGCCAGTAGCCACGCGAGCCCACGGAACACACCGTCAACCGGAAGGATCGAACATGAACAGAATGCTGTTGTCCCTATGCACCGCCGCGTCGGTCCTTGCTGCGCTCCCCGGCAGCACACTGGCGCAGGCTTTTCCCAACCGGCCGATGAAAATGATCGTGCCGGTGGCTCCCGGCGGCGGCACCGACCTTTCCGCTCGCGGCTTTGCCAAGGCGCTGTCGGCCAAGTTCGGCCAAAGCGTGGTGGTGGAAAACCGTACCGGCGCGAACCACACCATCGGCACCAATGTGCTGGCCAAATCCGATCCCGACGGCTACACCATCGGGATCGTCACCAGCGGCTTCGCCATCAGCGCCGCCACCGACAAGAACCTGCCCTACAACCCGCGCCGCGACCTCGCGCCGATGCTGCTCTTCGGGGACCAGCCGCTGGTGCTGATCGTCGGTGCGCACGTGCCGGCCACCAATGCACAGGAATTCCTCAAGCTCGCGCGTTCCAAACCCGGCGCGGTCACGCTGGGTTCCTCCGGAGAGGACACGCTGCTTGCCAACAACCTCCTGCGCAGCCTCACCAAGGCCGACATTGTGAATGTCGACTACAAGGGCTCGGGCCAGATCATGATCGACACGCTGGGCGGCACGGTGAGCGGCATGATCACCAGCTTCGCCGCGGCGCGCCCGCAGATGGCCGCCGGGAAGATCCGCGCCATCGCCGTCACTACGGCGACGCGCTCGGCGCAGACGCCCGACATCCCGACCCTTGCCGAGACCATCGCCCCTGGCTACGACGTGACATCCTGGTACGCCATCATGGCGCCGGCTGCTGTACCGAAGGACATCCAGGCCATCCTGAACCGTGAGTTGATTGCCGCCATGGACACGCCGGACATGAAGGATCTCTTCGGCCGCATCCTGGTGCGCCCCATCGCCGAGTCGCTGGAAAAGACCCAGGAGCGCCTCACGCGCGAATTCAACAATTGGGAATCCATCGTCAAGACCGCGGGCCCGCGCCAGTAAGCATCCGCGCCTGAAGCCCCATGAGTAACGCTGCCATCCCAGTCACCGGCACGACCATCCTGTCCGCGGGCGTGGCCTCCACAGGCGATTGGATCGCGCCCGAAGTCATCGCAGACCACGTGCGTCTTGCCATCGACGCCATGCAGTCGGGCGGCATCGTCATCGTACCCAACGACATGGGCTACGCCCTGTGCGCGCTGCAGCCCGATGCCATGCAGCGCGCCTTCCTCGCCAAGAAGCGCTCTTTCGACAAGCCCTGCGGCCTGTGGGGCAGCTGGGAAGTGAGCCGCGAGCTGCACATCCTTCCCGATGAAAAGCGGGAGATGATCCGTGCCATCGATGCCGAGGAGGAACTGCCCTTCGCCGTCGTCGCGCCCATGCGCACCGATCACCCGCTGATCCGCAATACGCCGCCCGAGACGCTGGCACGCTGCTCCAAGAACGGCACCATGGAAATGATCATCAACGGCGGCGCCATGCACGAGGAAATCGTCAGGCAGAGCCTGGAGCGCATGCTACCGATGTTCGGTTCATCCGCGAATCTGTCGCAGAAGGGCACCAAGTATCGCGTGGCCGACATCGACGCCGAAGTGCTTGCCGCAGCCGACCTGTGCATCGATCACGGCACTTGCAAGTACGCCAGCGAGCGCGGCCTCTCCAGCACCATCATCGACATGCGCGACTTCACGGTGGTGCGCGTGGGGCATTTCTTCGAGCGGATAAGCGATGCGTTCAAGCATCGCTTCGGGGTGACGCTGGTCGTCCGATCGTAGCGCACGCCCCCCCGGCGGTGGCGGGGGGGCCGTCAATCGTGGCTCCAGCCGGCCTATCTGAGCAACGCGGCTTGGCGCGCATCCCCCAGTGACTGGCTCAGGCGCAGATCGACCGGAGAGTCATCCGCCCGGGGAAATTCTGCCGCGTCTGCCGGAATTGACGCGTTGACACCGGCGGCACGGGCGCTCGAGACCCCGTCACCCTGCGGCGTGATCGCGCCGATCGCGCCCAGCTGCAATGCAATCACCGGCAGTGCAACCAGCGCAATGCCGGCGGCGATGGCGCGCAGGCGCCGCTTGCGCGCCGGCCTGGGCTGCTCCTCGAGTTCCGCCAACTTCGAGCGGCGAAGCTCGTCCGCGGCGGCTTGCAATTCAGCGGCACGCTGGCGCTGGGCTGCCGCCTGCGCATGACGCTGCTTCAACAAGGACTCCTCGGCACGCAGCGCCAAACGGCACTCGCGTGCGATTTCAGCATCGGCCTGCGCCTGCGCTTCAAGTGCCACCGCGCGCGCCATTTCCGCCCGCTCGCGCTCTTGGGCAGCCTGCGCAACCGCAAGCTCCGCAGCGTGGCGCCGCTCATGGGCCTCCTGCGCCCGTGCGTTGGCCTCCGCGCGGGCAACGGCCTGCGCCTGCGACAATTGCGCCGCCTGCTCCACCGCTTTCTCTGACTTCAACAACTCGGCAAGCCGCTGCTGCTCTGCCACGACATGCGCCTGTTCGGCCAATTCAACCGCCTTGCTGCGCTCTTCCGCATCAGCATGCAAGCGCACGCGCTCCCGTGCTGCCTGCATAAGGCGACGGTCTGCTTCCACCCGCTGGCGTGCGGCTGCAACGGCCTCGCTCTCGGCAAGCGCGCGCTTCCGGCACTGCTCGGCCATCGCCGCCTCGGCCATCCCACGCGCTTCGGAGAGGCGCTCCGCTTCGGACTGTGCACGCGCTGAATTCTCGGCTGCAATGCGCGCCAGTTCCGCCTGCCGTGCCTCTTCGGCGACCCGCCCCTCTTCGGCCGCGAGCGCCGCTTGCTCCACTGCGAGGCGTTCATTGCTGGCGGCCAGTGCCGCGGATTCAATGCGTTCCCGAGCACGTACCGCGGCAAGGACCTTGATGTCGGCATCCGCACGCTCGGCAGCGCTCGCCGCGGCCTCTTCCTCGACGCGATGACGCGCCAGTGCCGCAGCGGCAGCATGGCGGTCGCGCTTCTGCCGTGCCTGCGCCGCCGCCAACGCCAGCGATTCGGCCCCCAGGCGTGTTGCCGCTTCAGCTTCGGCCTGCTGCTCTGCCAGGGCGCACTCCTCGGCAATGCTGCGCTCCCTGGATTCTGCCGCCAGCCGCGCCTGCAGTGCATCGGCAGCATTCTTTTGCGCGTCGGCGCGCGCCGACGGCTCGAGGGACAACGCACGCTCGAGCTCCGCGCGGCGCGACGATTGCGCCGTCAGCTCCAGCGCGATTTCGGCGCGCTTGATGGAGGCCTGCTGCGCATCGTGATCTGCGCGCGCCTGCCCCTCGGCCGCGCGACCCGCCTCCTCGGCCAGCGCCATGCGCGACCGAGCCTCGCAGGCGGCCTGTTTTTCGATGACGGACAACGCCTGCGCCGCCTCGGCCGCTTCTCGGTCTGCAAGCAGGCGCGCCTGGGCAGCCCGGCCCGCATCCACCTCGGCGTCGCGCCGCTGCAGCGCCGCAGCAGTCGCCAGACGGTCGCACTCCGCACGCGCCATGGCCTCGGCGGCAGCTGCCTGTTCAGCTTGTGCGCAGTCTTGCGCCGCTTGCGCGGCAGCCGCATCGGCATGCGCACGCCCGTTCGCCGCATCGGCTGCCTGTTTGTCAGCGCTGGCCTGCGCTTCACAGTTACCCGCAACCAGCGACTCCGCGGCGCAGCGCTCGCGCGCGGAGTCGATAACGCGCTGCTCGACTTCGATCCGCAGTTGCGTCTGCGCCAGCGCCTCCGCCTCCGCATCGGCACGACTGGCGGCCGTTCGCGCCAATTCGTCTTCGTGCCGAAGGCGTGCCTCGGCCGCCGCGCGCAGGCGCTTCTCCGCGGCCAGTCGTTCTTCGATGCGCGCCAACTCCAGCGACTCGGCATCCAGCCGCAGTTGCGACTCCTGCGCTAACAGGCGATCGCGCTGCTCTCGCGCAGCGTCGAGTGCCGTCAGCTCGGATTCGGCGTTGCGGCGCGCCGCAGCCGCCATCGCTGCGCGCTCTTCCTGCTCGGCGCGCATGCGTGCCTGGATCAGCGCCGCCTCCTCAGCCTTGAGCCGCGCCACCGTGGCCACGGCATTGCTGCTCTCGGCTGCGATGCGCGACTGGGCTACGCGCCGCAGCTGTTCTTCGGCGCTGGCGCGCCCACGCTCGATATGCGCCAGTTCCTGCTCTGCCGCAGCGCGACGCTGTGCTTCGAGTCCGAAACGCGCTTCGGCGGCAGCACGTGCCTTCGCCTCGCGCAGCCCGTCGGCCTCCGCGGCAAGGCGTGCCTCGGACTGCGCATGGGCGAGCGCCGAATGCGCCACGTGCTCCGCATGCACCTGCTCGACCTGCGCGAGCCGCGCGCGCTGCGCGCTTTCCTGGCGCTCGGACTCTTCGCGGGCCTGCGTGGCTTCAGCAAGTTGCTGCTCTGCCGCACGTGTTGCCGACTGCTCGGCGCGCAAGCGCGCCTGCACCTCCTTGAGAATCTCCGCTTCGGTTTTCGCCCGGGACAGCGCCGCTTCGTAGGCCGCTTGCTCGGCATGCGCGCGCTGCTCGGCCATCGCCCTGACCTGCTCATCGGCACGCATGCGACCGGCCGCCGCAGCCGCAGCAGCGGACTCCGCGCGCGCCCGCGTTTCGGCCATGTCTCGCGCGAGTGCCTCGGAGCGCAACCGCGCCTCGGCAGCGGCTCCGGCGTGATGCTCGGCCTTGCTGCGCTCGACGGCCGCGCTGATGGACTGCATCTCCGGACCGGGCGATTCAATGGGAAATTCGTTCGTTGGCTCAACGTGTTCGGGAAGTTCGGCATCGAACGCGAGAAACAGCTTGTTGCTTGGCTGCGGCATGGCTGGCATGTTGCGTCCCCGTCTGGATTGGGCAATGGAATCACCCTGGTTCGGACGCTACTTTATGCAGGTACAGCAACGGCTGTTCACGCAAACAGGCGGGGAATACCGGTTCAATTCGGTGACTGACTCCCGGCTTGGCCACTGCGGGGCCAAGCCGCAGGCAGGCACTCAGCAGCACGTCCTTGCAACAGACAGGCTTTCGGCACGCTGCAACAGGTGGAGAGCCTGCGCCCCCTCTGATCTTCACGTTGCAATTGCAACGTGAATGCGCCCAATTACTTCATGTTGCTGTTGAGCAGGGACAGAAATTCGCGCCGCAGCGTGGGGTCGTTGAGGAAGGAGCCGCGCATGACGCTGTTCATCATCTTGGAATCCATGTCCTTGACGCCGCGCCACTGCATGCAGAAGTGATCGGCCTCCATGACGATGGCCAGGCCATCCGGGTTCATCTTGCGCTCGAGCACGTCGGCCAACTGCACCACCGCCTCTTCCTGGATCTGCGGCCGGCACATGATCCACTCGGTGATGCGCGCGTACTTGGACAGTCCGATCAGATTGGTGTGTTCGTTGGGCATCACGCCGATCCACACGCGACCGATAATCGGGCACAGATGGTGCGAGCAGGCGCTTCGCACCGTTATCGGGCCGATGATCATCAGCTCGTTCAGGCGCGCGGCGTTGGGAAACTCGGTGACCGTCGGCGTCGCGACGTAACGGCCGCTGAACACTTCGTTGATGAACATGCGCGCCACGCGCTGACCGGTGCGCCGGGTGTTGTGATCGCTCACGGTGTCGATCACCAGGCTTTGCAACAGATCCTCGACCTTGCCTTCCACCTCCGCCAGCAACGCATCACGCTCGCCGGGAAGGATGAAGTCCGCGATGTTGTCGTTGGCATGGAAGCGCTTGCCCGCCGCCTGCAGGCGCTCGCGCACCTGCCGTGACACCGGCATGGGCTTGGCGCCCTTGCTGGGGACGCGACCGGCGGGCGATTTGCGAATAACAGCGGCGGATTTTCCTGCGAGGCTGCGGTTGCGCGCCGCATCCGACTTGGACAACCGGGGTGAAATTTTTGCCATGAGATTCCTATCGAAGACCGCCGAAACCGGCGTCCACAGTAACCACCGTCCCGCTGACATAGGACGCGCGCGGCGAGGCCATGAACACCACCACGTCAGCCACTTCCTCGGGCAGGGCGGCGCGGCCGAAGGGCAGGTCCTTCACCGACTTGGACATCGCCTCTTCCCAGCGCGACTCGTCATTCCATTCCACCCGCGCCGCATCGCGCGAGAGGTTGATCAAGCGCTCGGTCTTGACCATACCCGGGTTGACGGCCAGCGCACGCACGCCATGCGAAGGCGCATCGGCGCCAATGGCCCGCGAGAACGCCATCAGCGCGGCATTGCCCCCGCCCCCGGCGATGTAATTGGCCTTCGGGCGCTCGCCCGCCAGGCCGATCACGTTGATGATCACGCCTGAGCGCGCCTGGCACATCGCGCGGTACACCTCGCGCGTCATGTTGATGTAGCCGAAGACCTTGAGGTCCCAGGCGCGTCGCCAGGTCGCCTCGTCGATGCTCTCCAGCGTGCCGCCGGGAATGGCGCCGGCATTGTTGACGAGGATGTCGAGCTTGCCGCAGTCGGCGGCGAGCTTGCGCACCTGCGCCGAGTCGGCGAGGTCCGCCGGATGGCAGGTCACGCTAACCTTGGATTGGGCGAGGATCTTCTCGCGTGCGGCATTCAGCTTGGCGGCATCGCGTGCCGCCAGGTGCAGGTTGCAGCCTTCCCGCGCGAACGACAGCGCCGTGGCAAGACCGATGCCCGCGGAGCCGCCGGTGATAAGCACGCTGCGACCTGCCAGATCGAGATTCATGGGGCGAGAACTCCAATATGTTTGCTGCCCGCAGGACGCGAGCGCAATCTGGGTGCAGTGTACCAAGTATCATTTGCAATGGGATGATCGGACTGCCCCGCCCCAGGCAGGCAATTCAATTTATGATCATGAACTAAGTTGCATAGCCTATGCACTTGGCTTCACATTATAAATGTTATCAATTACACCGGAGATATACCCATGCGAGCAACGGGGGCAAAGTGCGCCAAGGTGATCCAGTTCAAGGCGGCAGATGGCAAGTCTGACGCCTATAGCGACTATTTGCGCGAAACCGTCGAGCCAATCGACCACGCAGCGGTAAAGGAAGGCGCCCTGCTCAACATGATGACCCTGGTCAACGAAACCGATGCCTCGCTGCCATGGACTCACCTGCGGATTTTTTTCTTTGCAAGCGAGGCTCAGCGCGCCGCCATCAAGAGCGTTTTCGCCCGCATCGCACCGCAACTGCAGCCCGACGACAGGAAGCGCAGCATGCGCAAAACCTACGGCGAGAGCCTGCGCACGCTGGTGTCGGAGACGGACGTGGAAATGCTGGGCTGATCAGTCCCGGCCAACCCGCGCACCAGGGTTCCAGCAGCGCGGCCGAGCCTGCGTAACAGGCAGCGCGGTCCCTCCACCGCGTTCAGCCGTCCCACACATTATCAGGCATCGGCAGGCCGGCGAGGTCCGCAGTACTCAGCGGCGAGGGCACGGAAATGCCCATGAGCTCCAGCGCATACTGCAATTGGCGCACGTGCTGCGCCGAGTGCCAGGTGGTGCGCTCGAAATACTCGTGCAGGGTCTGCTCGCCGTAATACACATCCACGTCCACCGAATAATCGCGCTGCTCGCCTTCCTTGGCCCACCAGGAGTGGAAGTGCTTAAGCACGCCGGCCTGGAAGGCGACGATGTCCTGGCTGGTCCGGATGTGATCCGGCACGGGCTTGTCCAGATCCGCGATGACGTGCGACTTGCCCTGCTCCACCAGCCCGAGGAAGGCCTCGACAATGTCGCCGACGTGAGTCGCCAGTTGCCGATAGGGACGCGGCCGGCCAGGCAGATTTTCACCCAGCTTGTCATCGGGAATAAGGGCCACCGTAGCCTGCGCCGAATTCAGGACAATCGCGACTCGCCGCGCGAGTTCCCTCGGTATCAACGCACGATGGCTCCAGGCCACATTGACGAAACGTGCCAGGTCTTCGATCGCCTGGCCGTCCACCCACTGGTCGCCACGCGATACAACCGGCACGCTGCGTGCGCCGAGACGTTTCAGCTCGGCCAGTCCAGACGGGTCATCGAAGACATTGACCGAGATGAAGGGAATGTTGTTTTTGCCAAGGAACTCCTTGGTCCGGAGACATGAGCTTCAGCCCGGGTGCCAGAAGACCTTGAAGGATTCGGTTGCCGCACTCGCCTGGCTCATTGCACTTTCCCTTGTAACCCACTCGTATTGGAGCGGAATTTCAGTCCTGTTTCGCCCCCGAGTATCGGATCGCCTCACCCCACTTCGCGACTTCCTCGAGTTCGTACTTTGACATCGCAGCGGCATCCATAAAGCGCGGGGCAGCGCCCTGCGATGCGAATCGCGTGGCGATATCGGGCGATTTGAGCGCCTGCTCGGTTGCCGCCTCGAGACGTTTCACGATCGCTGCCGGCAAGCCGCGCGGGCCATAGAGGGCAACCCAGCCGGAGGCGTCGAATCCGCCGAGATTGAATTCGCGGCCGGCCTCCGAGATGGTCGGCACGCCGGGCAACAAGTCGCTGCGCGTGGTCTTGGCCAGCGCCAGCGCCTTCACGCGACCGGCGCGGATCTGCGGCAGGGATGACGCCACCGAGTCGAACATCACCGGCAGCCGGCCGCCCATGACGTCCTGCAGCGCCGGCGCCGATCCGCGATACGGGATATGCACGAGAAACACCCCGGCACGCGCCTTGACCAGTTCCATGGCCAGGTGATTGGTCACGCCGTTGCCGCCCGAACCGTAGTCGAGCTTGCCCGGATTGGCGCGCGCATACTGAATGAATGCCTTGAAGTCACCAAATGGCGCCGAGGGGTTCGACACCAGCACGATGTCCACGCCTGCCGCATGCGCCACCGGCGTGAAGTCGGCCGCGCCAAATGGCGGCTTGGCAAACAGCAGCGGCGCCACCACCTGTGTGCTGGTCGAGCCCACGAGCAGCGTGTAGCCGTCGGGCGCAGCATCCTTGACCGCCTGGCTGCCCACCACACCGCCGGCACCGGCGCGATTCTCTACCGTGACCGACTGCCCGAGCGTCGTGTTCAGCCCCTGCGCCAGCGCGCGCGCCAGGATGTCGGTGCCGCCGCCGGGCGGAAAGCCGACGATGATGCGCACCGGCTTGTTGGGATAGTCCGACTGAGCCAATGCCGGCACCGCCAGCGACGACAACACGAACGCCAAGGCAAAGACTTCAAACAAACTGCGAAACCGGGATGGGCTGGATGACATAGTTGCCTCAATCGTCATGTTGGCAACGAACAGGAAGCCTGCTCGTTGCATCAAGGCATTATCCGGCCACCAACAAGGTATGGCAAACAGGGCCCCGCCCGCCTATATCGCCTGCAAGCGCACCAGTAAATCCCGGCTCTCGGGAATGGTGCCCGGCACATAGACATGCGAATAGCGGATGACGCCCCGTTCATCCAGGAGAAACACCGAGCGGGCATCCATGCCGCGCTCTTCGTTGAACACGCCGTACGCGCGGCCGACGGCACCGTGCGGCCAGTAGTCCGACAGCAAGGGAAACGGCACGCCCTTGAACTGCTCAGCCCACACCTTCAGGCTGTGAACGGTGTCAGCACTGATCTGCAGGATCTCGGCGTTCAGTTTCTTGAATTCTGCGTAGTTCGCACGGAACCCGGAGACTTGATTCTGTCAGCCGCCGGTAAACGCAAAGGGCAGGAATGAAACCACCGTGCGCCGCCCGCGGTATTTCGCCAGAGATAGTGTTTCTCCGGTATGGGCTGCCAGTGTGAAGTCAGGCGCGGATGTTCCCGCCTCGAGTGTTGTCATCGAACGACTCCCTTAGAGTGCCTCACACTATTGAGGGGATACTCCCCTCACCCTCCCCTGCATAGGGGGTTGCAAAATTTCATTTTTCAACCGGTTCTTAATTACCCACGCTCAGGTCGCCTGCACGATGCTGCCGGGCATCGCACCCGTGTGCTTGCCGCGCTCCATCACTGCCTGCCCCGCCACGAACACCATCTCCACGCCGCTGGGCTTTGCATACAGGCGCGTGCCGCCCGCGGGCAAATCGTGCAGCTGCAATTCGGGGGGCTGCACCGAGCCGATGCGCGCCGAGTCGAACAGCATGAGGTCGGCCCGCTTGCCCGCGGCGATGCGGCCACGATCGGCCAGGCGCATGTTGTCGGCAGGCTCGGAAGTCATCCGCTTGACCGCATACTCAAGATCGATGACTTTCTCATCGCGCACCCAGTGACCCAGCATGTAGGTGGGAAACCCGGCCTGGAACATCTGGTCCACATGCGCGCCGCCGTCGTGAAGGCCGACCAGGATGCGTGGGTCCTTGATGTGTTGCCCCAGCTTTGCGTGATCGTTGTTGGCATGCGAGCCCAGCAGCTTCAATTCAAGGTCATTTTCCAGCGCCAGGTCGATCATCACGTCAAACGGATCGCCGCCGCGCATCGCCGCGACCTCGGTCACGGTCTTCTTCAGCAGCGGCTCGGACTTCGGGTTCTTCACGCGCAGCACGATGGCCTGCGGCCAGGCGGTGCCAAAAAGCTTGGGCCCAGAGCGCAGGCCGGCCTTGGCCCGCTCGCGCCATGCGCGGTCCGCATACACGCGCTTTTGCTCCTCCAGCGTGCGGTTGAGCGTTTCCTTGAACGCGTCCACGTCGGACAGTGCCATGGCATTGCGGAAGTCCAGCTCGATGGTCATCGGCATGATGGTGGTCTGCGGCAGTGCCCCGCGCGCCCTGAGGCGCTCGCAGCGCCGCAACATGTCCTCGATGGCCTCCGGATAGTCGGCGCGGTAGAAAGCACCCGAATACGTGACCGTGCGACCACCGCTGGCATCGAGCAGGAGATCGAGCTTGGCCAGTTCCTCTTCGGTGGGGCGCGCCAGGCTCTCGATGACATTGGCCTGGATGGCACCGCGACCCAGCTCCTTCAAAACACCGGCGTAAGTCTTCAACTCGGCAGAGTCGGCCAGTTGCGTTGGCAACGGCTTGCCCTGGAATCCGGTCTGTCGCTTGGTCATGGTAGAGCTGAAACCGAATGCGCCGGCCTTGATCGCCTCGCGCAGGTTGGCGGCGATCCGCGTGGTTTCCTCGGGCGTTGCCGCGCGCTTGTTGGCATCGTCACCCAGTTCCCAGCGGCGCAGGGGGCCAAGCGGAACGAATGCGGCCACACTGATGCCCAAGCCGCGCCGACGCACGAAATCGAGGTATTGCGGAAAGGTCTCGAATTCCCAGCCAATACCGGCCTTCATGGTCTCGAATGAAATGCCCTCCAGCACCACCAGGTCGTGCATTGAAATATCGCGGTCCTTCGGACGGCAAGGCGCGACGCCGATGCCGCAGTTGCCCTGGATCACCGTGGTCGTTCCATGGGAGGCGGACGATTCCAGCGCGCCATCCCAGCACAGCTGCGCATCGTAGTGCGTGTGCACATCGACGACGCCAGGAGCAATCACCAGGCCATCGGCATCGATGACGCGCTTTGCATCGGTACCCAACGTGCCGGATTGCCGGGAGATCTCGACGATCTTGCCGTCCGTCACCGCGACATCTCCGGTGAATTTTGGCTCCCCGGTACCGTCCACCACGGTGCCGCCCTTGATCAGCAGGTCATAGGCCATCGTTTCATCCTCCTCAGTTCGTCCTGTTCACGCCAGCCGCAATCACTTCGGCGTCAGATCACCCTGTCCGTCGGCAATATACCACTGCGGAAAATGCTGCTTGACCACGCTGCCGCTACGATCCCACGCCGTGCAGGTATCGAACACCATCGACATGCGTTTTTCGTCACCCAGCGTGTCGACCGTGCCGGCCACGGACTGGAAAAACCCCGTCGGCATGACGCCCAGCAATTCATTGATATGGGTGCAGCCCTGCGTGCCGCCCATGCGCTCCTTGACGCCCTTGCGAAAGCCGCGCTTCAGATTGAGGCCCACCAGGCGCTTGTAATCGGGGATGCCGATGCGGCACTGTTCGCCGTGCGGATTGGCGTCGCTCACCGCCTCCACATCGAGCACGTTGAAATTCAAGTCAACCACGAGCCGAACATGCATCTTGTGGTGATAGTCGCCGGCGGGTCGCACCCGGAAGGCGTTCTTCGCCTCGAAGGTCTTCACGTCGGTGACCGTTCCTTCAAGCTCCCACAGGCCGTCATCACGTTGAAAGCCTTCAATGGTGATATTGCGGGTGTGCTTCTTCTGGCGCGTGGCCTTTGAGGGGGGTAATGGCATGGCGGGTTCCTGGCGAGTACATTGAAATTGACCGGCACCCATTGTAGGCCAAGCACATCGTTCGGGCCGTTGCCTCGAAGCGCCGGGGAAAGTTCAAGGCCCCTCGTCTATCAGACGGCAACATTCCACGCCAGCGGCAACGCCACGGGGGACCATACCGTTCCACCACGCGTCTCGATGTCGCCGGGGGCATCGATCACAAAGTCAGGAATGCGCTTGATCCACTCCTCGAGGAAGATGCGGATCTCCACCCGCGCCAGGTGCGAACCGATGCAACGATGCGGCCCGGCGCCGAATCCCAGGTGCGGACTGATCTCGCGAGAGAAATCCACCGTCAGCGGATCGGTGACCTTGCGCTCGTCAAGCCCGTAGATTTGCGTGAGGAAATAAATGCGCTCGTGTTTCTTGAAGCGGATGCCCATGTACTCCATGTCCCTGGTCGGGCCGCGGCTGACCGACGCGACGCTGTGCGCGCGCATCAGCTCCTCCACGGCGTTGGGGATGCGCGAGGGATCGTCGACCAGCTGGCGGAAATGGCCTGGATTGCGCCCGAGAAACAGCATGATGAATGAGAGCGATGCGGCCACCGTGTCCAGACCGCCAAGGAAGAGGAGAAGCCCCATGCCCAGCAGCTCATCGGCATTGAGCGGTCGGCCCTCGAAGCGCCCAAGCAGCAGCATGCTGAGGAGGTCATCGCCCTCCTTGCCGCGACGCTGCTCGCAAAGATCCGTCACGTACTTGCCGAGCGCCGTATTGGCCGCCTCGCGCGCCGCCGGATCGGCGTCGCGCACCGAGATTTCCGTCCACTCGAGCAACTGCTGGCGCCGGTCGGTGGGCGCGTCGGCCATGCGCAGGAATACGCTCACCGGGAACTGCCGCGCGATGTCCTCCACGAACTCGCAGCGCCCTTTGGGGTACACCGCGTCCAACATGCCCGCGGACAGCTCGTGCAGGTAGGCCTCCAGCTTCTCCACGGCGCGCGGCGTGAACGCAGGGCTGATGATGCGCCGGTATTCCGTGTGCGCCGGCGGATCGACCTGGTTGGGCAGCGTCGAGGGCTTGCGCGCCCCCGGAAAAACCGGCCCGCTGGTGAAGCGCTCGATATCGCGCAGCATCTCCAGCGCCTCGACCGCCCCGGCAACCACCCAGTGGCCACCGTTACGCGGCGTGTAGAAGATTCGCGGTGCATTCTTGGGCACCATCTGCGCGACCGATCGGTGCGGGTCATGGCGCAGTTGCGGCGCCTTGTAGATGTCGAAATCGAAAACCAGGTGCGCGGGCACGTGCTCGGGTACTTGCATCGTCATGCGTTCCTCCCTGCGGGTCAATCCATACTTCGAAGTATAAAGCCGTGCCACCCTTCGCAGGCAGGCCCTGCAATCGCCAGATGAAACGTAAGAGAACACGCGCATTGACTGGGATTTGAAGGGCACGTGCCCACGCCGCCAAGCGGCACATGCGCGTCATCATGCTGCCCTCCCCATTCCCCGGGTCTGCCCCCCCGGGGATCGACGGCCTAGATCACCTTGTCCGCCTTCAAATGCGCGATCTCGGCCGGCGCAAAACCGAATTCGGCCAGGATGGCGTCACTGTGCTCACCGGCTTCCGGCGCAGCCGAAGCCATGGTGCTCGGGGTGCGCTCGAGCGTGTAGGGTTGGCCCAGCAACCCGATTTTTCCCAGGCGCGGGGATTCCACCGTCTGCGCAATGCCCAGGTGCTTTACCTGCGGATCGGCGAAGGTCTGGTCGATGCTGTTCACCGGGCCGCTGGGAATGCCCGCGGCATTGAAGCGCCGAATCAAGTCCTCACGCTCGAAGCGGCGGCAGTACTCGTCGACGACGGCGTTGACCGCGGCGCGGTTTTCGACGCGCGCCTTGTTGGTGACGAAGCGCGGATCGTCGATCAACTCCTTGCGCTCGATGATCTCGCAGAACTTCCCCCACATGGTCGGCAATGGCGAGACGATGATGTAGCCGTCCTTGGCCGAGAACATGCCGATCGGCGCCGAGGCCGGATGGTTGTTGCCCTCCTGCCCCGCAACCTCGCCCTTCATCAGGTAGCGCGCCCCCTGGAAGTCGAGCATGAACACGGCTGCCTGCAGCAACGAGGTCTGCACCCATTGCCCGAGGCCGGACTTCTCGCGCTCGTACAATGCGGTCATCACGCCCATGGCCGCAAACAGGCCTGCGGTCGTGTCGATGAATGCGATGCCCGCGCGCATGGGTCCGCGCCCCGGCTCACCCGTCACCGACATGATGCCCGCCATGCCCTGCACGATGGGATCAACGCCCGGACGTTCCTTGTAGGGTCCGTCTTCACCGTAACCCGAGATGCTCGCGTAGATGAGGCGCGGGTTGAGCTTTTTGAGGGTCTCGTAGTCGATCCCCAGGCGGTGCTTCACGTCCGGCCGGTAATTCTCGACCAAGACATCCGCCTTGGTCGCCAGGCGATGTAGCACCGCCACCCCTTCGGGTGACTTCAGGTCGAGCGTGAGGCTGCGCTTGTTGCGGTGCAGGTTCTGGAAGTCCGGCCCGAAGCGCGGCGAAAAATCGCGCTGTCCCATGCCGTCCTTTGTTTCACCCTTGCTCGCGACTTCCTCGACCTTGATGACATTGCAGCCCCAGTCGCCCAGCTGGCGTACGCAGGTGGGGCCCGCGCGCGCGCGCGTGAGGTCGAGCACGGTGATTCCTTCGAACGGCTGCTTGGCGGCATTCATTGCGCTCTCCACTTCATCAATCGTTGTCGATGCATGCTGCGGTCAGCCGCAGTCACCTCCGGCTAGCCCCGGCCCTTGCGCCCGAGGAATCCTGCAAAGGCTTCGGACACCGGCGTCGGCTTGAGCCGGGTCGTCACCGCCTCGCGCTCGGCCCTGAACATGGCTTCCCAGTCGTCGCCCACGTACTGGTGAAGGAGCTGCTTGGCGCCTTGCACCATCTCGGGCGGATTCTTGGCGATCTGGCGCGCCAGTTCCAGGGCTGTCTCAAGTACCTTCGCCTGGGGCACGAGGTGATTGAGCAGTCCCATGCGCGCGGCCTCCTCGGCCTGCACCACGCGTGCGGAAAACAGCAACTCCTTGGCCTGCGCGGAACCGACTATCTGGGACAGGCTCCAGGTGCTGTTGAGGCGGCCGTACTGGGCACCGAGATAACGAAAGCGCGTACGCTCGCAGCCGATGCGCATGTCGAGCGCTGCAGCGAGAAAGGCTCCCCCACCGTAGGCCAGGCCGTTGATGGCACCGACAGTCGGCAGGCGGAAGTTTGCCAGGTACCAGCCGAATTCCGAGATCATCTTGGCGCCGTAGGCCAACTCCTCCGGCGTGGAATTGGCCATCTCGTGGATGTCGCCGCCCGCCGAGAAAGCCTTGTTACCCGACCCGACCATCACCACCGCGCGCGCCTTCTGCTCCTCGTCGATGGCAGCCAGTGCCTTGGCCAGTTCCCTCACCAGCGCGCGACTCATGGCGTTGAGCGACTCGGGCCGGTTGAGCGTGATCACCACCACGCCCCCCTCGCTCTCCGCATCAGGTTCGACGAGAATATTTTCAAATTTCATAGCGCTCCCTTGCGTGAATTGCGATCGATGGCATGGCCTCTCCCCGTACAACGATCGTCGGTTCCCCGCTGTCCTGCCGTCACATCATGCGGCAAGGTGCGAGGCAATTCGCGCCAACAGCTTTTCTGCATTGCCGAACAGGACCTTTTCGGCAACCTCCGGCTTGAAGTCAAGTGCGCGGAATTTCTGCAACGTCTCGCCGAGCGGAACGAAGGGATAGGCGGAGGCATACAGCAACTTGTCTGCAATCATCGTGTTGGCCGCTTCCACGATCATCCCTGCCCCGGGGGCGAAATGATAGAAGGAATTCTCGAAGTACACGTTCTCGCAACGCCATGCCACCGCGATCATGTCCTGAGTAAACGGCCAGCCGGCATGCGAAGCAATGAGGAGCAGATCCGGGAATCGTCGGGCCACCGCATCGATGGCGAGCGGATTGGAGAGCCGTAGCGGCGCGGGAATGCCGGGCCAACCACCGAGCGTCACGACCGCCGGCACGCCCAGGTCTGCGCAGGCACGATAGATCGGATCAAACGCGGCATCGTCCGGCGGCCCCGGCAAAGCGAAGGGATCGAAGCACACGCCCCACAGCCCCAGCTCGCGCACGGCGCGAACTGCCTCGATGGCCGCCTTCTCCGGGTTGCTCGCATCCAGGCCGGCAAAGCCCACGATGCGCTGCGGATAGGCGCGCACGCACTCGGCCACGAATTCGTTGGTCAGGGACCATTCCTTTTCCGTCTGCGCGCGATTACGTGCAGCGAACACCGCGCGTTCGATGCCATGGCGATCGAGCTGCGCGACGAAACCCTGCAGCGTCTCCTCCGGCGCCTGATAGCTGCTGAAGACCACGCCCGACCCGGCCTTGATCGCCTTATTGCGTCGGGCGAGATAACTCGCCCACTCCAGCGTGTTGGGTCTCGCCCTGAAGTCAATGACTCGGTTCATTGCACACAGCTCCTCGCATTGTCCTGAGATCGCGCCGCGCGCATTTACTTGAACCCCAGCAGGCGCGGCAACTGATCCTTGATCCTCAGGGACTCCGGGCTCGGCGACACGTAGCGTTTCGGCAGCCTCGTCGTGTCGTAGATGGAGATGGTACCCGGGTCGTCGTTGAAGATCCGATTGCCCTCCGGGGACAAGAGGTAATTGGCAAACAGGCGCGCTGCATTCGGGTACTTCGCCTTGGCCGAAGCGGTCATCAGCAGCTGCATCTCGACGCCTGTCGCATCCTCGGGCATCACGGCATCCACCGGGGCGCCACGCGCACGGTCGAGCGCTGCTCGCTGCGCCGTGAGCGGGATGAAGATGCTGCCCTCGCCGGCCGCCAGGGCCTGCCCCGCCTGCGCACCCTGTCCGTAGCGCCGCGGGTTGAGCGCACGAAGCTCGGTAAAGAATTTTTCGCCATGCGCTTGCAGGATCGGCGCCCAGAATTCGGCATAGGCGTCCGACGCCGCGGGGTCCGGCAGGATGATCTGCCCCTGGAACTGCGGCTTGAGAATGTCCAGCCATGTTCTCGGGACATCTGGACCCTTCACCTTGTCGGTGTTGATCGCCATCACCCACGGCGTCACCTGCGCCACCGCCGACGCACCCTTGTTGAAGCGCGCCGGGAACTCGCCGCTGCGCACCACCGGCAGGTTGGCGTCGGTGATGCGCATGATCCAGCCTTTCTTCAGCGCCTCGGCTTCAAACGCGGGCGCATTGCCCGCGTTGATGAACAACTCAGCCGCAATGTTGCCCGCCTCCGCCTCTGCCGAATAGCGCTGCAGCAGGGTATTGCTCACCAGGCGAACGAAACGGGCGTTGATGCCGTACTTGGCGTTGAAGGCATCGGCCAGGCGCTTGGCAACGTTTTCCACGGGGGCGGAATAAAACATCAGCTGGCCTTCAGCCTTGGCCGCCCTGATCAGTGCATCGATGTCCGCCTGGGCGCGCGCATCGGGAACCTTCAGTACCAGCAACATCAAAACGCAAGCCATCAATGCCTGCCAGCGCCCGAGGGGCTGACGAGTGCTTCGGTTGAAACGGATCATCGCCACCCCTTGTGCAAGTATTGTAATAATCGCGTCGCGCAGACGCTACCGCCCCAGCGCATCCATCACCAGGAAGCGCTCGCGGATCTGCCACACGCCGCCCCTGCACATGAACTTGTCGTTGTAGACCCCCGTCCCGCGCAGCTCGATCGCCCCCGCGCCCTTGGGCACCGACAACACGGTGAGAAAGGTGCGCGTGCTGGCCTTCTCCAGCGACAGTTCGTCGAAGATCGTGTTGGTCATCACGTGCCGGCGCTGGGCTTCCTTCACCACGACCTGGTAGCGCGCCTCCAGCGCCTCGCGGATCGCCCGCCCTCCGGTCACCGGCACCTTCATGAATACCGGGTCGGGCGTGACATCGAAGACGGCGCCATCGGCAAACAAGCCCTCCAGACGGTCGAACTCGCCCGCATCGATATGCACGCTGTAGCGCGAGATGACATCCAGTATTTCCAGGCGGGCTGCAACTTCGGTCGGGCTGAAAGCCATGGTCGGTTCTCCTGTTGTAGCGTGGTGAAGAGTCCGTTTCAAAACGAGGGGATACATCCCCTCGTACTCCCCTACATTGGATGGTTGCAAAATGGATTTTGCAACCGGTTCTAAGTCTTCGGCAGATCGACGGGCACCGGGCGACCGGGCGGCGTATGCAGCGACACGCCGCCGTCCATGGCGACGATGTTCCCGGTCATGTAGGCGGCGCGCGGCGATGCCAGGAACAGCACCAGGTCCGCCATCTCTTCGGGCAGGCCGATGCGCCCCAGCGGCACCGTGGCCGCCAGGTTGGCACGCTCGGCATCGACAAAGGCCGACAGCCTGCGCCCGTCGGTGAAGCCGGGGCTGACCCCCAGTACGCGCACGCCGGCGGTAGCCACCTTGGCGGCAAGAAAGCGCGTGAAACGCGCGGCCGCCAGGTTGGCATCGCCACCGGCGGGATTGGTCGGGTACAGCACGTCGGTGGCAATGCCGATGAAATTGATGATCACGCCGGCGCCCCGCGCCACCATGCGGCGGGCAACGCCTCGCGACAGGTCGACGGTGCCCATGTACTTGATGCGGAACAAGTCCTCCCAGTCCTTGCGGGGAAGGTCCCACACCGTGCCGAAGGTGTTGCTCACCACCGTGCACACCATGATGTCGATCTCACCCGCCAGCCGGTAGGCGGCATCGATGCCCTCCTTGATTGAGGCCTCGCTGGCGAAATCCATCACCACCGTGCCCTGCGCCGCCGCACCCAGTTCGCGCGCCACCGCATCCAGCCGTGCGGCATCCCGCGCAGCCACCACCACCTGCACGCCTTCGGCGGCCAGCGCCTTCGCCACCGCCTTGCCGATGTCGCCCGTGGCGCCGGCCACCAGCGCGGTCTTGCCCTTGAGCATCAGGTCGATGGCGCCTCTCCCCGAATTTCATTGCCCGCTTCGCCCTCGCCCAGCGGCAGGATTTCCTTGCGCAGCAGGTTCCAGATTGCCGCGCGCAGCTCGGCCATCTTGTCGGCATGCTCGCGCGTCGCGTCGTCGAGGGAGAAGATCGACACGATGCGCCCGGGTCGCGTACCCATCACCACGATCCGGTCGGACATGCGAATGGCCTCATCCACGCTATGCGTGACGAACAGGATGGTCTTGCGCGTGGCCCGGTGCAGCTTGGTCAACTGTGCCTGCAGCAATTCGCGCGTGATCGCATCCGCCCCGCTGAACGGCTCATCCATGAGCAACACCTTGGGCGTGCAGGCCATGGCGCGCGCCAATGCCACCCGCTGCTGCATGCCGCCCGACAACTGCCACACGTGGCGGTCGCCGAAATCCTCGAGACCGACCATCGACAGGTATTCGCGGGCCCGCCTGCGCCGCTCCGTCTTGGCCACGCGCGCCATCTCCATCGGGAACTCGACGTTGCCAGTGACCGTGCGCCAGGGAAACAGGGCAAAGTGTTGGAACACCACGGCGCGTTCGGGGCCGGGGCGCAGTATCTGCTCGCCGTCCATCGACACACGCCCACTGCTGGGCGTCTGCAGCCCGGCGATTATTTCCAGCAGCGTGCTCTTGCCGCAGCCGCTGGGGCCAAGCAGGCTGACAAATTCTTCTGCCGCGATATCCAGCGCCACTTCATTCAACGCTTGGAAACTGCCGCCCGTCGCCGTGGGAAACGTCTTGGACACGCGTTCCACCGACAGGCGCGGCATGGAGGTCACGGCGCTCACGTGTTGCCCCGCCACGGCGTGAGCAGGCGCTCGAGCCACAACAGCCCGTAGTTCAACGCAATGCCAAGGCAGGCAAGAATCAGGATGGCCGCGTACATCTGCGGTATCTTGAACGTGTACTGGTTGTTGAGGATGATGAAGCCAATGCCGGAATCCGCCCCGACCATCTCGGCCGCAACGAGCACCAGGAAAGCGTAGGACGCTCCCAGGCGCATGCCGGTCATGATGGTGGGTAGCGCCGCGGGCAAGGCCACCTGCAGGAAGATCTCGCGCCGCCCCGCGCCGAGCGTGCGCGCCGCCTTCTTCAGGCGTTCATCGACGCCAAGGGCGCCGGTTACGGTATTGAGCAGGATGGGCCAGATCGCCGCCCAGATGACGATGGCGACCTGCGCCTGGAAACCCAATCCGAGAAACAGCATGAAGACCGGCAACATGGCCAGCGGCGGCAACTGGCGCAGGAATTCGATGACCGGGGACAGTCCAAGGGAAACCCAGCGCACCGACCCGATGAAAAGTCCCACCGGGACTCCCACCACAGCCGCAATGGCGAATCCCAATGCGCCGCGCCGCAGGCTGGCGCCCAGGTGCGAAAATATTTCCCCGCTAGCGAAGTAGCGCCACACCTCGGGAATCGCGATCGATGGCGGCGTCAGCAGCTCGGCCTTGACCCAGCCCATGCCGACGATCAGCTCCCACACCAGGAACAGGCCGCCGATGGGAACCAGCGCGATGCCGAAGCTGCGCAGTCTCGCCATGGTCCGGGAGGGCCCCTGCGAGCCCCCCTGCGTCGATCCCCCCATCGAAATGAAATCCCCTTGCTGCGATCGTTACTTGCAGGCGCCGTTGAGGCTGTTGTTGACCCAATTGGTGGGAGATGCACTGCCCTCGGGGATTGCCTTGTGGGCGACCATCACCCCGACCCAGGCTGCCGCTGCCGTGGTGTCGATGCAGCCATCCTTGGCAAAGGTGGGCACCACCATCTTGTCTGCCGTGATACCGGTGCGCTTGGTGATAATCTGCTTGGATGCGTCAGGGTTCTTGTTCACGAAGTCGGCCGCATCGCGCATGGCGGCAATGTAGGCCCGCACCACGCCCGGATTCTCGCGAATGTAGTCATCGGCGAATACATAAGCCGAATAGAGTTTCGCCGCGGCCGGAATGGCGTCCGAGTCCTTGGCCAGCACCACCACTTTCCCGGCATTGTCTTTTTCGCAAGGCACATAGAACAGACTGTACATGGCCACCGCATCCACCTGCTTGGACAGCAGCGCCTGGCACATGGCCGGCAGCGGAACCGTCAGGCGTCGCACCTGGGTCAGGTCCACCTTGTCCTTGGCGAGGAAGGCCAGCAGCGCGATATCGGCGTAGGTGCCAAAGTTGTTGATGCCGAAGGACTTGCCTGCCAGCCCCTTGGCGTTCTTGATGCCGCTGTCGGCCAGCGTGTAGAAACGAAAGTCGCCATAGGTCGAGGTGATCCCGGCATAGACCGCCGTGACGCGCGCCCCGCCCGCCCGCGCCTGGAGAATCGGCGGGATGCCGAAACCCTGCCCCGTCTGCACATGCCCGGCCACGATGGCCGGAATGCCTGCAGCCCCCTGAGCGACCTGAGTCACGAACTCGACATCGAGGTTGTACTTCTTGAACATGTCCCGTTCGGCAGCGATGAACTCCAGCGCGAAATACGGCACCGACAGCGACTTGATCTTGGTCATCGACGGCAATTTGGGGTCCACTTTGCCCTGCGCAAACACGGCGGTTGACGCCAACAAGGCCAGCAACGTCAAGCCGCGCATCGATCTGCTCAGAAGTCGGTACATATCGTTCTCCTCTATTCGATTGTTGGCTCGCCATGCCACCAAGGCAAAAGGCCGCGAGTCCGTTTCCTGCGCCGCGCGCCTTCCGACGACGGTACCCGCCATTCAATCACGGCGAACGACAGCATACAACCAGACTATTTCGTGCTCTCCCAGCCCGGCGAAAAATAGTCCGTGCGGTCCAGGATGAGGCGACGCTCAGCAAAGCACCACCGCCCGTCTTTCCGCGCCAGAACGTCCTCGTAGACGCCCATCCCGTGCAGATGAATCTCGCTGCCGGGTGCCTTGGCGACCTCGTAGACGAGCAGTACGGTGCGCGCACGCGCATGATCGCGATCCACCGACTCGACAACGATGTTCGACATGACGTGCCGGCGCTGCGCGTTGCGATGTACCAGCGCCCAGCGCTGCTCGATGGTATCGCGAATGACGCGCCGGCCCCGCATCGGGGGAACGCCGCGATCCGGCACCACCAGAAACGCCGCGTCCGGCGCAAACATTGCCTCGAGGCCGTCAAAATCGCCCGCGTCGAGGCAATTGCCATAGCGGCTGATCAATTCGGCGATTTCGAATTTCGCGGCTATCACGTCATCCATCGTCTGCCCGCCCCGCCATTCATCGACATCCGTGCCTCGGCACCTACTTCGTGCCCTTGCGCCCAAGAAATTCGGCAAAACTTTCCTCCGGCGGCGTCGGGCGCAGTCGCGTTCGCACCGCCTCGCGCTCCACGCGAAAAGTGTCGGCATAAGGCTCGCCGATGTGCCGGTGCATCAATTGCTTGGTGCCTTGCACGATGGCCGGCGGGTTCTTTGCAATCTGGCGCGCCAGCACCAGCGATGCATCCATGAGCCGCTCGATGGGCACCAGGTGATTGAGCAGGCCCATGCGCGAGGCTTCTTCGGCCTCCACCACGCGCGCGGAGAAAAACAACTCCTTGGCGCGCGGCCAGCCGACGATGGTCGGCAGGCTCCAGGTGCTGTTGATCTGCCCGTACTGGGCGCCGAGGAAGCGAAAGCGCGTGCGCGCGCAGCCGATGCGCATGTCCAGCGACGCCGCCAGCATGGCGCCTCCGCCGTAGGCCAGCCCGTTCATCGCGCCGATGGTGGGCAGGCGGAAGTCGGCCAGCGACCAGCAGCACTGGGAGACATGTTCCTGGAAATCTTCGGCCTCCTTGGGCGTGGAGCCGGTCATTTCGTGAATGTCCCCGCCCGCGGTGAAGGCCTTGTTGCCGACGCCGGTGACTACCAGGACGCGCGCCCGCGCATCAGCCTCGATGGCGGCCAGCGCCGCCATGAAGTCCTTCATCAACGCGCGATTCATCGCGTTGAGCACTTCCGGGCGGTTGAGCGTAAGCAGCGCCACGCCGTCATCGTCGATGCTCAGTTCAATGGTGTCGTATGTCATTGCCTTGCCGTGATCCGATTCGATGTTCGTTGCTTGCCGCTAAACTGGCAGCGATGGCGCACCATCTCCTGCCATGCGACACGCGAGTTTAACGGGTTCGGGCAGGCGCGAACAATTCATCCAACCCAGTGAATCAAACACCCAGGGAGTCAGGCCATGTCCGTATCCACTGCAAGCGATTTCGAGCAACGACTGCTGCGCCTCGAGGCGCGCCAGATGCTCACCGAACTGGTGTCGCGCTACGCCGTCGCCACCGACGACCGCGACTACGCGGCAATCGAGGGCATGTTCACGCCCGACGCCACCTTCGGCGCGCAGTGCGGCTGGCCCGCCATCCTCGCCTTCTTCCACGACCGCCACGGTGTCTTCGGGCCCACCTACCACTATGTGCACGCGCATCATTTCGACTTCGAGTCGAACGACATCGCCCGCGGTGTCATCAACACGCATGCCGAAATTGCCATCGACGGCAAGAACGTCTGGATGGCCATCCGCTACCTCGACCGCTACGTGCGCCAGAACGACCGCTGGTATTTCACCGACCGCCAGCAGAAACTGCGTTACGCCATGCCCTTCGAGGAACTCGCCGATGCCTACGCCACGCCACTGCGAAAGCGCATCCCCGGCACTGCACCTGCCGCAGCGGAACTGCCCGAGACACTGCCCACCTGGATTGCGGCAATGGCGAAGAGAACCGCAGGGAGAGCCTGAATGCTCCCTGAGCATTCCCGATGATTCAGGAAAGGAAAGCGTCTTTGGCTGCACCCGCTCAGCTTGCAATAAGGACAGTCCTCCGCCCAGCTAGCGCCTGAATCTGCAAGCCCTTATCCGACCTAAGTCCGAATTCACCGGTGTTAGCGCGGGCGTCTATCGTGCGCAGAGTCGTGGCGCTGCATCGCCGACCCGATTGGAATGAACAATCGGCTCGCTATCATTATTATCAAATATTGGAATAAGCCTAGGTTAATCGGACAATGGCAATCCGAATATGATCAATATATACCCGCTCAATGCCACAGCTGCCGGCGCCAGCGAACACCGATGTAGAGCGTCACAACAAGCCCGATGGCCACGTAGGCGAGCGTCGTCGGCACGAAGCCGGCAACGCTGATCAGATAGCCGGCGCCGGCCAACCCCACCGGCAGGCCGTACACGGCCAGCATGCGAACCCCCATGATGCGGGCGCGGAATTCCTCGCCGGTGTCGTTGAGCAGCGCCGTGAGACTGGTGATCATGGCGATGGACTGGAACAGGCCGATCAGAAAGAGAAGCCCGATGCCCGCGCCCTTGGTCTCCACCAGCGCGAAGGCGAGCAGACCCAGGTACCAGAGCACCGTGGTCGCCATCATCGCCCGGTTGGCGTGCAGGCGAGCGCCCCAGAAACTCATCAGCACCGCGCCCGCCAGCGAGCCGAACGAGAACGCGGACACGATGTGGCCGAGGCCCACCTGGTCGATGCCGTAGATTTCCTTTGCAACATAGGGCAACAGCCCGACCGTCACCGGAAAAGCCGTGAGGTTGACGAGGAACGCCAGCCACATGATGGCGAGCACGCTCGGGATGTTCCACACCTGGGCCATGCCCGCCTTGAGCTCCTGCCAGCCGGGCGCACGGACGACTGGCGCTTGCCGCTCCCTCCCCCCGCTTGCAACCTCGCCCGCCTTGCCCCCCACCCGATGCGGCGGCGCAATGCCGAAGGTACAGGCCACCCCCAGCGCATAGAACACGGCGATGAACACGTAGCAGAGCGACAACCCGAACGAGGCGAACAGCGCCGCGCCGGTGAGCGCGCCCGCAATGCGCGCCACGTCGATGTTGATGCGCGACAGGCCCATCGCGCCCAACAGCGCATCGGGCGCGATGATCTCACCCACCAGGGCAAGGCGCATCACGTACTCGGTGGGCCGCAGGAGGCCCGTCACCAGCGCAATGGCCAGCACCACCATCGGCGAGAGCAGGCCCGTCGTGGCCAGCACCAGGATGAGGAGCGCGAGCAGCGCGCACACCGCGCGCATCGAGAGCAGCATGCGTCGGCTGCCGATGCGATCGCCGAGCACGCCTGTCAGGGGCGCGAGCAGCGAGCCCAGGTACTGCAGCGAGCCGAAGATGCCCAGCACGATGACCGAATTCGTCTCGACCAGCACGTACCAGCCGAGCACCAGCGTCTCCATCTCGAAGGATAGCGACACGAGGAGGTCGCTCGCCCACTGGTAGCGAAAGCTGCGCACCGCGAAGGGCGCCAGCGCGAGCCCGCGCCCCGCGCTCACGCCCACAGCGCACCGCGCCAGCGCCGGCCGATGAGCAGCGTCCCCACCACGCCGATGACGCCGAACACGCTGATGGTGGCGACAAACCCGACGTCCTTGATCAGGTAGCCGGCAACCAGCAGGCCCACGGGCAGTCCGTACACCGCCAGCATGCGCACACCCATCACGCGCGCGCGGAACCGCTCGGCCGCCGCCCCCAGCAGTGCGACGGATACCGCTACCATGGTCATGCTCTGGAACGTGCCCACCGTGAAGAGCATAGCCATGCCGGGCACGCGGGTCGGCGTCAGTGCAAACACGATGATGGCCACATGCCAGAGCACCGCAGCGGCCAGCACCACGCGCTGCGCCCGGAATGCCCGCATGAGGAAGGTCATCAGCATCGACCCCGCCAGGCAACCGAAAGCATGCGCCGCCACCAGCTGCCCATAACCGATCTCGTCGAGCAGGTACACCTCGCGCGCGACATAGGGCAGCAGCCCCGCCGTCAACGGGAACCCGACCAGGTTCAGCAGCACGGCAAGCCACACGATGGCCGTCAGCCGCGGCGTATCGCGCACATGCGCCAGGCCGTCCTTGAGATCGCGCAGCGCCGACTGGGCGCGTCGCGCATCCTGCTGCGGCAGCTTGTGCGGATTCCCCTGCGCCTGCGCGCCTGGCAGCGGCACAGGCCGCGCCGCGACGCGCGCGCCGCCCAGCATGAGGAGAACGCTCCCCACGTAGAAGGCCGACACCGCGACATAGCTCGCGCCGAACCCGAGCCAGGCAAAGAGCCCGGCACCGGTGAACGCGCCGGCAACGCGGGCCACATCGAGCGTGATGCGCGACAGGCCCATGGCCGCCATCAGGCGCCCGGGCGGCATCATGTCAGTGACCAGGGACAGGCGCAGCATGAGGTCGGATTGCCGCAGCAGGCCGGCCAGGAATGCAACGACGAACACTGCTACGGGCGACAGGTTCCCGGTGAGGCCGAGCAGCATCAGCACCACAGCGAAGGATGCAAACACGAGGCGCATGCCATAGAGCAGGATGCGCCGGCCCATGCGGTCGCCCAGCACGCCGATGAATGGCGCGAGCAGCGAACCCGCAAACTGCAGGCCGGCGAAAGCCGTGAGCATCACCACGGAGCGCGTCTCGGCGAGGATGTACCAGCCGAGGATGAGATTTTCCATCTCCAGCGCGAACGACACCAGGATGTCGCTCGGCCACTGGAAGCGAAACGCCTTCACTTCGAAGGGCGCAAGCGCCGATGCGAGCGGCCCCTGCATCAGGCGCTTGCGGCTGCAGCCGCTGCAGTCCCCCTTGCGGTTCGCACGACAGTCCTCGTCACCAATTCCAGCCTCAGAAGCCGAGCAACTTGGTCAGCGCATCTTTGCGGTTGACGTTCTCCGGCTTCGGGGGCGAGTAGCGCTTGGGGATGGTGCTGGTGTCGTAGATGGCCACCGTGCCCTTGTCATCGTTGAAGATCTTGTTGCCGTCTTCCGACAGGATGTAGTTCGCCAGCAGCCGCCCGGCGTTGGGGTGCTTGATCTTCCCCCGCGCTGGGAGAATGGCGTGCATTTCCAGCCCCGTAGTAAGCGTGGGAATAGAAATATCCACTGGGGCGCCTTTGTCCTTCAGTTCCTGAATGCCGGCGGGAACGGCCGGCATCGCAACCAACCCTTCACCCGCTCCCAGCGCTTGGTAAGCCGGCACGCCGGCCGGGTAGCGCCGCACGCCCTGCTCGTTGAGCTTGGCGTAGAAGGAATCGCCATGCGTGTCCTGCAGCAGCGCCCACAGGTCGAGGTAGGCTTCCGATACACGCGGGTCGACCAGTAGCAGCTGCCCCTTGTACTTCGGGTTCAGCAAGTCGATCCATTCCTTGGGAATGTCCGCGCCCTTCAGCTTGGCGCTGTTGTAGGCGATGAGCCAGGGATAGATGGCGGAGATGGCTGTGGGCCCGGTGAGAAAACGCTTCGGGAAGCGCGCGCTCTGCACCGCGGGCAGCCCCGCCGTATCGATGGATTCGATGTAACCCTTCTTCAGGCCCTCTTCAGTGAAGGCCTTCACGCTGCCTGCGAGCAACACGAAGTCCGTGGCGAGGTTGCCGGCATCGGCTTCGGCAAAGAAGCGCGTCACCAGCGGCGTGCTCGAGATGCGCAGGTACTTGCCGACCACGCCGTACTTGGCGAAGAAGGCTTCGGCGACGCGCTTGGACGAGCTTTCGATGGCGGTGGAATAAAAGATTGCCTCGCCCTCGATCTTGGCCGCCTTGACCATGGCTTCGTGCTCGGCGGCAAGCGCCGCAGCGCTGGGGCCGGCGGGAGCGGATGCCTTGGCAGCCGGGGCGCTCTTGGCGGCAGCCCTCGCTGCCGCCTTGGGCGCGTCCTTCGCCGCAGCGCCCTTCGAGTCCTGCGCCAGGGCAGAGGTAGCAGACACGGCAAACAGGGCGACGACTGCGCCCGACAACAGTCCGGACTTCAGCTTGAACATGTTTCCTCCTTTGAATTCAGTATGGGTGGGGAACACCGCGCCCGATCAGCGGAAATGCGGCATCACCTTGGTGGCAAAGAGCTCGACGTGTTCGGCCAGTTTCTTCAGCGGGTAGCCCGCCGGCGGTATGAAGCCGTACACGCCTTCGATGGGAGCCGCTGCGGCGATCTTGTCGATCATCGCGATGCACTGCTCGGGCGTGAGCACCATGAGCGGACCATCCTTGATCATCTCTTCGGGCGTCACTTGCTTGCCACCGCCATACCAGGGGTGTTTGGTGGTGGAATTCCACTGCGAATAGGTGTTTACCGAGTGCGTGACATGCGCCGCCACTTCATGCGCGGTCTTCTCCGGGTCGTTAGACACCAGCACCCAGGTGACGCTGCCCTGGATCATGCGCGCGGCCGACGCCGGCTTGCCCGCGGCGACCAGTTCCTTCACGTACTCTGGATAGCGCTGCGCCATGTCGCCGCCGCCATAGATGCCGTCGCCGTACATCGCCGCGCGCTTGAGGGCCGCTGGATTCGAGCCACCGACCCACAGCGTCGGGTGCGCCTGCACCGGGCGCGGCATGAGCCTGGCGTTCTCGACGGTGTAGTGCTTGCCCTTGAAGTTGAGCGTCTCGCCATCCCACAACCGGCGGATGATCTGCAGCATCTCGGTGAGTCGCGCGCCGCGCTCCTTCTGCGAGACGTCGTAGCCCGTGAATTCGTCGGGCTTGTAACCGAGGCCCAGCCCCAGTTCCATGCGGCCGTTGGAGATGATGTCGAGCACGGCGGCATCTTCCGCGATGCGTACCGGGTGGTAGAAGGGCGCGAGCGCAATGGCAGTGGTGATGCGGATCTTGCTCGTCTTCGCGGCCACCGCGGCCGCGGCGATGAGCGGCGACGGCAGGTAGCCGTCCACCGCGAAGTGGTGCTCGGACATGGCCACGGTGTCGTAACCGAGTTTCTCCACCCACTGGATGAACTCCAGCGTTTCGGCATACAGGTCCTGCCACGGGCGATGCCATTGCGGCGGATTGCGGAAATCGAACTGCATCCCGAACGTCAGCTTGCGGCCCATAGGCCCCCCCTTGATTTGACTGGATATCTGCGAGATCGCCGGAGCACGTCACCATGCCCGCACAGCCCCCCTTCCCCAAGGGGCTCACCCGCGAAGTCTACTCCATCGCTCCATCGCGGCAGGACACGGTGCGCGCCGATGCCGGTCGCACTGCAGCCCGGAGTTTCAAAAAAAAGGCCGGAACGAGTCCGGCCTTTTTCGATCCCCGCATCACGCGCGGAGGGTGCGGCAATTACTTCTGCAGGATATGGATGGCGCAGGTGTTGCCCAGGCCAATCACGTGGGTCATCCCGATCTTCGCGCCCTCGATCTGGCGCGGGCCGGCTTCGCCGCGCAGGTGCGTGGCAATTTCCCAGACGTTGGCAATGCCTGTGGCGGCGATGGGATGGCCCTTGGACTCCAGCCCGCCCGACACGTTGACCGGCTGGCGGCCTTCGCGCCAGGTGGCGCCGGAATTGAAGTGCTCGACCGCCGCGCCTTCGTCGCACAGCATCAGGTTGTCGTAGTGCACCAGCTCGGCGGTGGCAAAGCAGTCGTGCAGCTCGATGAGGTGGAGGTCCTTGGGACCGACGCCGGCCTGCGCGTAGGCCTGTTTCGCAGCTTCGCGCGTGCAGGTATTGACGTTGGCCAGGACCTGGCAGCCGTCCTCCCACGGATCGGTGGTCAGAATCGAGGCGGCAATCTTCACTGCGCGATCCTGCTGCGCCTTCGACAGCGTGCGCAGCTTCTTCTCGCTCACGATCACGGTTGCCGCGGCACCGTCGGAGTTGGCCGAGCACATCGGGCGCGTGTTCGGGTAGGCCACCATGACGTCCTTCATGATTTCCTCGAGCGACATGCGCTTCTGGTAGGCGGCCAACGGATTCAGCGTGGAATGGTAGTGGTTCTTTTCAGAGATTTTGGCGAAGGTCTCGAAGCTCACCTCGCCGTACCTCGAGCCATACTCCATGCCGATCTGCGCGAACACGCCGGGCATGGTCTCGGTGCCGATGCGGCCATCGGTGGCGGACACCGCGTCATAGCGGCCTTCAGGCGTCCAGGTCTTGCCGTCCGCCTTCACGTTGGCGCCGGTCAAGAGGCCGACGCCGGCCAGCTTCTCGGAGCCGACAGCAAGGCCCATGTCGGCCTCCCCGGCCTTGATGGCCATCATCACCACGCGCATGGCGGTGGCGCCGGTGGCGCAGGCATTGGTCACGTTGTAGACCGGGATGCCGGTCTGGCCGATCTGCTTCTGCAGCGGCTGGCCGATCCTTCCCGTGCCACGTAAATTACCGGCGGCGAGGATGTTCATGTCGCCCATGGTCACGCCGCCGTCCTTGAATGCGCCCTGCGCCGCTTCGGCGGCGAGGTCAATGAGATCGCGATTCGGGTACTTGCCGAACTTCGTCATGTGGATGCCGAGGATGTAAAGGTTTTCGCTGGCCATGATGGGCTCCTGGGTCGGTGTGTCGTTAGCGTGTGATTTTCAGATGTGGATACGAGCGCAACAGGGGCGATCAGGCGGGCTCGAAACCGAAGCCGATGGCCTCGGTGCCGGCCTCATCCTTGCCCAGCACGTAGGTGGCGAGCTTGACCTTCATCCCCAGCTTGACGTTTTCCGGCTTTGGGTCGACATTGATGATGTTGGCCGACACGCGCGTTGTGCCGCACTCGATCACGGAGGCCACGAAAGGCACCTTGATGCCGGGGGCTGCGCTGTGAACGACGGAGAAAGCGCGAACCTTGCCCTCTTTCGGCAGGCTGACATCCTTGAATTCGGTGCCGAAGCACTTGGCGCAGCCATTGCGGCGGTCGAAGAACCGCGCCTTGCAGTTGGTGCATTCATGGGCAATCAGATGAGGATCGTCGCCAAGGACGAGGTAACTCACCAATGGAACCTGGTTGGGCATGACATCTCCGGGGGGAATTTGAAGTGGAATTCGACGCCGATTTTACTCCAAAGAGACGCTCTGCCCCGACGGCCGCGCCAATCCCCGTCATGCCGATGCGCAATGCACGCAAGCCCTTGGGCAGATTCAGCTATGCTCGGGGACAATGCTTGGGATGAGCCCATGGGAAGCACCAGTTGACGGTCACCGCGAAGAATGCAAAGGACGCCCCCGGGTCGGGCATGCGCTGGGGGTACCCACGCGCGGCCATCACCATTTCCCTGGGCAACTTCCTGTGCGATGCGGCATGCGCGCTGTGGTGGCCGTTCATCCCCCTCTACCTGATGGATGTGGGTGCACCCACCGCAGCCGAGGCGGTCTACTGGCTGGCCGTTGCATCGGTCGTGCAGGGGGTCGGGCGACTGGTGGCCGGGCCGTTCTGGGGGGTGCTGTCCGATCGCTACGGCCGCAAGATGATGTACCTGCGCTCGGTCATCGGCCTGTTCTTCACCACCATCATGTTCGCCTTCATTGCCGAGCCCTGGCAGGTGGTCATCGTGCTCGGGATACACGGCGTCTTCTCAGGCTACGACGGCCCGGCCGTGGCGATGCTGAGCGTCAGCGTTCCCGATTCCCAGTTCAAGAAGAGCCTGGGCCTGTTTACCGCGTTGCGCTATCTCGGCCAGTCGGTGGGCCCGGCCATCGGCGCCGTCCTGACCATTGTCTTCAGCTACCGCGACACCATCCTTGTGTCTGCCGTCCTGACCGGTGCCGTGCTGGTCTGGGTATCCCGGGCCGCGCCGGCCGACCGCATTGTGCTGAACCACGACGGCAAGCCCGAGGCGCGGCCCAAGCTCGAGCCATTTCGGCCCACCAACCAGCTGTGGCTGGCGGTGTTCATCTTCGGCATCCTGGTGACGCTCTCGCAGGTTCTGCGCATCACCACGCCCATCGCCCTGCAATTCATCGAAGGCCACGACGTCCCAGGGGTGACGGGCATTGCCTTCACGCTCGGGGGACTGGCTGCCGCTGCGGGCGTGTTCGTGCTCTCCAGCCGCTACTTTCGCATCGGGCGCCTGCGCCCGGCCCTGATCGCCTGCAGCCTGATCGTCGGCGTAGCCTTCCTCCTGCTCGGATTCATCGATAGCGTAACGCCCTATGTGCTGATGTTCTCGCTGATCAGCCTCCTGCAGGCAGCCATGATCCCCACCAGCAACATGCTGATCGCCTTCAATACCTCGACCGCGCGGCGCGGCACTGCGTTTGGCCTAGGTGGAAGCGCCCAGGCGATTTCCATTGCACTGGGCCCCATCGCAGCCGCAGTCTTCGTCGCAACATCGATGCGCGCGGGGTTCGCGGCAGTCGCGCTCATGTGCGCCGCGCTGGCCTTGCTGGTCCACAAACAGTTGCGCGAACCGCGACCGGAGCAGTCGGACAGCTGAACTCGCGCAGCCTTCAATCCAGTGAAAATGCTTGATATTCTTGCCAAACTTGCCGCAAATTCGCCGGCACGTAACCAGGGAACCCAGAACCCTTGCTGACCAGCCTATTCAGCGCCAACGCCATTCTGCTGGGCATCCTACTCACGGTCGGAATCCTCTCGCTCGTGTTCGCGCGCCTTGAACCGGGCACGCGCGCTGCCGGCGATTGGGGAACCAGCATCCTGATGATGGGACTGGGCTACGCAATGCTGCAGACCGATGGGCGCGTGCCCTCGCTGTTTTCAGTGACAGGCGAAATCATCATGCTCGCGGGCATTGCAGTCATGCACGGCGCGATACGGAAATTCCGTCTCGAGGAAAATCCGATCTGGAGCCCGGATACATGGGGCTTCGTCGCAGCCTGCAGCGTGCTGTTGCTCTGGTACACGTTCGCCCACCCCAGCGCGCGCGCGCGCATCATCGTCTTTTCGCTGGGCCTGGCACTGCTTCTCGTGTGGGCGGCCCTCCGATCCATCACGCTACCTGGCAATATGAACCGTGCCCCGCGCCGCCTGTTCACCAGCGTGATCTGGGGCGTCGCCGCGCTGTTTGTGGCCCGGGCCATTGGCACCATCGCAGCCGGACCGCATGAAGACGAGCACTTCCGGCATGACACCTTGCAGCCCTTCGCCGCGACGATCGGTGTCCTGCTGCTAACGACATTATCTATCGCCCTGATGTGGATGGAGGTGAGCCTGCTCAATGCGCGCCTTGCGAGACTGGTCTCGCAGGATGTGCTCACCGGCATCCTGAACCACCGCGCATTGATGGAGTCGTGCGAGCGCGAACTGTCGCGCGCCGAACACTTTCACGAGTCGCTGTCGATTGCCATGCTCGACATCGACAACTTCAGGCGCGTCAACGACGACCACGGCCATGCCGTCGGTGACGCTGTATTGAGGCATGTAGCGGATTTGATTGGCGCCGACGTGCGAAAATACGACACCTGCGGCCGCCTGGGCGGAGAGGAATTCCTCGTCATCATGCCGCAGACATCGATCGCACACGCGTCGGATGTCATGGAGCGCGTGCGTCAAAGCATGGAGAAAACCCCGTACATGCACAAGCAAACGCCCCTCGCGGTCACGGTCAGCATCGGCATCTCCGGCCTGACAGGCAACATTACCGGGCTCGATGCACTGATGGGCGCCGCGGAGCGCGCGCTCTACCGAGCCAAGCGCGGCGGACGCAATCGTATCGAGACTTCCCGTTCCGAAGCCGGCGAAGATGCCGATCCCCGCGTGGCACCATCCGTGGTGTACGACAACCCCCCAAAGGAAACCCCATGAACGATGCTAGCCATACAGAATCGATCGCCGCAAAAGTCGCCCGCATCGAGGCACGCTTCGCGCTGCAGGATCTCGTCGCCAACTACTTCCTGCGCGTGGATGCGCGCGCCTACGACACCCTTGCAGACCTCTTCACCACGGACGGCACCTTCGCCTTTGCAGACATGAAAGCAAGCGGCCGCGCGGGCCTGCTCGAATTCTGGAAACGGCGCATTGCCAACTACGAATTCACCTATCACTACCTGCACTCGCACGTCGTCACTTCGATAGATCTTGCGGCCAATACGGCCACCGGCATCGTCACTGGCCACGCCGAGCACGCCATCGACAGCACCTGCGTTCTGGCGGCACTGCGCTACGACGACCAGTACAGCTGCGAGAACGGCGTATGGCGCATTCGCGTTCGCACGCTCACGACCCGATACTTCCTGCCGTGGGATGAACTGGCGGGAAACTTCCGCGAAGGTGCCGTCTCCGGCCGCCCCAAGGACACCAGGAAGTAACATTCACCAGAACGACGCCGAAATAGCGATTAGATATTGATAATAATACTTACATGGATGTCCTACTGACATGAGCAGCATACTCGAATTTGATTACATCATTGCCGGTGGCGGAACGGCGGGCTGCGCCCTCGCCAATCGCCTTTCTGCCGACCCGTCCGCGCGCGTGCTGGTGCTGGAGGCCGGCGGCGACGATTCCAACCGTTGGCTGCACATCCCCATCGGCTATGCCAAGGTGTTTGGCAAGCCCGAATACAACTTCATCTATCGTATGCAGCCCGAACACCAGTTGAAGAACCGCGCCGGCCCGTTCTACCAGGGCAAGGTCATCGGCGGATCGAGCGCGGTGAACGGCATGATCTACCTGCGCGGCCAGCGGGAAGACTTCGATCACTGGGTGAAACTGGGCTGCACCGGCTGGGATTACGCCAACGTGCTCAAGGCCTACCTGCGCGCCGAGAACCAGTGCTCGCGCGGCGCGAGCGAGTACCATTCAGTGGGCGGGCCGCTGAACGTTTCCGACTGCCCCAACAAGCATGAGCTCATCGACGCCTTCATCGCCGCATCCGAGCAAGCCGGCATCCCCGCCAATCCGGACTTCAACGGCGCGAAACAGGAAGGCGCCGGCTACTACCAGACCATGGCGAAGAACGGCCGGCGCTGCTCGGCGGCCATGGCCTACATCCATCCCGTGCGCCATCGCGCCAACCTCACGGTGATGACCGGCGCCACGGTCGAGCGCGTGATCTTCGCCGGCAAGGACGCCGACGGTGTCGAATTCATCCATGAAGGACAGAAGAGGACGGCCAGCGCGAAACGCGAAGTGATCGTCTCAGGTGGTGCGTTCGCCTCGCCGCTGCTGTTGCAGAAATCCGGCGTGGGACCCGGCGCGCTGCTGCAAAAGCACGGCATCGCCGTGGTGCACGATTCGCCCGATGTCGGCCGCAACCTGCAGAACCACTTCAACCCGTGGATCGGCTACCGCTGCAAGCAGCCGGTGACGCTCAACGACCAGATGCGCACACCACTCGGCCGCTTCGGCCTCCTGATGCGCTACGTGCTCCTGCGCCGCGGCTTCATGGCCATGGGCCCGGTGCCTGCCGGCGCCCTGGTGAAGACCGACCTGTCGCCGGATCGTCCGGACGTGCACATCCATTTCTTCCTCTTCGGCACCGACCGCATCCGCCCCATGCTGCTGCCGCACGCGGCGGTCATGGCCACGGTGTGCCAGTTGCGGCCGGAGAGCCGCGGCTTTGTCGAGATCAGCGGGCCGAACCTGGTGGAGGACGCCCGAGTGCAATTCAACTTCATGTCCACCGAACTCGACCGCCAGACCGTGATGAAGGGCATGGCCAAGGTGCGCCAGGTCATGAAACAACCCGCGCTGGGCAACTACATCGGCGAGGAACTCGACGCTTACCCGGACACCTCCACCGACGAAGAACTGAAGAACTTCACCGGGGAGGTGCGCGGCACCGCGCACCACATCGTCGGCACCTGCCGCATGGGAACGGACGAGCGCGCCGTGCTCGATCCGCGCTGCCGCGTGCGCGGCGTGGGCAAGCTGCGCGTGGTGGACAACTCCATCATGCCGACGCTGGTGTCGGCCGACACCGCCGCCCCGGCCATCATGATCGGCGAGCGGGCATCGGATTTCATCATCGAGGATGCCGAGGCCTGAAACACGGTATGGACCGGCTGCGGATCTGAGCCTCGGGCCGTAAGCGCCGACACCTTCGGGCGGCCCCCGTTATTGCGGGCGCAATCCCAGTCGTTGCACAACGTCGGCAACGAGCTTCGCCTGCTCTGCGAGGTTCCTTGCCGCCGCCTCCGGCGTGTCGTTGACGATCTCGAATGCGAGTTTCGTCATTTGCGCCTTGAGTTCGGGTTGCTGCAGCGCGCGCGACACTGCGGCGTACAGCTTGTCGAACGCCGCCTTGGGCGTGCCCGCGGGCACGTTCAATGAGTACTCGGCGCCCGGCACCGGCGGCAGGCCCAGCTCGAGGTAGGTCGGCACGTCGGGGAAGCGCGGGCTGCGCTCCCGGCCCGACACGGCCAGCGCCAGCACGCGGTCGCGCTGCGACACCATGCGATCGCTGGTGATCATGAGCTGGATGTGCCCCTGGTAGAGACCCTGCTCCTCCGCGCCTGTGGTCGGATACGGGATGTAGACCACGTTGAGCTCGCGATCCTGCAGTATGGCTTCGATGCGCAGGCGCGTGCTGACAGCGGTGGACCCGTAATTCAGCTTCCCCGGGTTGGCCTTGGCATAGGCCACCATCTCACCAAAATTCTTCCACGGCGATTGCAATGGCGAGCCCAGGTAAATCCTGCCGGCCACCAGCGTTGTTACCGGCGTGAGGTCGCGCAACGGATCGAACCCGGGGTTCTTCACCAGCGCCGGAATGCTGGCCAGATTGGCGATGGCAATCACTGCGACGGTGTGGCCGTCGGCCGGCACCTGCTTGGCGACGTATTCCGCGCCAATGCGCTGGTCGCCGCCGGGCTTGGGTTCGATGACCATCGGCTGGCCGAGCACCCTGGACATTTCGGGCACGATCAGGCGCGCCACCACGTCGGCAGTCGAACCGATCGGATTGGGCACCACGACGCGAATCACCTTGCTCGGGAACTCCTGCCCCCAAGCGCCCTGCATCAGGGCCGCGGCGCTCCCGGCTAGCAGCATGGCGGCAAACTTTAATCCGATTCGCATGACTTCCTCCAATCCCGATGCAATCTGTCCGGCTTCAGACGCCTGCGCGCCGGCCAGGCGCACCCATCAATGGCTCAACGCGCAGCCGTCACGACGACACGCTTGTCCAGCAGTTGCGCAATTTCGCCCTCGCCGTAACCCAGTTCGCCGAGCAGCGCGACGGTGTGCTCGCCGATGGCGCACGGCTGCCCATGCCGGTTCGGGCTGACCGAGAAGCGCGTACGCGGCTTCATGCGCCAGTACTCGCCGAACAGCGGATGGTTCTCGCCCGCAACCAGCTCGTTCTCGACCATGAACTCCTGGAATGAGCTCGACACCGCGGCCGCAGGCGCGCCGGCCGCGTTGAGGCGCGCTTCTAGCGCCGCCGCATCGAAGGTTGCGATCTCACCTGCGATGGCGGCGCTCAAGGCCGCGTCGTTCTTCTCGCGCGCCGCGGCATCCTTGTATGCCGGGTCTGCGAGCCACTCCGGATGGCCCAGTGCCTGCGCAAGGCGCTGCCATTCTCCTTCCTGGGCAGCGCTCAGCATGATCCAGCCGTCGCGCGTCGGGTAGAGCCGGTTGAGCGCACCGAAGCCGAATTGCTGCGAGTCAAGCGACGGCAGGCTCGGCGCCCCCTGGTAGTGGGTCAGCCGCTCGCCGTGCACGTAGCCGGCGCTGGTCAGCATGGTGGTCTCGACGTACTGCCCCCTGCCCGTCTTTTCACGCGCCAGGAGACCCATGGCGAGCGCGACACCGACACCGATGCCCGCGCACGGGTCGGGATAGGAATCGTCCACCGGCGGGTTGTCGCGACCGCCTTGCAGGATGCCCGCGCCGCACAGGGCGTGCGGCGTGGAGTGGAAGGCCGGCCGGTGGCTCTCGGGTCCCTTGGATCCGTAAGAAGCCGCATACAGGTACACCAGGCGCGGGTTGAGCTTGTGCACGGTGTCGAAATCCACGCCAAGACGCTCGGGCACCCCCGGACGAAAATTATGGACCAGCGCGTCGGCCATCTTGACCGCGCGCCGGAAGATCTCCTTGCCCTCGGGCGTCTTCATGTCAACAGGCAGACTTTCCTTGCCGTTGAGGATGTGCACCGCCTCGAGCCCGGTGCGCCGGTAGGAGTCACCCTCCAGCGGTTCGATCTTGATCACGCGCGCGCCCAGCTCGGCGAGGAAGGTTGCGCCCATGGGTGCGGCGAGAAAGTTCGCCAGCTCGAGGATGGTGACGCCTTCGAGCGGCGGTCGCGACAGGCCCGTGCCCGCCTTTGCCCCCGTACCCGCCTTTGTCGCCGCGCCTGCGGCAGGGGCCGCCTTGCGCACGCAAAAGGCCGCGAGCTCGCCCTGGTGCTCCCCCGCCGCAGGCGCGCTCGCGCCAATGCGCGACGGGGTGTCCGAGAACAGCGCCAGCGGCCCCACCTGCGTCACCGGCCCCACGCGCCGATCGGCGATCGTCACCACGCGCTCGTTCAGCACCATTTGCGGATGGCGCAGGAATTCCTCGAACGTTAGGAACGGATCCGCGCCGGCATCGATCTTGGTGCTGAATATTTCCATCCACTCGGCCTGGGTACGGGTAGCCATGCGCTCGCGCACGATCGCCTCGATCTCCTCGATATCCTCGTTGCTCTTGAAGCCGAGCGGTGCCTTCCTGAAGCGCTCTTCCTCAAGAAGATGCCCGAGCTCCATCGCCTTGAACCAGTTCCGGAAATGATCGTCCTGGCGCGCGCACATCTGGATGTAGCGCCCATCCCTGCACTTCGCCGTGAGGAAGCACAGCATGATGCCGCGCTTGATCAATGCCACGGCGCCCTTGCGGACAGGCACAACCTTGCCGCCCTGGCGCTCGAAGGCGAGGCGCATGGTGGTGGCGCTCAGGCCGTCCAGAAGGCTCGTCTCCACGCGCTGCCCGAGCCCGCAGCGATTGCGCGCGTAGAGTGCGGCGGAGATGCCCTGGATCGCCAGGCCCGCGGCGCCGTAGGCGCCGATCGGCGAAGTGATATAGATGGGCCGGTCGCTGAAGAGGGCGCCGCTGATGATGTCATTGCCGTTGACACGCCCGCTCCTGGCGAACACGAGCTCCGAGCGCGGGGCAATGGCTTCATGTTGCCTCGCCAAGCCGAAACCGCTGATCGAGCATGAGATGAGATCGGGGCGTCGCGCCGCGAGCGCGTCATGGTCCAGGCCAAGAGCCTCGGCCCTGCCGGGCTCGAAGGATTCCAGCACCACGTCGGCGGCCAGCGCGAGATCGACCGCGGCACGCCGCCCTTCGGCGCTGTCGAGATCCAGCACCACGCTCTTCTTGCCGCGGTTCCACATGAGGAAACCGGGGCTCGTGCGCGACGTGTCGCCCCCCGGCGGCTCGACCTTGATCACCTCGGCCCCGTTGTCCGCCAGCATCATGCCCGCCAGCGAGACAGCCATTGCCGAGCCGAACTCGACCACCCTCAGACCGTCGTATGCCTGCGCCACAGGAACGGCTCTCAGGCCACGAGACCAGGCAGGCGGTAGAGGCGCACGGCGTTCTGCGCCTGTATCAGCCTGCAGTCCTCCGCAGACACGCCGCCGAAATACTGCGACAGCGAGCGCTGCGTGAACGGCCAGTCCCCGCCCATGTGCGGGAAGTCATCCGACCAGAGCATGTTCTTCACGCCCACCGAGTCACGATTGCGGATGGCGTAGGTGTCGGTGATGAAGGTATAAAAATAGTGCTCGTCGAAGTACTTCGACGGCGCCTTGGAGAGCGCGATGTTCGAACCGCGCGCCTGGCGATGGTAGCGGTTGTCGATCTGCTCCTTGAAGAAAGGCACCCAGCCGGCGTCGACTTCCGAGAACACGATCTTGAAGTTCGGGTAACGGTCGAGCACTCCCGCCCACATGAATTCGAGCATGCGCTTCTCGGCGTCGCGATTGCGCGTGCCGCCGGTGATCCGCTCGGTGTGCTTGGCCGGGCTCTTGTCGCGCAGGTCGACATGGATCGACAGCGGGATGTCCATCTCGGCGAGCAGCCGCCACAGCGGCTCGTCCTCCTTGCCCAGCGTGGTCGTGCCGTTCGGGTAACAGTTGATCACCGGGCCCACCATGCCCGGCATTTCGATGAAATGCTCGAGCTCCGCGATGGCATCCTTGACGCCCGTCGCGGGCAACCAGATCGCGCCGAACAGCCGGTCCGGCGCGTAGGAGACGAATTCCGCCATGAATTCGTTGTAGGCGCGGACCATGGCCCGCTGCAACTCGGGATCAGGGTTCGTGATGACCCCCGCCGACAGGCGCGGGGTTCCGAACATGATGGCCGCATCCACGCCGTCCACATCCATGTCCTTCAGGCGCTCCTTCGGGACGTAGCCGCCCTTTCGCACGCGGTCCCAGCGCAGCCAGTCTCTGCACTCCTCCGGCTTGAGCCCGGCGCACACGTTGAGGCCGAAACTGATCGGGTCCTTCACGCCCTCGATGATCCAGCCGTCGCCCTCGCGCAGGCGCTTGATGTGCGGCACCCGGTCCTTGAACTTCTTCACCACACGGCTGGTCCACATGTCCGGCGGCTCGTTGATGTGCTGGTCAGCGGAGACCAGCTGATAGGTCTTCCTTGCTCCTGACTTTGCTGCGGCGTTTCCGGCGGACTTCCTGGCTGCCATGGCATCTTCCCTATTCATTGAGATCTCGACTGAAAAACGAACCGCTCCATCCGACTAACAATGAGGACTATATGCGAGTTCATAGGCCGGTTCAATGCGTAGTGCGCATGGCAGTGAAAACCTCTAGACTCGCGTTGTCCCAAGCCTCTCCCGGGCGCGCCACGCATCAACCCGCCACAAAAGCCTCGACGCTCAAACTTTGATCATGACCAAGATCGACTCTCCCCGTCGCGCTCCGCGTGCTCCGCGCATGCGCAGTGCGCTATTTGCACCCGGTCATCGAAGGGATTTTCTCGACAAGCTGTGGCGCTCAGGCGCTGACGGCGTCATCCTGGACCTGGAGGACTCCGTACCTGCGGCGCTGCGGCCGGATGCGCGCAGCGCCATCGCATCCTGGATCGCGCTTCCGCAGTCGGCGCGTCAAATCATCTGCGTACGCATCAACGCGCTCGACCAGAATTGCCTTGAAGAAGATGTGGGAGCAGCGATTTCCCATTCGCTGGTGGCGTTGCAGATTCCCAAAGTCCGGGGACCGGAAGACGTACTCCGCGTGGAGAAGGTGCTGGCACGCCTCGAGGCCCAAGCAGGACTGGGCGCGATTCAGATCCTGATCTGGCCACTGCTGGAAACTGCACTGTCGGTTCGCAACTCCTTCGAGATCGCGACTTGCTCTCCGAGGATCGCCTACATGGGGGCAGGCGCATCGCCCAATGGCGACCTGGCGCGCGACCTGGGTCTTCATCACACCGACTCGATGCTTGAAACGCTGTACGTCCGCAGCAAAGTCATCGTTGATGTGCGCGCCGCCGGCGTGCCCAACCCCATTGGCGGACTGAGCACAGCCATCGGCAAACCTGCCGAAGTGGAGCGCTACGCGCGGTTCATGCGCAGCCTGGGCTACGAGGGGATCATGGCCATCCACCCGTCGCAAGTCGTCGTCGCCAACGCAGTGTTCGGACCTACCGTCGATGAAATTGCGAACGCTCGAAAGTTGGTCGCCGCCTTCGATGCCGCACAGCGGGAAGGCAAAGGCGCGCTGGCCTTCGACGGAGGCATGATCGACATGGCCCACTATCGCACTGCACTGGAACTGCTCGATCGGGCCGGGGAATTCGATCGGCGACGCGCGTTGTTGCGAAGCGATTGAATCGGGGAATGAATTCATCGGCCCCGGGTGTGCCCGCATATCGCCCGTATCCGGGGTTATTCCGCCAACGCAGATCCGATCATCACCTGTGTGAAGCGGCCTGTCCGGCCATCCATCACGCCCAGGCTTTCCCGGTTTGGTCGATCCAGGAACCGCTCGCTTCCAGAGTCAGTTCGTCAATTTGACCCAGCACAGTCTGGCCGGCCGCGTAAATGCTCGGGGATTGCGAAGCGGGTATGGCGGTTGGCACGCCAACCGCGGCCAGGTCGCGAAGCATGTCCGTATTCACCGGCCCCGGGCTGATCATGCGCACGGCAATGCCGCGCGGTCGCAGTTCAGTGGCGAGGAGGAATCCGAACGTATTGATCCCGGATTTCGACATCCGGTAGCCGTAGCTCCCGCCTCGCAGCGGGTTTCGGCCCAGCGTTCCGCCGCTGGTCGTGATCAGTATGACTTTGGAGCCCGACGCGAGGTTCGGAAGCACTGCTTGTACGGTGCGGGCGGAACCCACGGTATTCACGCGCAATTCCTCCAGCACTGCGTCAAGGTCAAGCTTGTCGATGCTGCCAAACGTGTAGCTCACGTTGATGCCGGCATTGCAAACCACAACATCGATCGCCTCCTTGCCAATGGCGCTTCGCAGTCTTTCGGTCGCCGCAACCTCGCCGATGTCGATGCCCTCCACGACGCGAACACCAAGCGCGCTGAGTTCGGGCGTGGTCTTGCGGCAGGCGGCGAACACCTCGTCGCCGCGCCTGGCCATCACCGCACAGATGCCCAGCCCGAGGCCCCGGGACGCCCCCGTAACCAGCGCCTTCACGACGCGCGCACTCCGCAAGGGGTGCGGACCCGAGTTCCGCGATCCGGGTTTGAGCCAAAGCCGATCAGATAGTCGGGTTTCATGATTTCCCCGTTCCGTCCGGTTTCAAGATACATGGAGCAGCTTCAAATGGTAACAAACACCGATTTCATCTCGCTATAGAACTCGACCGAGTACTTGCCGCCTTCTCGTCCGATACCAGAATGCTTGTAACCGCCGAATGGCGCCATCTCGTTGCGCATGCCGTAGCCGTTTATCCACACATTACCGGCGCGCAGCTGCCGAGCAACGCGAATGGCCCGGCTGACATCCCGGGTCCAGATGCCGGAACCAAGGCCATAAACCGTATCGTTACCCTGCCGAATGGCATCTTCTTCCGTGTCGAACGCAATCAATGAGGCCACCGGACCGAAGATTTCCTCCCGAGCGATGCGCATACTGTTGTTCACGTTGCAAAACACCGTTGGGTTGACGTAGTAACCCTTGCCGTCATTCCGCTTGCCACCGGCGGCCAGGCGCGCGCCTTCGCGCACCCCAAGATCGACATAGCCGGTAACGCGCTCATGCTGTGCGGCGGACACCAGCGGGCCGATGCTGGCGGCCGTATCCCACGGCGATGCAACTTTCATGGCAGCGGCATACCTGGCAAACTCGGCGGCAAACTCCGCGTAGATGTCCCGCTGCACGAAGACTCTGGACCCGGCAAAACACATCTGTCCATGGTTGCGGAACACGCCCATGGCAGCATTGGGCACGGCCTTCTCCAGATCGACATCGGCAAAGATGATGTGCGGCGATTTTCCGCCGAGCTCGAGCATCACCTTCTTGAAGTTCTCTGACGATGCCTTGACGATTTCCTTGCCAACGCTTGCCGAACCGGTAAACGATATGGCGTCCACATCCCGATGATTGGCGAGCGCACTGCCCGCCCCAACGCCAAATCCGGTCACAATATTAATGACACCTTCGGGAAAACCGGACTCACTGATGAGCTCCGCCAGACGTAATGCTGACAAAGGCGTCTGCTCGGCCGGCTTCAGCACCACGGTGTTCCCCACAGCCAGCGCAATGCCCGGCTTGCGCGCCGCCAGCACCGCCGGCCCATTCCATGGAATGATGATCCCGCACACGCCCAGCGGCTCGCGCAACGAGAAGCTGAAATTGTCCGGGCCAGTCGGGTAAGTCTCGCCCTCGACCTTGTTGGCCCAACTGGCGGCATCGCGAAGACTATCGGCAATTCCTCCCGCCCCTGCGCGCGTCACTGTGATCATCAGGCCGCTATCGAGCGTATCGATTTCCGCCAGTTCCTCCGCATGCGCTTGAACAAGGTCGGCGAGCCGGTTCAGCACCTTGGCGCGCTCTGCAGGCCGCATTCTTGGCCAGGGACCGCGATCGAAGGCCTTGCGTGCCGCCGCCACCGCGGCATCGATGTCAGCCTCGCCACCCTCGGCCACCATGGCCAGGCGCCGCTCGTTCGCCGGGTTGACGGTCTCGAAGGTCTTGCCCGACAAGGAAGGAACGAAGCGCCCGCCGATGTAGAGCCCGCGCGCGCCGCTCTTCAGGAAACGCAGCGTGTTTTCGTTGCGCGCGCCCTCGGTGGCAAGCGCCACGCTGTCGTCATTTTCCGCCATGGGTCCATCCTTGATCATGTTTGGCGCGCCTCTTCCCGGGCGCACTGATGCAGCCAGAGGGCATGCCCCCCCGATTCGCTGGCCGACTGCCCTTCCTGAAACACCACGCTCTATTGCGGCTTGAGGCCGATCGCCGCCGCGATCTCGGCGTAGCGCCTGCTTTGCGCATTGATCTGCCTGCTAATTTCAGCCGGATCCGCAGTCACCGATTCATAGCCGAACTTGGCCAGGATGGCCTTGCCTTCGGCGCTGCTCGTGACATCGTTGGATGCGCGATAGAGAATGTCCACGACGTCTTTCGGCGTCTTCTGCGGGCCGAAGAGGCCGTTGGTGACGTAATACTTCACGTTCATGCCCTGCTCGGCCGTCGTCGGAATATCCGGCGCCAATGCCTGCCTTGCCTGCGACGTGACCGCGAGACCGACCCCAGCGCCAGTGTCGAGCACCGACTTCACCGTGGTGATCGGGGTCCAGAAGAACTGGATGTCATTGCTTGCCAGCGCGCGCACCGGTCCGGCCGTATCCGGATAGGGAATCGCCACCATGTCCAGACCATTGTCCCGGATGAACCCGGTGGTTTCCAGCTGCACGGTCGTGCCACCGACCACGCCGTAGTTGTACTTGCCCGGATTGGCCTTGATGAAGGCAATGAAGTCGCGCATCGTCTTCACCGGCAGCTTCGAATTGGCCACCATGGCGAACGGCGATGACCCGACGGAGGCAATCGGCAGGAGCTCCTGCGACAGCACGATCTGGTCCTTGATGAACAGGTTGGAGTAGAGAATCACGTCCGGTGCAAACAGCAGCGTGTAGCCATCGGGGGCTGCGCGCGTCACCGCGCTGCCACCGACGTAACCACCGGCCCCGGAACGATTCTCGATGATGACCGGTTGCTTGAGCCGCGACTCCAGCAGCTTTGCCAACACCCGCCCCACGGCGTCCGTCGATCCACCGGGCGATGCCGGCACCACGATGGTGACCGGCCGGCCGGGAAAAGCCTGCGCCATGGCCCCGTTCGTTGCAAGCGATGTCGTCAGGCAAATGGCCGTCGCAATGATTGTCATCTTCATAAGCTCTCTCCTTTTCATGCCGGATTGATTCTACAGTCGCGGGAATTGCGCCGGCAATGCGCTTTTTTCCCGCCGCGCAGCGCCCGCATGCTGCCGGATGTGCAAGGCCTTCTGCATGCAAGAAATGCATGGTTCCCGATAGTGCCACGCCCAGTGTATATTTGATCGCAACCTGCGATGGAGATCTTTTCCACGCCCCCCCACGGAATACGCCGCGACAAGAACGCCCGTGCGACGCAACGGAGGAACACATGAAAGCCGAGACCAAGAAGCCGCTGAAAAAGGATTTCCCCGTGTTCGACTGTGACGCCCATGTCACGGAGTCGCCCGACCAATGGAACTACCTCACGGAAAAGGAACGCGAAGAGATTCGCCCCTGGTACTACCCCGAGGGCAGCAACCTGATGGTGAACGGCAGCATCGGCACCATCAACATCTGGAATTCCGGCCGCATGGGATCGACCTGGGGCAAGCCGCGCGGCCCGGCAGTGCAGGAGCTTGGCGGGCCGGGACTCGACAAGCGCATGAAGCGCAAGCTCTACTCCATGGACCTCACCGAGGAGCAATGCGAATACGTGTGGCACAAGGGCGCGCGCGACCCGCATGCGCGCGTCAAGGACCTCGACCTGATGGGTATCGACCAGGTCATGGTCATACCGCTGCGCATGGTGTCGCACTTCCTGTTCATCAAGAACCATCGCGCCGCGGCCCTGGCCGCCCGCGCCTACAACGACTGGGCGTGGGACTGGTGCTCGCAATATCCAGATCGCCTGTTCCCTGCCGCCTGCGTGCCGAGCCAGAACCCCGAAATGGCAGCCGACGAAATCCGCCGTGTTGCCAAGCGCGGCTTCAAGGCCATGCTGGTCCGCCCGGTGGACGTGCTCGGAAACTACCCGATCAAGCCCGCGACGGCTCCCATGTGGCGGGCAATCGAGGAAACCGGCATCGTGGTCGGCATGCACCAGCTGACGGCACAGGGATCGGCGGCGAAAATTTCCCTGGGCTACAACCACCTCGACAGCCATAACTGGTCGCCCGCCAGCATGGTGGCGCGCGCGGAAAACCCTAACCAGATATCCATTGCCGGCCAAAGCCTGAGCTTCGTGCACGAGGCCAAGACCTGGCTTGCCAACGTGCTGCTGTCGGGCTTCCTCGAAAAGTACCCGGGCCTCACGCGCATGGCCATCATGGAATCGAACGCCGGCTGGTTGCCGCATGTGCTGGAGGAGTGCGACAAACAGTTCAAGCTGTATCGCAACGAGCGCCGCGCCATGGTGACGCGCTTGCCGAGCGAGATCTTCTTCGAACGCTTCCTGATCGCCTTCGAGGGCGACGAGACGGCGCTGTTCAAGCAGCACAAATACTTCGAGAACGTCGGCGTGTGGTCCTCTGACGCCTACCATCACGACGCCGCCGACGCGTGGACGGCGATGCACGAGATGAACGACGCTGGCGTGCCGAAAGACACGCAGATCAAGCTCATGGGGGCGAACGCTTCGCGCATGTACGGCATCGAGCAAAAACTCTTCGTCACCCAGGAGCCGTCGAGCTACGTGCGGCCGGCCTGGTTTCCCAAGGCGGAAGACGTGAAGAAGGAATACGCGCACCTCGAGCGCGGCTGAGCCGTACCCACCCAATCACAGATCAGATCAAGGACCTCTCATGACATCGGGCCGATTGGCGGTATTGACGGGCAAGCGTGGGCCGTTCGAATTCCGCGAGTTCCAGGTGCCGGATCCCGAACCCGGGGCAATGGTGTTGAAAATCACAGCCGCCGGCATCTGCGGCTCTGACCTGCACATCTGGCGCGGCGACGGCACCCTGGGCACGGACATGGTGCCGCTCGGGCACGAAGGCACCGGCACCATCTACAAGCTGGGCAAGGGCGTGACCAGCGATCATCGCGGCACGCCACTCAAGGAAGGCGACCGCGTGGTCTACTCCGGGCCGATTCCCTGCGGGCGCTGCACGATCTGCCTTGAAGGCCACAATTCTCGCTATTGCCCGGCACGCCAGAAGGCGGTGCTGGGGCAGTTCCCTTACTTTCGCAGCACCTTCGCGGACTACTACTACGTCACTCCCACGCAGGCCGTGTTCAAGGCCCCGGACCATGTCTGCGACGAGACGCTGGCCTGCGTGAACTGCGCCATGGGCACCGTGGGCATGGGCATCGAGGTGGCCGACATCAAGGTCGGGCAGGCGGTTGTGGTCATGGGCGCCGGCGGCCTGGGCCTGACCGCCGTGGCCATGGCCAAGGCCCGCGGCGCCTACCCGATCATCGTCACCGACCGCCTGCAGAATCGCCTCGATCTGGCGAAGGACTTTGGCGCCGATATCACCATCAACGCCGCAGAACTGCCCACATCAGCGGAGCGCGTAGCCGCGGTGAAGAAGGAGACCGGCGGCCTCGGCGCGCATGTGGTCATGGAACTGGTTGGCATTCCCGAACTGGTGGTGGAGGCCGTGGCCATGCTCAGGCCCATGGGCACGGTGATGGAGATCGGCAGCTTCTTTCCCGGCAAGCCGGTCAACATCGACCTCTCCACGCTGGTCGGCTTCGGCAAGCGTATCGTCGGATCGAGCATGTACAACCCGGTGTCGCTAGGCAACACGGTCGATTTCCTCGCCCGCAACCATGACCGCATGCCCTTCGACAAGATGGTGTCGCACCGCTTCAAGCTGGACGACATCAACCGCGCCTTCCAGGCGTCCGAGTGGGACCAGAAATCGAGCGAGGTTCGCCGCGCCGTCCTGATTCCGTAGCAGGCTGTTGAAAAACGCTTCCCCAATGCGAGACTCGTCAACCCATGTGCTTCTCTTCATAGGGAAGCGTTTTTCAACAGCCCCCTACTAGGCGCCGAACGCGCGTTGCAATCAAGCACAGATCAAGGAGACAGCAGCATGGCAAGGTCGAAAGCGGTAGCGAAACCTGCAGCGCGAAAGGCACCCAAGCCCTCGGCACAATCGAAGGCCATGGCAAAGCCGGCGACGAAGACGGCAGCAAAACCAGCGCCGAAGTCCGCGGCGAAAGCCTCCCCCGGGAAGTCCACCCGGTTCAGGGTCATGGACACGGACAGCCATGTACTGGAGGGGCCCGAGCTGTGGACGAAATTCCTGGAGCCCGAATACCGCGCGCTGGCGCGCAGCTGGTTCTGGCCGTATGGCGACGACATCGACGAGAAGGTGTTCCTCAACGGCTCCTCAGTCCCGGGGCTGAATCGCTCCGGCATCCCGCGCCATGCCATCTGGAAACCGGGCATGACCGCGGACCAGATCGGCGGCCTGGACCCCAAGGTCAGGCATCCCATCAATCCGGGCGCGAGCAATGCCCGTGCGCGCCTGGCGGATATGGACAAGATGGGGATTCACCGCGCGGTGCTCTACCCGACACTGTTCCTGCATTACTTCCCGCTGGTGGAGAACCCCGATGTCGCTGCGGCGCTCGCCCGCGCATACAACAATTGGGTCCGCGACTTCGCCAAGGCCGCTCCGGACCGACTCATCCCCGTGGCGGTGTTGCCGGCGCAAAACATCGGCCTCGCGGTCAAGGAGCTCAAGCGCGTCGCCAAGCTGGGGTTCCGGGCCGCCATGATGACACCGGCCTTCCACAAGGACCTCTACCCGTCGCAGCGCGTGTTCGACCCGCTGTGGAAGACCTTCGAGGCGAGCGGCCTGGTTGCCTGCGTGCATCCCATGGCCGGTCCTGCAGCCAGGGAAGGCGACATCAATGCGCCCTTCATCGATCGCATGGCGGAATACGCCAATGTGGGACAGCCCGTGTCGGAGGCCATCGCGCCAACCATGGACATGTCGGTATTCCTCACCTCCATGATGGCTGAAGGCCTGCTCGAGAACTTCCCCAGGCTCAAGCTGGTGCTTGCGCATTCGGGGGCGAGCTGGCTGCCGGTGATCCTGGAAAAAGCGGAGACCTACCTGTGGCTGTCACCGCAGGAGCACCCGGTGAGCCTCGAGCCGGAGAAGGTGTTCTTCAACCGGCAGACGATGGTCAACTTCTCCACCGGCGAAGGCGGCGTGCGCCGCATGCCGGAAGACTTCGCCAGCGTCGCAGGCTGGGGCTCGCTGTATCCGAACCACGATGCGAGCGGTCCGGCCGAGGCCATCAGCGACCTGGAGCAAGGCGGCGTCCCGCGCGACATCATCGAACGGCTGATGGGCGGCAATGCGGCGACACTTTTCGGGTTCGCGAAATCCACCTGATCGGCCTGAAACGAAGGATCCTGCAATGAAAGCAAGACTTGCACTGTGGCTCGCTTGCCTGATGTTTACTGTTCAATGCGCCGCCGCCGAACTGGCCGGCGTCAAGCTGGACGACAGGATCCGCCTCTCGCCCGCCGGGCCCGAACTGGTGCTCAACGGCATGGGCATTCGCACCCGCTTCGTGTTCAAAGTCTACGTGGGTGGCCTCTATCTCCCGGAGAAGAAGACGACCGCGCCAGACATCCTATCGCTGCCCGGCGCAAAGCGCGTGTCGATCACGCTGCTGCACGACATCACGGCGCAGCAACTCACCGAATCGCTGGTCGAAGGCGTGCGCAACAACGGCAGCCCGGCAGAACAGGAAGCATAGAAGGCGCGCGTTGATCTCCTCTTCGGCATCATGAATGCGCTCAAGGAAGCGAAAAAAGGCGATGTCATCCTGCTCGACTACCTACCCGACTCTGGCGTGAACTTGACGGTCAATGCCCAGCCGCAAGGCAAACCCATCCCGGGCGAGGACTTCCAGCGCGCATTGTTGCGCATCTGGCTCGGTGACAAGCCCTCGAACCCCGACCTGAAGAAGGGCATGCTGGGCGGCAGACCACCCGCTCTGCGCGAGGGCGAGTCATCACGAGCCCCGCCACCCAAGCCACCCGACGCATTGCCAAACCGATGAACACCATGCCACTTGCGGGCGACTCGGCTCGACGATCGATGACCTCCGCATTAGCGGCCGCTCAAAATCACCGGAGCGGAAAGGGCACCATCCCCGGATGCTTCCACTGTGTCGTCACGACCTTGCCCGACATCGACTGCGTGACGTACAGGTCACGAAAGTCCGGACCGCCGAACGCGGCGTTGGTGATCCACCGATCGGAGAGCAGTACGCGGTCGATCAATTCACCCTTGGGGTCGAAGACCGCGATCTGTCCGCCCTGCCAGCCGCACACCAGGGCATTGCCCTTGGCGTCCATGGTCATGCTGTCGCCCTGGTCACGCCCGGGAAACGCCCAGCGCGCCGGAATCTGCGGCATCAATCCAAATCCCTGGCGCGGACCTACCTTGCCCGGAGAGAGGATTTCGTGGCGCCACACCACGCCGGTCGGTGTCTCCACGACAAGGAGTGTCGCAGCGTCTTCCGTCACCCAGACGCCATTCGCAAAAGCGTAGCCAGTCGCGACGCGACTCAGTTCCCGAGCCCGGTTGAAGAACCAGACCTCCCCGGCCCAGCCGGTGGTGAAGTAGCAGTTGCCCTGGCGGTCGAAAACGAGATCGTTTACCCCGGTGAAGCTGCCGGGCCCTCCGGCGAACACCACTTCGGCTCGCCCACTCTGCAGGTCGACCCGGTGAATCTTCGGCGGGCCCTTGTATTGCGAGGGATTGGGCCCGGAGCCACCCATGGCCGGCGGTATCATTGCGCGCGTCGCCAGGGGGCGGCCACTATTGTCGACCGCCCACAGTGCCTGGTCAGGGCCGACCTTGGTGCTGTTGATGCCACCCCCGGTTTCAAGAAAGGTCGTCACCTTCCCGTCCGCTGACCGCCGGGTGACGGTTCCCCGATCCATATCGCCCACGTAGAAATTGCCGTCGCGATCGAAGGCAGGCCCCTCCGGAAACCCGAGCCCGCTCAGGACCACGACCTCGTCCGCAAGGACTTCATTCATCCGGCACTCCCCTTCTCGAACAGCAACGCGGTGAAATCCGTTTCGTCGCAATAGCGGGCGCGCACCGGGTCGCCGATATTTATTTCTCCGAATGCGCTGCCGACGACATTCGAGATCAGCGCCGGACCTTCGGTCAGCCTCACCAGGGCGACGTTGTACGGCACCTCGGGAAACCGCGCATCCAGCGACTTCATGTACCAGATGATCGACACGATGGAACCGGTCCCCGACAGGGGCTGCCACTCGAATTCCCCGCTCCAGCATTCGGGACAGAATTCGCCCGGCGGATGACGCACGAAGCCGCACCCCTTGCAACGCTGCAGCGACAGTTGATGCCGGGCAAGCGCATCCCAGTACGCCTGCTCAAATCTGTTCTTCGGCTTGGGACGCGTGCGTTCAGGCATTCCAGTCTCCGCGGGCGAATAGCGTGGCTGCATGATAGAACTGCGCGCGAATCCCGCCGCCGCTGGCATACAGCCCTACCTTCGCATTGGGCACCTGGCGCGGCCCGCACTCTCCGCGCAACTGACGCACCAACTCCACATGGTGCGTCAGGCCGATCAGGTAACCGCCGGAGAGGTGCCCGCCGTGGGTGTTCATCGGCAGCTCGCCGTTGATGCCGATACGGCTGCCGTCGCCGACGAATGCCTCGCATCCACCCGGCTCGCAAAAACCGTAGTTCTCCAGGGCGGCCGCTGCCGCCACCGTCGTGGCCTCATACGGGAACAGCACGTCCACGTCCTGCGGGCCGATGCCCGCCGCCTCATACAGCTGCTTGGCGGCGCGACGCTCGGGTGAAAAGCTCATCTGGATGCCCCGCTCGAGCGCGTGCGTGGCCTCGCGCCCGATGGACAGGAAATCGATCGGCATCTTGGCGCAGTCGCGTGCAACCTCATTCGAAGCCATGATGATGGCGGCCGCACCGCCGCTCATCCTGCAGACATCGTATTCGCGCAATGGCCAGATCATGGAAGGGCTGTTGCGATAGTCGTCCATGGTCATCGGTTCGCGGAACGCGGCATCCGGGTTGAGTTCGGCATGCCGGCGCGACTGCACGGCGATTCGTCCCAGAACTTCCGTCGTCGTGCCGTACTTGTGCATGTGCTCAACCCAGCTCAAGCCATGCACCGCGGCTGCGTTGAAGAACCCGTGCACAAGGTCGTACTCCTGCGCCCCCGAAAGCTCGACCATCGAGCCTGGCGGATTGCGCCCGTACACGAATGCGAGCATGTCGCACGCCCCCGAGGCGATAAGCGCCGCGCCGTAGTGGAGCGTGAACGCCGCGGTGGCATAGTCGAGCGCGCCGGTAATCGACGGCGTGATGCCCGCCACTCGGCTGAACAGCACGGGATCGATGCCGCTGCCGTCGAACTGCTTGGCACCCAGCAAGCCGTCGATGCGGTGCTTGTCGCGGATGCCCGCATCTTCCAGTGCGCCGCGAAATGCCTGCAACGCGAGCGCATAGCCATCGGCGTCGCCATGCGCACCCTGACGCGTCATGCCGACGCCGACGATGGATACCCGCCGGCTGAAGGCCTGCTTCATCCCCACTGCGCCTCGTCCCTCTACTTGAGGAGTGCGGGGGCGGGGTCTTCGTCCCTGAACCACTCGCTGTAGTCATAACCCTGCCAACCCGGATCTTCCAGGTCAAGGGTGGCTATCTCGAGCGGGTTGTTGCTCGGATCGGAAAAGTAGATCGAAATGACAAAGCGATTCCTGATGTCCGCCGAGTTGCGCTCAACCGGGTCCGACACCGTCACGCCGCTGGCAATCAGGTGCTGCCTCATCCAGAGCAGGTCCGCCTTGCTCCTGACGTTGAATGCCAAGTGGTCGAGCTTCTGCAGGTGCCGTGGAGGCTGCGCGCCCGTCTGCGGCCAGAGGAACGAGACAATGGAGGCGTTCGGCTTCCTGTCCAGCTCGCGCACTTCATAGAACGAAACCAGGTCGCCGTTGCCGATTTCAAAGAACACCTGGCGCGCGCGAACCTGGATGCCCGCATCGCCCGTCGTCGGCCCGGAACTCATGTGCGCGGCCTTGTTGAGGGACGCCGCGTTGTTCTCGAACCAACCGACCGTCCGCACCACCTTCATGCCGAGCAGGTCGCGATAGAAACGCACGCACTCGTCCATGTCGTGGGTGTAGAGCACCATATGGTTGATGCCCGTGATCTTGCCAACCGCGGGACCTTTGGTCGCGACGACCTGCTTGCGCCTTGGAAGCTGCTTGTCTGCTGCTGTGCTCATGTTGACTCCTTCAAGTCGCCAGTAGCTTTCTGCCAAGATGAAAACACGATAATCGAACGGACACTTTCACCGCTTTTCATCACGTCGAACCCGCGGTTGGTGCGTCCCTCCACGTACCAGTCCACGTAGCGCGCGCCGTCGTTGCGCTTTGCCCCGCCCATCACCCCGATCCTGTCCATCGCCGCCCCGACCTGCAGACATCGCACACGCCGCAATCGGGCGCGAGATACGGAATAACCGTGTCGCCGACCTTGAACTGCGTCACCGAATCGCCGCATTGAATGACCGTGCCAAAAGCATTGGTGGAAAAGCCTGGCGACCTTACGCCGCTAGCACCGCGCCGGCGCGCTTCGCCCGCTTCACGACTTCCCCGCCGGCGATGAACCCGTAGGTCAGGGCCACGCCGATCGTTCCGCCCGCGCCCCAATAGGCCTGTCCGGCCGGAGAGGCCACGCAATTACCGGCCGCAAAGAGCCCGGCAATGGGGGCACCCGACGCGTGCAGCACCTGCGCCCGCTCATCGGTGACCGGGCCGCCCTTGGTGTCGAGCGCCGCAGGGCCCAGGACGATGCAGTGGTAGGGGCCGCTCCTCGCGAACGGATGCATGGCACCGGTGATCGCGCCCTCGCGCGGCGCCTGCGCCCAGGCTTTCTCGATCGGCGTTTCACCGCGCGTAAAGTCGAGATCCTTGCCCTCTGCCGCCATGGCGTTGAAGCGCGCCAGCGTCGCCTCGAGGTTGGCATCGAACTCGGGGGCGAGCGTCACGCCGCCGGTGTGCGGGGCGATCTTCTGCAGGCGTTCGCGGATGGCCACGCCCAGCCCCTGCCAGGTCGACGCGCTGACCACGTACTCCAGCTTCTCACCCGGCGCCGGGATCGGGAAGCGGAAGCGCGAAGCCTGCGGGTTGTGGATGAGCGCATCGTCGAACAGCCAGAACATCAGGTAGTTGGGGTACTCGCGGCGCCCGGCGTCCCAGTGATAGTGCACCTGCCCGCGCTCGTTGTAAGTGGCCTTTTCGTTCATGGCGCGCCGGCCGTAGCGGTTCACCATCATCATGCTGTCGCCGTAGGGCGAGTACACGTCGCGCAGCGTGGCGCGGTTGCGGATGGCAAGCTCCACCACCAGCTGCGACCACCATGCATGTGTCATGTTGCCGAGCGACGCACCGAGCGACGTGCCGATACTGACGAAGTCGCCCGTGCTGCCTTCGGAGGCCGCGCCGCCCATCACCGGCCCGCGCAGGTACTCGAGTGCCATGCGCTCGTTGTGCAGGAACCCGCCGGTGGCGAACACGATGCCCTGGCGCGCCCCGATGAGCTCGGTGCGATGGCCGACGCGCACTTCGAGCCCGACGACCTCGCCCGACTCGTCTTTCAGCGGGTTGAGCACGCGGCTGTTGGTCTGCACGTTCACGCCGAGTTTCTCGCAGCCGGCCATCAACTGGTCGACGAGGATCTGCCCCTCCAGCTTGTCGATGCCGCGCCGGAAACCCGCCCAGGTCACCGGTTTCAACGCGCGGCCCTCGGGCGCCGTGTCCTCGGGCATGTCGGCGTAGTAGTCCGGGTAGAAGATTTCCTCCAGCGCCAAGATGCCGGCGCCGGTAAGTTCGTCCACCGCGATGTGGCCGGTGTCGTAGAAGGCCTCGATCAGGCGGTACTTGTCCTGCGGCAGTCCGAGGGTCTCGTGCGCGGCGTTGTACAAGGTCGGGTAGGCGGACTTCGCCATGTAACGCATGGCGTCTTCGCGCTTGTCGACCAGGCCGCGCGCGCGCATGAATTTGTTGTTGGGGATCCACAGCACGCCGCCCGACTTGGCCGTGGTGCCGCCGGGCAGCGCGCCGCGCTCGAGCACCAGCACGCTCGCGCCCTTGCGCCCCGCAGTGACCGCCGCGGTCAGCCCAGCCACGCCGCTGCCCACCACCACCACGTCGACCACCTGGGTCCATTCGGAGCCCCAGCCCATCTCAGACGAACAATTCTTATCAACTTTAGCGTTCATGCGTTACCTATAGAACCTAAGCGTAATTATTGTGATCATGCGTTCACCCGCGCAAAACGACCGAGAGGCGACGCTCCCGCTTGGCCGCATGACTCCCCGCAATATAGCCGAACGTCATCGCCACACCGACCGTGCCGCCGGCACCCCAGTAGGCCTGCCCCGCGGGCGAGGCCGCGCAGTTGCCCGCCGCATACAGACCGGGAATGGGTTCACCCGCCATCGACAGCACGCGCGCGTCCTCGTCAATCACCGGCCCGCCCTTGGTATCGAGCGCGCCCGGACCGAGGATGATGCAATGGTAGGGACCGGTGGCCGCCAGCGGGTGCAGGGTGCCGCTGACCGCGCCCGGGCGCGCCTCCTGTGACCAGAAGCGGTCGATAGCGGCCTCGCCGCGGCCGAAGTCGAGGTCGCGGCCTTCGCCAGCCATGGCATTGAAGCGCGCCAGCGTCGCCGCCAGGTTGTCCTCGAACTGCGGCGCCAGCGCCACGCCGCCGGTGTGAGCCGTCAGCGCGGCAAGCCTAGCGCGGATGCCGGCGACGAGCCCCGGCCAATCGGGCGCGCTGATGATGTATTCGCGCGATTCGCCCGGCGGCGGCATGGGCGAGCGGTGCCTTGCGTATCGAGGGTCCTTGGCCCAGTGGCCGTTGATCAGCGCGTCGTCGAACACCCAGAACATCAGGTAGTTGGGGTATTCGCGCCGCGTGGCATCCCAGGTGAAGTGCACCTGCCCGCGCTCGTTATAGGGGGCCTTCTCATTCATTGCCCGCACGCCGTAGCGATTGACCATGAACATGCTGTCGCCGTAAGGCACGTAGACATCGCGCAGCGTGGCGCGGTTGCGGGCGACGAATTCCACCACGGCCTGCGACCACCAGGCGTGCGACATGTTGCCGAGCGCCGCGCCCAGCTGCTGGCCGATGCGCACGAAGTCCCCGGTGCTGCCCTCCACCGCGGAGCCCCCCATCACCGGGCCGCGCAGGTAAGCCGAGGCCATGGCTTCATCGTGGAGAAAACCGCCCGTGCCGAAAACGATGCCCTGGCGCGCGCCGATGAACTCGGCGCGATGGCCGACGCGCACTTCCAGGCCGACGGCGTCTCCCAGCTCATCACGGATGACGTTCAGCACGCGACTGTCGACCTGCACCGCCCCGCCCAGCGCCTCGAAGGCCGCTTGCAGACGGTCGATGAAGATCTGCCCCTCGCCGGGATCGATGCCCCGGCGATGGCCAGCCCACACGGTGGGGCGCAGGCTGCGGCCGATCGGCGCACGGTCCTCGGGCATCTCGGCGTAGTAGTCGGGGTAGAAAGTCTCCGCAATATCGTGCACCCCGGCATCGAGCAGCTCATCGAGGGCGATGCTGGCGGTATCGTAGTAGCGCGCGATCAGCCGGTACTTTTCGTCAGACAAGCCGAGCGTCGCGTGCGCCGCGTTGTAGCGCGTCGGGTAGGCGGACTTCGCCATGTACCGGATGGCGTCTTCGCGCGGGTCGGCCACGCCGCGCGCGCGCATGAAGCGGTTGTTGGGGATCCATATCGTGGCGCTCGACTTGGCCGTGGTGCCGCCGGTGAAGGCTGCGCGCTCCAACACCAGCACGCTGCACCCGCACCTTGCTGCCGCCCACGCCGCAGTGAGTCCGGCCGCGCCGCTGCCGACCACCACCACGTCGACCACGCGCGTCCATTCAGAACCCCAGTCTGCGGAGCCCAAGTCCGGGGAATTACTATGATCAGAAACGATCACTTAGTCCCATTTTTCCTGGACTGGCACTGCTATTGTGATCACCAGTTGGATTCGGCGTCGACAAAGCCGCCCACGGCCTGCCACTTCCCGCCTTTGACCTCCACGCGCTGCAAGGCCAGCGTGCCCAGATGCTGCTGCGGGCCGAAGGTCACCGGTGGGAGGATGCCCGTCTCGAAGTTTTTCAGCGTCTCCAAGGCTTTCACCAGCGATGCGCGGTTGATCGGGCCGTCGATGCGCCGCACCGCCTCCACGAAGATCTTGGCATTGCCAAAGGAGAACAGCGAACCGTAGTCCGGCTTCTCTCCCGGCGAGTACTTCGCCAGCGCCTCGCGGTACTCGCGAACCGCTGGCGTGTCGCTGTTCGGCGGCACCACGTGCGCCACCGCCCGCAGCCCTTCGACCGCCGCTCCGCCGGTGTCGATCAGGGAGTTGGTCGAAGCCGGGCCGTAGCTGTAGACCGCCGTCTTGATGCCCTGCTGCACGATCTCTTTGGCCATGGCGATGGTTTCGCCCTGCTGCAGGATGCCGATCACGGCATCGGGCTTTCTGCGCGCGATGTCGAGAACAATCGGACCGAAGTCTGTCGTACCGAACTTGACTGGGTAGTACTCGGTCGTTACGTCCCCGCGCACCGACTTGATGCCCACCGGCACTTCCTTCGCCACGGACTCGAACACCGACAGCGCCTCATGAACGATGACGATGTTCTTGTGCCCGTCCTTGGCCATCCAGCGTCCCATGGCGCGACCATGCGCCTCGTAATAGACCAGCGTGCCGTACAGGTTGTCGCGTACCGGCCGCCACCATTCGAGCAGCCCGGCCTGCGGCAGGAGCAGCGGCACCTTGGCTTCGCCCAGCACGTAGTCGAACGCAGCTGCCGACTGTGCGGTGCCCAGCGGGTGCACGATGGCCAGCACTTCATCACGGTCGATGAGCTTGCGCGCGGCGGTGACCGTACGCTGAGGATTGAAACCATTGTCTTCGACCACGTACTCGAACTTTCGTCCCTTGATGCCGCCACGGTCGTTGATCATCTTGAGGTAAGCCTCGAAGCCGGCACGCTGCGGGATGCCGTAGGCTGCGATCGGTCCGGTCAAGGTGATCCAGGCGCCGATCTTGATCTCCCTGTCGGTGACGCCAGGGCCCTGCTGCGCATGAACGACGCCAGTGAACATCGAGCCAATGGCAAGGGACAAAGCCCCCAGCACGATGTGGCGGCGGGAATGCTTGATCTGGTTCATGACAATGACCTCTTCAGGTTGATCGATGGTGCCGAGGGCCAAACGATTTCATGCACTGGCTAGCGGGGAGCCTGTCCGAAGGCAGCCGTCCAGTACGACATGTCGACGCGCGACTCGTACGAATACAGCTTGTTGCCGTGGTCGATGAAGGGCAAGCCGTACTTGTAGTAAGTGAGCGCGCCGTTCCAGTTGGACTGGCGCACGAACCCGCTGTCCGGGAACCAGAACAACTTCTCGGCCTCGACCTGCTTGGCGATGTCGGCCGGTTTGTAGGTCTTGAAATCGGGGTGCTTGACGATCTCCGCGGCCACCTGGTCCACCGGGGTCTTCTTGATGTACTCCTCGACGCGCTTGAGCGCGCGCATCAATTTCTCCACCGCCACCCGCTTCTTCTGCAGGTTGTCTTTCATGCCCCACAGCCCCGAGCCGTAGGTCCCCTGGACGGTGTTCGGCGGCACGGTGGATGGATTGCGCGGGTCGATCAGTAGATGCAGGCCCTGCTCCAGGCCGGGCTGCAGCACGGCCATCGCGCTCACGGCACAGTCGCTGCCGCCCGAGAGGACGGAGGGGACGATCTGGTTGGCGTCGCCCAGCTCCAGGATGGTGAACTTGCCGCCGCCCGTGGTCTTGTAGGCCATTGCCGAGGAAAACACCGCGGAGCCCGCGCGCGAGGTAGACACGCGCGTGCAATCGGCAACCGTCTTCACTTTTTGCGAGGCAACCATGAAGCCGGTGGCAAGGCCCGAGCTGATGGCATAGACAATGGACGTTTCCTTGCCCTCGCGCACCGGCACCAGTGCCGAGGAGATGCCGATCACGGAGAAATCGCCCTCGCCCGCCACCACCAGGTTGAGCGAATTGGCGAACACCGTCTTGACCGAGTAATCCAGTCCTTCCTGCTTGGCATAACCGAGCGTCTCGGCCAGGTAGATTGGCGCAAGCGGCGTGGTGTTGCCGGCGCTCAATGCCACGAGCTTGTCGGCGTTCTGGGACAGGGCCAGCGTTGAGGCGGCCGTCAGGCATAAGAGTGCAATCGCGCGAGTCAGATGCTTCATGCTTTCCTCCTTGTTGAAATTCAAATCATTGTGACTACAATTTATTACGACAACGTGAGGCCACCGTCCACCACCATGCAGTGGCCGGTGGTGTAGCTCGCCTCATCCGACAGGAGATGGCAGACCGGTGCGGCGATTTCATCGGGCTGGCCGACACGCTGCACGCCGAAGTGCTGCGCGTGCAATTGCGCGCCCTTGGACAGGTCGCCCTCGCCGCGCTTGAGCATGTAGGGCTCGGTCATGCCGGTCTGGATGGAACCCGGCGCGACGATATTGATGCGGATGTTGTGCGGCGCCACATCGGCCGCCACCTGCCGCGACAATTGCAGAATGGCTGCCTTGGCCGCGCCATAAGGCCCATTGTTCTTCTGCGCCACCAGCGCCGCGACCGACGCCACCGTCACGATGGAGCCGCCGCCCTGCGCCTTCATGATGGGGATCAGGTACTTGAAGCAGAGGAATGTTCCATTCAGGTGGATGGCTATCAGCCGCTTGAAGCGGTCGTACGCCCACGTCTCGATCGGGTCGGTCTCGGCGATGCCGGCGGCGGCGAAGCCGCAATCGATGCGACCGAAGTGCTTGTGCGCTTCACCCACGACACGGGCCATGCCCGCTTCGTCCGACACATCCACCTGCAGCGCAATCGCCCCCTCCAGTTCTGAGGCAACCTTCTTGGCGGCATCGCCATTGAAGTCCGCCACGGCGACGCGTCCGCCCTCCCGCGTGAAGCGCTGTGCCACCGCGCGCGCCAGGCCTGAACCGGCGCCGGTTGCAAACAGTACTTTTCCCTTGTGCCTCATGTCATTTCCTTTGTGTGTTCATTCGCGCACCTGTCGGCGCAGTCCCAGCCTTTGACTCTACAGCGCCGCCGAGCCTGCGTAGCAGGCGGCGCGGTCTTATACGACGGTCTGGCCGCCGTCGATCACCATGCAGTGGCCGGTGGTGTAGGCTGCCTCGTCCGACAGCAGGTGGCACACCGGCGCCGCGATTTCGTCCGGCTGGCCGACTCGCCCCATGACGCAGCGCGAGCCGCTCATCGCCGCTCCCTTTGCAAGGTCACCGTCGCCGCGCTTGGCATACAGCGGCTCGGTCATGTTGGTCTGGATGCTGCCCGGTGCAATGATGTTGATGCGGATATTGTCCGGCGCCACATCGGCCGCCACCTGGCGCGACAACTGCAGGATGCCGGCCTTGGCCGCGCCGTAAGGCGCATTGCCGTGCTGGGCGACGAGCGCCGCCACCGAGGCCACCGTGACGATGGCGCCGCCGCCCTGCCCCTTCATGATCGGGATGATGTACTTGAAGCACAGGAAGGTGCCACCCAGGTGCGTATTGATCATGCGGTTGAAGCGCTCGAGCGACCAGTTCTCGATCGGGTCGAAGTCGGCAATGCCGGCAGCAGGGAAGGCACAGTCGATGCGCCCGAATTTCTGGTGCACCTCCTTGACGGCCCTCGCGACCGCCTCTTCATTGGTGACATCGACCTGGATTGCGATTGCGCCTTCCAGCTCGGAGGCGACCTTCTTGGCTGCTTCGAGGTTGAAGTCCGCCACCGCCACGCGCCCGCCCTCGCGCGTGAAGCGCTGCGCGACCGCGCGCGCCAGCCCGGAACCGGCGCCAGTTGCAAGCAATGTCTTTCCCTTGTGACGCATGCTGGTCCCCCTTCGTTTCGGAATGCCGGATTGTAGAGGCTAAGGCGAAGGCTGTCAGCGCCAGTCCGTTTCAGGCGCTCAACTCGCGCGGGGCTCGCCTTCGACCAGGCCCGCGACATGCCTCGCCGCCAGCCAGCCGAAGGCCATGGCGCGACTGAGGGAGTAGCCGCTGTTATAGCCGACGCCTGCGGCCGCCCGCGCGGAACTCTCCCCTACGGCGTACACGCCCTCGATGACGCTGCCATCGGCGCGCTGCACCCGGCCCTCGCCGTCTGCGCGCACGCCGCCAGCGGCGATACCGGTATTGAGAAGGCGGATGCGCATGCCATGGAATGGGGGCTTTTCCACCGGCGCCATGTTGGGATTGGGCTTCTGGTTCCAGTCGCCGCGAAAGCGCCGCACCGACAGGTTGGAGCCGCGACTGAAATCGAGGTCCGTGCCCTCGCGCGCCATGGTATTGAATCGTTCTGCCGTTGCGGCAAGCCCTGCGGCATCGATTCCCAGCTTCGCCGCAAGTTCACCCAGCGTGGGCGCCGAGCTCACCAGCCCCGGCATGTATTCGCCGCCCGGCATAGTGCGGCCAAGACCATACTTCTGGCGGTGGTTCTCGTCCCAGATCATGAAGATGGGCAAGTTGGCGGGCTTGCCTTGGGCGTCGTGCTTCAAGGCTTCTGCGACGATGGTGGAGTGGAACGAGTCGTCGGCAAAGCGTCGGCCCTGCCGGTTCACGAGGAAAGTGTGCGGCAGGCAGTGCTCGAAGCAGGCGCGATAGCCGGTATCACCCGGAAACTGCGGCGCATCGAACTTGTACCCGGGTAGCACCGGCGCCGCCCATGCGGGCAGCGCGTGAATGTCCCCGCCGAGGGGTTCTACAAGCGTCATGGCATCGCCCGAGATGCCAGGCGGCGTGACGCTGCCGCCATCGACGGTCGGGATGCCGGTGAACCTGCCCGAATATTCGCTCGACCAGTCGTGCGAACCGGTAGCGAGGATCACCGGCCCGTGCAATTCGATGTCGTGGTCGGGCGTGCGGGCGCGCAGTCCGGTCACCTGCCGGCCGTCCCGTGACAAGAGCGCCACGGCTGCCGTGCGCAGCATGAGCTTCACGCGCCGGTCGAGCACCGCCTTGAAGAGTGCGGCTGCAATGCCGGTGCCGAAGGTGAGGATGTCGTCCTCGCGGCGCTTGGCCACGAGGTCCCAATCCCATTGCGTCTTGCTCGACATGCCGCCCCACGCGAACATCTCGCCATAGGTGATGCCCACCGGGAAATGCGGGCTGACGTGCAGCAGTGCGCGCGACTCGCCCAACGCATGCCCGTCGAATGGCGCTCCGGTGAGATAGCGCCCCGCCGCGCGCGAGCCGGGCAGGGTCGGATAGTAATAGTCGGGATAATCAGGGATGACTTCCCAGCGGATGGCGCCACGCTCCTCCAACCACTGCGCAGCGCCCGCAGCCGCCCGAATCCACCGCTCGCACAAGGCCGAGTCGATGCTGGTGGTATCGCGCTTGGCCGCTGCGTGCACGTAGTCGAGCGTGGCTGCGACGTTGTCCTCCAGGCCCAGGCGCGCGGCAACGTGATTGGCTCCCGCCCACACCTGCCCGCCCGAATAAGCCGCGGCGCCGCCGACCTTGTCGCCTTTCTCGATCAGCGTGACATCGAGCCCGGCTTCCGCCGCGGTGATGGCCGCAGTCATGCCGCCGATGCCGGCGCCCACGACAATGACAGCACCTCCCTTATGCCCCATGAATGCCGCCCCCCCCTCAAGAAACGCCACCGATTATTATCGAATACTGTCTGTAGTGCGCTTTGGTTCCAACATTTTCCCGCAAATTATGATCACCGTTTCTGCGCTATTCAGCAACATTCGCCCGGCTCCAGGTACCAGCAGGAGTCGCCGGCGCCAACCCTGCCAAGTGTAATCCCGGACCGGGCCAGATCCACCCGGAACTGCAACGTGACGATTCTTCGGCCGCCTTAATGTCCCCTTAAGGTTCGCCTGCGAGCATGGACGTGTCCAAGCCAATTGGAGGCATCCATGAATGCACGAATACTGACCGCCGCACTCGCCCTGATGGGCACCCAGCTCGCCACATCCGCAACGGGGTTCGCCGCAACGCCAGCCGAGATCCAGGCCGGCTACGAAGCCTTGGCCCGCCAATCCACGTCGGGGTTCAGCGGTTTTTCCGCCGCGCGCGGCGAACAGTTCTATCGCGCCACGCACGGCAACGACTGGAGCTGCGCCTCCTGCCATGGCGCGACGCCCTCGGTGGAAGGCAAGCACGCCAAGACCGGCAAGACGATCTCGCCGCTGGCCCCGTCGGCCGATGCGCAACGCTTCAGCGAAGCGGCCAAGGTCGAGAAATGGTTTCGCCGAAACTGCAACGATGTCGCAGGCCGCGTGTGCACGCCCCTAGAAAAGGGCGACGTCATGGCCTTCCTGCTGCGCTTCGGAAAATAACAAAAAGGAGGAATACATCATGAGATGCAACTGCACCGCGCCCCGTCAAACCCGTCCCTTGCTCGCCCGCACCGGTGCAATGGTTGCCACTGCCGTCACCGCAGCGGCGCTGCTGCTGGCCACCGCCAATCCCGCCGGAGCGGGCGAGCACATCTACGATATCGGCAACAAGACCTACAAGAGCGAGTGCGGCACCTGCCATGTCGCCTATCCGCCGCAACTGCTGCCTGCAGCCTCATTGCGCCTCATCATGTCCGGACTGGACAAGCACTTCGGCAGCGACGCGTCCATCGACCCCAAGGCAGCCGAAGAACTGGGGCGATACCTGGCGCAGAACGCCGGCCAGCGGCGCGGGCTCGAAGGCACGCCGGCGAAAAACCCGGGCGCCGGAATGACTCCACGCATCTCCACCACCCCGTGGTTCATCAAGGAGCACCGCAAGGTGGCTGACACCATCCGCAACAACAAGACCATCGGCAATGCAGCCAATTGCGCGGCCTGCCACACGCGCGCCGACAGCGGCGACTACTCCGAGCGCAGCCTCCGTCTGCCGCGCTGACCCCCGACACACCATGCAGGAGACCACCATGCCCAGCACCATCGCATCCCCCGTGTCGTCAGTACGGGCGCACCCCGAAGCGCCGGCGGCGCGCGCCCGCACGGCTCCCAGCGTGCTTCCGATGCGCCTGTTGCACTGGCTGCTCGCGGCTGCCTTTGCCGGCGCCTGGCTGACGGCCGAATCCGAACGCTGGCGAGACACTCACGTTCTGCTCGGGTACACGGTGTTCGGCCTCGTCGCGATGCGCCTGCTGTGGCACTTCGTTGCCGGTCCGCGTGCGCGCATCGTCAGCCTCATCGCCGGCCCGGTGCGCACCTGGCGCTACGTTAGCGCCCTCCTCACTAGCGCACCCGGGCAGCACATCGGGCACAATGCCATCGGCGCGTGGGCTATCGTGCTCGTGATCGCGCTGGCATTCATGACAACGGTGACGGGATACATGACCTTTCAGAACAACGGTGGCGAAATCGTCGCCGACCTGCATGAGATGCTCGCCACGACGATGCTCTTCGCCGCCATCGCGCACATGGCGTGGATCGTCGGGCGCACTCTGTTGCGCCGCCTTGCGCAGTCCAGCGGAGCCGCCCCAAAAGCACAGCACGCACCTCGTGGCCACACACCGGATAGCCGGCCCTGGCCGCGTCGCCTCGCGGCCGCAGCGCTCGTGGCGGGTGTGGCGGCATTCTGGGCGCTGGCCCTGCACGGCGACCTGCCGGGACTGTACGGATCGGAGGCAAGTGCAACGACAATCCGCCAGGACTCGCGAAGCAAGCATGACGACTGAGCGCGACCTCCGGCAGCCGCCATGCGCGTCCTGATCGTCGAGGACGACGCCATGATGGGGCGTGCCACGCAGGCGGGCCTGGGCGAGCTGGGATTCGCCGCCGACTGGGTGCGCGACGGCGTGCAGGCCGACGCCGCCGTGCTGGCGACCCGCTTCGCCGCGCTGGTGCTGGACCTCGGCCTTCCGCGGCTCCCGGGCCTGGATCTGCTCAAGCGCATGCGTGCGCGCGGAGACCGCACGCCGGTGCTGGTGCTCACGGCGCGCGACGCCATCGGTGACCGCATCAAAGGTCTGGATACGGGCGCCGATGACTACATGATCAAGCCATTTGACCTGCATGAACTCGCTGCACGCCTGCGCGCGCTGGTGCGCCGGGCCAACGGCGAAGCCGCACCGGTCATCGTTGCCGCCGGCGTTACGCTGGACCCGGCGACGCGCGCCGTGCAGTTTGCCGGGAACGCGGTGGAGCTTTCCGGCCGCGAGTTCGATGTGCTGCGCGAACTGATGCTGGCCGCGGGGCGCGTGCTCTCGCGCGACCAGATCGTTGAGCGCGTCTACACGGCGCAGGAGGAAGTGGAGAGCAATGCAATCGAAGTGCATGTGCACCATCTGCGCCGCAAACTTGCGCCGGACCTCATCCGCACGCTGCGTGGCGTGGGCTACCTGTTCCGGCGAGAGGCAGCCGATCGAGATTGCCCGGGGGGCAGCCCAGGGAGAATCCCGGACGGAAAACGCACGCCATGACTGCCCACCCGATCGCCCCCGGCCATGCATCCTTGCGGCGACGCCTGATGGCGCTGCTGCTCGGCGTGACCGCCACTGCATGGGTGATTACCAGCGTCATCGGCTACCAGGGTGCACGTCACGAGGCCGAGGAAATTCTCGACGCGCATCTTGCGCAGACCGCGGCGCTATTGATCGCACAACCTGGCGGTGAGCTGGAGGAAATCGACACGGAACATGCCCCCGCACTGCATCGCTACAGCACCAAGGTCGCATTCCAGGTCTGGGAGCACGGGACAAGGCTGCGCCTGCACTCGGCCAATGCGCCGGACACCCCGCTGTCCAAAGTCCGGGACGGCTTCAGCTCCACCGTGTATGGCGGAACGGAATGGCGTGCGTTCAGCGCCTGGGACAGGCGACGCGAGACGCTGGTGCAAGTGGCCGAACGGCAGGACTCCCGCGACGAGATTGCCGGGGCCTTGGCATGGGGATTGGCGACCTCGCTCATGCTGGTGCTGCCCTTTCTCGGGGCCGCCGTGTGGCTCGCGATCGGCGAGGGTCTTCGCCCGCTGCACTTCCTTCAGAAGGAACTGGCGCGCCGCGGACCGGCGCATCTGCAGCCACTGCCTCACAACGGCGTACCAGCCGAAGTGCTGCCACTAGTAGACGAACTGAACCGCCTGTTCGCCCGAATCGACGCCCTGATCACGCGCGAGCGGCGCTTCACCGCCGACGCCGCACACGAACTGCGCACGCCACTCGCCGTGCTGCAACTCCAGGCACAGGTGGCGAACACGGCGGCGGCCAACGATGTTCGCCGAGAAGCGCTTGATGGCCTGATCGCCGGCACAGCGCGCGCCACGCGGCTGGTCGAACAGCTGCTGACCCTGGCGCGATTGGAGGCGTCGTCGGCGACCTTCGAACCTGCAATGGCCGCGAATTGCGACCTTCGCGAAATAGTGCGCATGGAAGCGGCAACCCTGGCTCCCCAGGCACTCGAGCGCGGCATCGACATCGAGTTTGCCGGCAGTGAAAAGGTCACGGTCGCGGGACAGCCAGAGCTACTGGCCATCCTCGCCCGCAACCTGATCGACAATGCGGTGCGCTATTCGCCCGCCAATGGAATGGTCATGCTGAGTGTCGATGCCGGAGAGGGCGGCGGCCCCAGCTTCACCGTCAGCAATGCCGGCAACGCACTATCCGAGGAGGAGCGACAGCGACTGGGTGAGCGTTTTTACCGCCCGGCGGGAACCGACGCGCCCGGTAGCGGCATTGGCGTATCAATCGTCGCGAGAATCGCCCAACTGCACGGCGGCAGCGTTGAGTTTCTGCCGGGGCCAGGAGGTTCCGGACTGCGAGTGCATGTCAAGCTCCCGCAGCGAGAACCTGCAGGGGGCAACCCGGAATGCGCATCGTGCTCTTAGAGCCATTTCACTATTGAGGGGATACTCCCCTCAAACTCCCCTACTTCAGGGACCATTTCCGTAATTCTGAAATGGTCTCTTAGAATAGCGCTCCCCTGCCTTGGCAAATACGATGATCCGATACCTGACCGCAGTACTGTTGATCACCGGCCTGATCCAATCATCCGGCACCTGCGCGCAGGACATGAGTGGCCTGCGCATGGGCATGACGCGCGCCGAAGTGGAGGCCGTCACCGGGCCGCTCGAGCCCGACGACACCTCGTTCCTGCGCAATGCCTTTACCGCGCAGCGCCTGCCCGGCGAGACGGCCAATCCCCTGTTCTCGTTCGCAGAACGCAATGTGTATTTCGACGACGAGGGTCGGCTGTGGCGGATACGCCTTCGCATTCACAATGCCGAGGGCGCCCTGTTCGCGCCCGATGCGGCGATGGGCTTCTACCGTTCGCTGTCCACCCGACTGGAGACTGCGCACCGACTGGTGAATTCGCGCGAGCCGCAGCCGATGCAAAGACCGGGCGGCGACTGTGAACTTCCCGCTGCGGCTGCCAAGGACGATGGCGCCAAGCGCAGTGAGTCCGCAGTGAAGAAAAATGGCAAACGCCAGGCAAAAGCGCCTGCCGCCGCAACCAGGAAAGCGGCCGCGCCGCCACGCAATGCGGCACCGGCCGTCGTCCGCCAGATCGCCTGCGGCGTGCTGACCACCTGGTCGCGCACCTTCGTGGCCAGCGGCGGCGTGGCCCATGACGTGGCCCTGCGTGACGGCACGCTGACCGCCAGCCCGGTGATCTACCACCTCTATCGTATCGAAGGCAACGACCCGCAAAACCTGTCGATGTACCAGCGACTGCGTCGCAAGCAGGATTGAGTCCGCTGGCCGGGAGTGAAACCGGGGCGGGAACTGTTCAGCCAATTGTCAGATACCCCGTCTTTCGAAGGATTCCGGATGCTGAAAACGGTCCGTAGAACCCCTGAATTTGCTGTCAGGGAACGCAGTTGAGTGCATAATTGCGCGTCTTTTTTTGGGGGGGGCTCGCGTTCCGCGCGAAACGCCCCTGGTCCAGTCTATTTCACGGCTATCGGTCGATAAGGTCGCATCGCTTGGAAGTTCAGGAGCAGGATAGATGAGTGCACTTAAAACAACAGTCCTGGTGGTGGTTGGGGCTGCACTGGCAGGTGGCGGTTACTGGTACGGAACACAGCGCTTGCAGGACACCGGGGCGCCCGGCGGCGCAGCAGGTGGAGCGGCAAAGCAGGCCCAGGCCGGCGGCGGCGCAGGAAAAGCGCCTGGCGGCGGCCCGGTCCCGGTGGAGTCGAGCAAGGTCGGCACGGCGCAGATGCCGCAGGTCATCACCGCAGTGGGAAGCCTTCGCTCCGATGAGTCGGTGACGCTGCGCCCGGAAGTCGCGGGTCGCATCGTCGCCATCAAGTTCGAAGAGGGCCAGCGCGTCACCAAGGGCCAGACCCTGATCCAGCTCGATGCATCGGTGAACCAGGCTGAAGTGCAGCAGGCGCGCACCAACCTCGATCTTGCCAAGTCGAAATACGACCGTGCCGTGGACTTGTCGAGCAAGAACTTCATTTCCGGGCAGGCACGCGACGAAGCAAAAAGCGCCTTCGAGCTGGCACAGGCCTCGCTCGCCCTGGTCGAGGCGCGTTTTGCCAAGACCGAAATCAAGGCACCCTTCTCCGGCATCATCGGCCTGCGCGTCATCTCCATCGGCGACTACGTCAAGGAAGGCAACGACATCGTCAACCTCGAGGCCATCGACCCGATCAAGGTGGACTTTCGCGTGCCGGAGAACTTCCTGCGCGACGTCAAGGTCGGCCAGACCATGCAGATCGCGCTCGACGCCATGCCCGGGAAGACCTATGACGGCAAGGTCATTGCGGTCAACCCGCTGCTCGACGCCGCTGGCCGCTCGATGGTGGTGCGGGCGCAGGTTCGCAATCAGGACGTCTCGCTGCGGCCCGGCATGTTTGCCCGCATCAGCCTAGTAACCCAGGCCAAGCGCGATGCCCTCATCGTCGCCGAAGAAGCCCTGGTACCCCAGGGAACCGACAATTACCTGTTTCGCATTGTCGATGGAAAGGCCAATCGCGTGAAGGTCGAGACCGGCCAGCGCCGCGACGGCAAGGTGGAGATCGTCTCCGGCATCAACAAGGATGACGTCGTCGTCACCGCGGGACAGGCGCGACTGCGCGATGGCGCGACGGTTGCAATGGCGGCTGGCGATAAAGCTGGCACCCAGGGGGCGGACAAGGGCGGCGAGAAGGGCGACAGCAAGCCTGTCGACAAATCGAAGTCCGGGGCAGGCGCCCCTGGCGCCGCGGCTGCGAAGACTGCCCCGAAATCCTGATCTAGGTTTCCACCAGCCGTTTGTTGTTCGAACTGACATTCGACACGAGGTAATCCGATGACGCTTCCAGAGATTTGCATTCGCCGCCCGGTGTTTGCCACCGTGTTGTCGCTGGTCATCCTGCTGGTGGGCCTAATCTCCTACCAGCGACTGTCGGTGCGCGAGTATCCGCGCATCGACGAGCCCATCGTCAGTATCAATACCGACTACCGCGGCGCATCGGCAGAAGTGGTCGAGTCCCAGGTCACCAAGGTTCTCGAGGACTCCCTCTCCGGCATCGAGGGCGTCGACCTCATGACCTCCCAGAGCCGGCCCGAGCGAAGCCTCATCAACGTGCGCTTCCGCCTCACCCGCAGCCCCGACTCGGCGGCTGCCGACGTGCGCGACAAGGTGTCTCGCGTGCGCGCCCGCCTGCCGCTGGAAGTCTCCGAGCCTGTGATCGCCAAGGTGGAAGCCGATTCGCAGCCCGTGCTCAACATTTCAGTGGAAGCCGGATCGCTGACCACGCTGGAGGCGACCGACTACGTCAACCGCTACATCAAGCCGCGCCTGTCGGTGCTGCCAGGAGCCGCCGACGTGCGCATCTTCGGCGAGCGGCCGGTGGCCATGCGCGTGAACCTCGACCGCACGCGCCTCGCCGGCTACAAGCTCACCGTGCAGGACGTGGAAGACGCCCTGCGACGCCAGAACGCGGAAATCCCGGCCGGCCGCATCGAGTCCTCCACGCGCGAATTCACGGTCGTAGCCGAGACCGACGTGCGCACCCCAGATGCCTTCGGCCAGATCATCGTCGCCAACGTGGCCGGCTACCCGGTGCGCATCAAGGACGTCGGCAGCGTCGCCATCGGCGCGGCCAACGAGCGCACCGTATCCCGATTCAACGGCAATCCCTCGCTCAACATTGGCGTGATCAAGCAGGCGGTGGCCAATCCGCTGGAACTGTCCCAGGCCGTGCAGACGGAACTCAAGGTCATCAACGAGAACCTGCCGCCCGGCATGAAGCTAATCCTCGCCTACGACACCTCGCAGTTCATCGAACGCTCGATCAAATCGGTGTTTACGACCATCGTCGAGGCGGTTGCGCTGGTGGTGCTGGTGATCTTCTTTTTCCTCAGAAGCCTGCGCGCCACCATCATCCCCATCATCACCATCCCGGTGTCGCTGGTCGGCGCCTTCGGCCTGATGTACTTCTTCGGCTTCACCATCAACACGCTGACGCTGCTGGCCATGGTGCTCGCCATCGGCCTGGTAGTGGATGACGCCATCGTGGTGCTCGAGAACATCTTCCGCCACATCGAGGACGGCATGACGCGCATGGACGCCGCCATGCAGGGTGCCAAGGAAATCGCCTTTGCGGTGATCGCCATGACCCTGACCCTGGCCTCGGTGTTCGCGCCGCTGGCGTTTGCCACCGGCCGCACGGGGCGGCTATTCATCGAATTCGCGCTGACGCTGGCGGGTGCCGTCATGGTATCGGGCTTCATGGCGCTGACGCTCACGCCGATGATGTGTTCCCTCCTTCTCAAGCACGAAACCAAGCATTCCTGGCTCTACAACAAGATCGAAGCGGGGTTCGTTGCCTTCACCAACGGCTATCGCGCGTTACTCACCGCGGCGCTCGGCGCGCGCTGGTTCGTCGTGCTGTGCTGGTTCGCTGTCATGGGCGTGTGTACGGCGCTGTTCATGACGCTGAAATCCGAGCTCTCGCCGATCGAAGATCGCGGCATCATCTTCGGCGCCGTCACGGCACCACAAGGCTCCACACCCGTGTACACCGGCGATCAAATGAAGGCGATCGAGGGGTTCTACGCCCAGGTGCCAGAAGCCTTCGCCTACACTGCCATCGCCGGCTTCCCGACGGTGGTGGACGGCAACGCCATCTTGCGCCTGAAGCCCTGGGAAGAGCGCAAGAAGTCGCAGCAGCAGATTGCCGAGGAACTGCGGCCCAAGCTCGCCACCATTCCCGGCGCGCAGGTGTTCACCATCAACCCGCCGTCGCTCGGCCAGCGCTTCCGCTCCACCCCGATCGAGTACGTGATCATGGCGCAGGTGCCCTATGCCGAGCTAAACCGCATCGTCGATCGCTTCCTCGAGGAAGTGCGCAAGTTTCCCGGCGCACAGAACCTGCAGACCGACCTGCGATTGAACACGCCGGAAGTGCGCGTGCAGATCAACCGCGACAAGCTGGGCGATGTCGGCGTCAACGTGGACAACGTTGGCCGAACCCTGGAGACCATGCTGGGCGGGCGCCAGGTGACCCGCTTCAAGCGCGATGGTGAACAGTACGACGTGATCGTGCAAGTGGCACCGGTAGACCGTTCCACCCCCGCCGACATCAGCGACATCTACGTGCGCAGCCGCAATGGCACCATGATCCAGCTGTCGAACTTCGTCGACGTCAAGGAGGGCGTGGCGCCGCAGTCGCTCAACCACTTCCAGCGCATGCGCGCGGTGAAGATCACCGGCACGCTGGCCCCCGGTTACACCATCGACGACGCGCTGAAGGCCTTAGATGCTGCGGCCAAGACAACCGTCGGCTCTGTCGCGCAAACGGGCCTGGACGGCCAGTCTCTGGAGTTCCGCAACTCGGGCAGCGAAATCTATTTCGTGTTCGTGCTGGCGCTGTTTTTCATCTACCTGGTGCTCTCCGCGCAGTTCGAGAGCTTCACCTCGCCCTTCGTGATCATGCTCTCGGTACCCTTGTCGATGGCCGGCGCGTTGTTCCTGCTGTGGATCACAGGCGGCACGCTCAACATCTACAGCCAGGTGGGCCTCATCACCCTGGTGGGCCTGATTACCAAGCACGGCATCCTGATCGTGGAATTCACCAACCAGCGGCGCGCCGCCGGAGAGGAGATGACGTCCGCCATCATCGATGCGGCCACCATGCGCCTGCGCCCCATCCTGATGACCACGGGCGCCATGGTGCTCGGTGCGATGCCGCTGGCATTGGCCAGCGGGGCCGGCGCCGAATCACGCGCGCAGATCGGCATGGTGATCGTCGGCGGCATGTCGTTCGGCACATTGCTCACGCTGTTCGTGGTGCCGGTGGCCTACTCGCTGCTTGCACGCAAGGCGCATATCGAAGCGCATGGCATCGATCCGGCGGCCGAGCATGTGCCGCCCAGCGGGGGCGTACTCGGCCACCCGGTTCCCGAGCGCCGCCTGCCATAGGATCGCGCCGCCGGCTTACCTGACTATTTCCGCGGCCGCGCCATCGGGGCGCGCCGCGGTGATTTCACCGATCACCGCCGCCTCGCCGTATCCCGCCGCGCGCAATTGCGCGAGCGCATCCGGTACATCCTTTGCGTCGAACGCAAGCAACAGGCCCCCCGCCGTCTGCGGGTCGTAGATCAACTGCAATCGCGGATCGTCCCGCAAGCCGGGATCAACTGCCAGCGCCCGCGCCATACGCGCGTTTTCCGGATGGAAGGTACTGCGTTCGCCCCGCGCCAGCAGGGCCAGCGCACCGGGCAGCGCCGGCAATGCATCGACATGAATGCGCGCCGACACGCTGCCGCCGCCCAGCATAGACACGAGGTGCCCCGCAAGACCGAAGCCGGTGATGTCGGTGGCGGCCCTCGCCGCCCCCGCCACGCTTCGCGCGGCGCCATTGCCCCGCAACATCGAGGCCAGCGCCGCTTCGATCCATGGTCCGCGCGCCCTGCCCGCCATATCAGCGTGGAACAGCACGCCGGTGCCGAGCGCGCGCGTCAGCACCAGTTGCTGCCCTACCGCCAGCGCGCCGCGCCGCCTCGCAAGCACCGCGCCGGCGGCGCTGACACCCTGCACGCTGAACCCCACCTCGAGGTCCATGGACTTGCTGGTATGGCCGCCCAAAAGGCGCACGCCTCGCGCATCGAACACCGCGCGCGCACCGGCCAGCACCTGGTACAACACCTCCTCGCCCTCCTCTTCGTCGGCAGCCAACGGAATGGCCACCAGCGCCTGCGCCCAGCGCGGCGTAACACCCTTGGCATCCAGGTCCGACAGCGCGTTCTCGGCCGCAATCCGGCCCACGAGATATGGGTCGTCGGTAAAGCCGCGAAAGAAATCCACCGACACCACCATCACGCTGCCGCCGGCGGCGCCTGCGTCAATCCGGTAAGCAGCCACATCGTCCGCCTCGTCCAGCCCGAGCACCACTTCCGGCGCCGCGGGCGGCGCATCGAGGCGCGCCAGCGCGCGCTCCAGCGCCGACTGGCCGAGCTTTGCGGCGCAGCCGCCGCACACGATATCCATCCCCGCCGGCATCGCAGGCAGCATGCGCACGGCCGGCCCGTCGCTGCCATCCGCCTCGAGCAACTGGAAGCCGCGCATGAACTTGCGGTCGATGCGGTCCTTCCAGCGCATCGCCCAGCGACCTTCGAAGGAAAACCCCTTCTTGACGCCGATCGCCGTTCCATCGCCCAGGTTGAGCAGCGTGAGAAAATCCGGCTGCGGCCGGTAACTTCGCAGCGCCTCGCGAAGCAGCGTGGCGCGCAGGTTATCTGCCAGATAAGGTCCCTCGCGCACCGCATACACGCCGGCCTTCGGCGTATCCGGATAGTCCACCAGCGCGGCGCAGTCGCCCACCGCGAAGAGATCGTCATGCCCGACCACCTGCAGCGTCGATCGCGTCAGCACAAAACCGCGCGCATCGGTAGGGAGTCCCGAGTCGGCGAATAGGGAGTGCGATGCCGCCCCGGTCGACCACACGAGCGCATCGCAATCCAGCACGGAGCCGTCATCCAGCGTGATGCTGTCGGCGCGCGCGCTGGCAACCTTGCGCTGCGTGACAAGCTGCACGCCGCGGCTCCCCAACGCGCGCGCCACCCGATCGCCGATCGAGTTGCCGTAGCCGGGCAGCAATTGCGTCCCGGCATGCACCATGGTGATGTGCGCACGCACGCCCTTGGCTTTCAGGCGCGCATCGAAACAGCAGGCCAGTTCCACCCCGCCCGCGCCGCCACCGGCAATGACGAGGCGCAATGCGCGCGCCCCGCCCAGCGCCGCGGCCAACGCATCCACTTGCGCGACGCGAGCAGTGAAGCGCCCGATCGGTCGCGTCGACAAGGCGTGCTCCGAGACACCGGGCAACTCCAGTCCCATCACCGTAGACCCGATGTTGATCGACGCCACATCGTATTTCAGCGCCGACCGGCCCTCGACATGCACACACCGCGCGGCGGGGTCGATGCGCAGGGCCTTGCCGAACACCACGCGCGCGCCGGCACGGCGCGCCAGCGGCAACGGATCGATCTCGAGTTCCTCCGCGCGGTACTGGCCGGCCACATATCCCGGCACCATCCCTGAGTACACGGCAACGGGTCGGTCAATAATCAGCGTGACGCGGCAATGGGACGGGCGCTGCATCAGGAACGAGCGCAGCACCTGCACGTGGGCGTGCCCCGCCCCGATAAGGAGAAGATCGCGGACCTTGGGGGCTGGACTCCGATCAATGGCAACGGTGTTCATAGGTCGGCAATACTAGCGCACCCGCGCGCCGCCTCCGCCAAAACCCTTGAATTGGCGCGATTGGCCTCCGGATCGAGTATTTCCACGGCATCCGGACCAAGAACCCGCGCCTCTGCCCGCCCTCCTTGCGCGCGCATATGGCCAGCGACCAAAATAGTCGGCAACCGATCCACCGCACTGTAATAAAATCAACCCCACTGCCATGGGCGAAACAGCGGGCATCTCCGAGGTTTCATCTCCGCCCAATCGAGGCCATTCCGGGGGAATTCATGCTGTTTGCCAAACTGCTGCCGGTCGACGGCAACTTCTTCAAGCTGTTCAACCAGCACGCCGCCTACATCGAGGAGTCGGCAAAGGCCCTCTCCCTGCTGGTCGCCAACTATGACGACTTGAACCTGCGCGAGCAGTACACCAAGGCCATCGACGACGCGGAACATGCCGCCGACCGCCTCACCCAGGAGGTCAACCGCCTCTTGCACAAGACCTTCATCACGCCGATCGACCGCGACCAGATCCACTCGCTGATCAACACCATGGACGATGTGGCGGACCTGATCCAGGACTGCGCCGAGGCCATGAGCCTGTACGGCGTGCACGAAATCACGGTGGAAGTGTCGCGCCTCACCGAATTGAGCCTGAAATGCTGCCAGCGCCTGCGCCATGCTGTGTCGCTGATTCCCGACGTCGCCAAGCCTGCAACGGCGGAGGCGGCGCTGAAAACCTGCGAGGAAATCGACCAGCTCGAGTCCGACGCTGACCGGGTCATGCGCGCGGCCATGAGCAAGCTGTTTCGCGACGAGCCGGACGTGCGCGAAGTCATCAAGCTCAAGGCGATCTACGAACTGCTGGAGACCATCACCGACAAGGTCGAGGATGTCGCCAACCTGATCGAGGGCATCGTCCTCGAGAACTCGTAAGCCAGCCGCATGAGCTCGGTCCAGGTTGCGCTGTGGGTGGTGGTGCTGCTCGTCGTGGTGGCGCTGGTGTTCGATTTCATGAACGGGTTTCACGATGCCGCCAACTCCATAGCCACAGTGGTGTCGACGGGCGTGCTGCGCCCGGGCCAGGCGGTGCTGCTCGCTGCGGCCTTCAACTTCATTGCCGTGTTCATCTTTCACCTGAGCGTCGCGGCCACCGTGGGAAAGGGCATCATAGAAACCAGCGTCGTCGACACGCACGTGGTGTTCGGCGCCCTGATCGGGGCGATCGCCTGGAACCTGGTCACCTGGTACTACGGCATTCCGAGCAGTTCCTCGCATGCGCTGATCGGCGGCCTCGTGGGCGCGGCGATTGCAAAGGCCGGCGCGGGCTCGCTGGTTGCAACCGGCATCTGGCGCACCGTGGCCTTCATTTTCGTGTCCCCCTTTCTCGGCTTCCTCCTCGGCTCGCTAATGATGATCGCAGTGTCCTGGATCTGCCGCGGCATGTCGCCATCGAGGGTGGATCGCTGGTTCAGGCGCCTGCAACTGGTCTCGGCGAGCGCCTACAGCCTCGGCCATGGCGGCAATGACGCGCAAAAAACCATCGGCATCATCTGGATGCTGCTGATTGCCAGCGGCCATGCTGCGGCTGGAGACGCCTTGCCCCCCACCTGGACCATCGTCGCCTGCTACATCGCCATCGCCATGGGCACCATGTTCGGCGGCTGGCGCATCGTCAAGACCATGGGCCAGAGAATTACCCGGCTCAAGCCCGTGGGCGGTTTCTGCGCCGAGACCGGCGGTGCCATCACCTTGTTCCTGGCCACGGCGATGGGCATTCCAGTGTCCACCACCCACACCATCACCGGTGCCATCGTCGGCGTAGGTGCGACACGTCGCGCCAGCGCCGTGCGCTGGGGGGTAGCCGGCGGCATCGTGTGGGCGTGGATCTTCACCATCCCTGCGAGCGCCTTCGTCGCCGCCGTTGCCTACGGGTTGAGCCTCGCCGTCTTCTGACCGCATCCTGACGTACTTAGAACCGGTTGCAAAATGAAATTTTGCAACCCCCGTAGTAGGGGAGCATGAGGGGAGTATCCCCTCATATTGCAACAGACTCTTCCTGCGCCGGTTGCACCCATTAGAATCGGCAGATGAAGCCCCCGCGTATTCGCATCGGCCTTATCCTCGACGACAAGGGGCGACTGAACCTGCCGTTCATCTGGGTGGCCGTCGCGCTCTCGATACTGCTGCACGCGGCCGCGCTGTTCGGCTGGAAGCTGCCGCACGATGTGCGCCAGCTGAGCGGCGCAGACGGCAGCCAGTTGACCTCCCCATTGCGCCTGCGCGTGCTGCCGATACCCTCCGCGACACCCGCCCCCCCCGCCGTTGCGCGGAATGCACAGCCGCGATCGCGCCGACCTGCGCCTGCGCCAGCACCGGCGCAGCGCCCGCGCGCACCGGTCATCGCGCTCAACACGCCGACACCGGGCGCGCCTGCGGCACCCGTGACGCCGCCGCCCGTGCCGGCCGCGCCCGCCGCTGCTCCAATTGCCCCGCAGCCACCGGCTCCCCCCACCCCCGCGCGCCCACCCAACAACGATTTCATGGCCGCACTGGAAGCGCGACGTCGAGCGCGCGGCAATAGCGCACCCAGCGCACCGCCCACGCAGGCTGCACTGGACGACGACAAGGCGCGCCGCGACAGCATCGTCGCATCCAACCTCGGTCAGAATCGCGCCCCCAGCTTCGGCTCCGATCCGCGCAAGCAGGGTGGCGGCGTATTCCAGATCCAGCGTGAAACCTTCGATCGAGCGGAACTAGTCTTCTATGGATGGAACAAGGAAATCGGACGCATGAGCGCACAGGCAATCGAGGTGCGCAAGGCCAACAACCCGGACATCCGCATTGCCGTGGTGCGCGCAATGATTGCCATCATTCGCGACCAGGAAAAAGGCGATTTCATATGGGACTCGCGGCGCCTCGGGCGCTCGCTCGACCTGTCGGCCCGCCTTGAAGACAGCGCCGGACTGGAAGATGTGTTGATGCGCGAGTTCTACGAGGTGAAGCGATAAGAAGGAGAGACCGCGCGGCCTGCTACGCAGGCTCGGCCGCGCTGCTAACTATGGGGACCGCGCGGCCGGTCACTCGACCGCGTACACATCCACTTCGGCCTGGCGTCCCTTCACGCGCAGCGCCCAGATTGCCGAGCAGCATGGCGAGAATGAGTTTGCGTTCAACCGTACTGGCAGGAAGCCGTCGGGCGAAACGCCCGCTGCCAGCGTAAAATTGCGACTTGGGCCGCGATGCGAAGCAGACCCATGTGAAGCGGACAATGGCGAGAAGGGGAATTCCATGAGCGCAGCAGCAGAAACGATCCTACGCAGTGTCCCGCAGGCACTCTCCGGCGACGTGTCCTTCACCCCTTACAACACGGACGGCCTGCCCCTGTTCATCGAACCGCGAGCGCGCGGGCTCAAGTCCAGCGTCGATGAGACCGTGGCCTGGCTGCGCGACAACGGCGATGCGCTCAACACCCTGACGCGCGAGGCAGGCGCCATCGTGCTGCGCGGCTTTCCGCTCAAGGACACCGACGACTTCGCGCGCATGGTCGAGCACTTCCCCAGCACCACCTACGGCTACGCGGGCGGCGCGGCGCAACGCAACAACCTCAAGGGCAAGGTGTTCGAGACCACGCACGCAGCGGCGCACACCACGCTGTGCCTGCACCAGGAGATGTCCTACCTGCCCCACTACCCGAGCCAGCTCGCGTTTTTCTGCCAACACCCGGCGGACACGGGCGGCGAGACCTGGATCGGCGATATGCGCCGCGCCACCCGCATGCTGCCGCAGAAATTCGTGAATGCCGTACGCGAGCGTGGCGTGCTCTACACGCGCAACTGGCGCGCGCCGGGAACCAAGGCCGAGCACATCCTCATCGAGCAGCAGCACCGCACCTGGCACGAGTCGTTCTACACGACGGACCCTGCCAAGGCCGAGGAGGCCTGCCGCGGCATGGGCGTCGAGCATACCTGGGAGCCGGACGGCGGCCTCACCATCCGCTTTCGCGCCTCGGGCTTCATCCATCACCCGGTCACCGGTGAAGAAGTCTGGTTCAACCAGGCGCACGGGCAAACGATGGTGCCGCGCAACATCGGCCAGGAGCGCTACGACCTCTACCAGCAGTACTACCCTCCCGGCCGCAAGCGCCCGATGAACACCACCTTCGGCGACGGCGTGCCCTTCGACCCGGCCGACATCGAGGCAGTGCTCGATGTCATGCAGGAAGTCACCGTCGCCTTCCCGTGGCGCGCCGGCGACATGATGCTGGTGGACAACATCTACACCGCGCACGGCCGCAATTCCTACACCGGCAAGCGCGACGTGCAGGTGTCGCTGGTCAAGTAGCCGCATTCCAGGACGCATCGCCACTGGTTGCACCGGCAACGCGTGCATTCATCCGAGCATTTGCGAAAGAACATCATGAACATGCCTCATCAACGCACGGCTCCCCAGGGCGTCAGCTGGTCGCAAGCGGTGCGCCAATTCCCGAATACACCCGAGATCGCTGCCATCGTCCGAAAGCTCGGCAGCGTGCAGCACGGCGACAGCAGGATCGTTTCACCCGAACAGGTGGCCGACATCCTCGAGCGCTTCAACGTCCCCGGCCGCGCGAGCTTTCGCTCATCGGCCCGATATCTTGCGGGCGGCTACCAGGGCGGCACCACGATGGATTTCGTGCGGACCTACCTGGATGCCATCTGCTATCCCTGCTATCCCGTCGGTGACACGCGACGCGTCAGGATTCCATCGCTGAAAGTTCTGGCCGAGGTATATACGCCAGGTGTGGGCTTCATCTGCAATGTCATCAAGCACCTGCTGTGGGAGTCGATCGACCTGCGCCTGTTTGCAGCCGACATTGCCGACGACAGGATGCGCCAGGCCATCCTGTTTCGCGCCAATGCGCTTTACGGCCTGGCCAAGGCCTTGTCGCACACCAACCTGATCATTCCAGTCAGCCGCTCGTCGAACCTGCCTGCCATCAAGGACAAGATCGCTGCACTCGGCAAGGCGGTCTACATCGTCACCGATGGAACCGCCATCCTGGGCTTGGGCGATATCGGCCCCCAACCCGGCGCTCCGGTCATGACCGGCAAGGCCATTCTGATTGCGGGCCTCGCGGACATTCCGGCCGTCAGCCTCGTCCTGGATGAAACCGATCCGGACAAGATCGTCGAGTTGCTCACCAAGATATTGCCCGAGCGCGGGGGCTCCATCAATCTGGAAGATCTGTCATCGCCGCACTCCTTCGAAGTCGAGCGAAAGCTACAGAACGAGATCGCCATCCCCGTCTTCGACGACGATCAGTGGGGTACGGGCATCGTGGTCACCGCAGCGCTGATCAATGGCGCCAAGTTGATCGGCAAGCCCCTGAGCGAGCTGGCCATCCATTTTCAGGGCGCCGGCGCCGGCGCCATCGGCGTCGCGCTGATCCTGATTGCAGCAGGCGTCAATCCCGGCAAGATACAGATGGCCGACTCGAAAGGGCTCCTGTACGCCGGGCGCAAGGCCGGCATGAACGAAGAAAAAAAACATATCGCAGCCATCATCAACGCCGATGGCAGAACCGGATCCTGGGAGAACGGGCTGCGCGGCGCCGACGTCTACATCGGCCTGTCCGCCGCGGAAGCCGACAAGCGCACGCCGTTCAGACTCGAGCACATGCTCATGATGAACGACCGCCCCGGCATCATCTCCCTGGCCAATCCCAATCCGGAAATCCTGACGACGGTGGGTGAAAACATCGCCGTGGCATTCGAGCGATTCCGCGATGGCGGTGCGGTCTTCGTCGGCACCGGCCGCTCGGACGCGCCCAACGGGGTCAACAATGTTCTCGGCTTCCCGTCGATTCACAAGGCCGGCGGCTTCCTGGCGAATGCCACCTCGTACCAGCGGTCGGACTACGTGGTCGCCGCGCGCGCCATTGCAGGCCTGCTGGGCGAGGTCACGCCGGAACGCATCATCGTCGATCCGCTCGACTCCCGCGTGGTACCTGTCGTGTCCGAGGCGGTGGCGGCCGCCATTCGCGAACGTCAGTAGGGATAACGGGGCAACAGCCGCCGGTCGCCCTAGCGCTGCGCAGTCCAGGCGCCGGTGGCACCGCCGCTGCGCTCGCCTTCCATGCGACTGCCGTGCACGCGCCCCGTGTACTGCACGCCGCCGATGCCAAAGCGGATACGGTCGCCGTCCATGCGTGCATTGGTGATGCCAGTCTTCGCACCGCTTACGGTGTAGGTGCCGAACAGCACCTGAAAGCGCTGCTCCAGCTCCAGTTCGCCTTCGGCGAGGCGCCACTTGCCGGCTACCCTGGCGGGGACGATGTAGAGCTTGATCACGCACCAAGGCTCGCAATCCGATTTCATCTCTTCCTCGTAATCGGGCTGCCAGCCGTCGATACCGAAGTAGTTCACCACGATGCGCGAACCCGGCTTCATGTCGATGAACTTCGGCGTCAGGCGGCGCAGGTTGTCGGTGAGCAGGAACAGCGCCAGCACCGAGGCCTGCGACATGTCGGCGGCGAACATGTCGCCCTGAACGAAGGAGGCGCGATCGGCCACGCCCTGGCGCGCCGCGTTGCGGTTGGACAGGCCGACGAGGTCCGGATTGAACTCCACGCCCACGGCGCGGGCGCCGCGCCGGCCCGCGGCGATGATGTTGCGCCCGTCGCCCGAGCCCAGGTCCATGACGAAGTCATCGCGCGTCACGCGGGCGATGTCGAGCATGCGCTCCACCACCGCCGGCGGCGAGGGCACCCACACCACGTCCTTGCCCATCTGCCCGGGCGTGGGCTTGTAGGTCTCCTCGGCTACGAGCGGAACCTGCGCGCAGGCCGATGACAGCACCGCCACGCCGAGCGCCAGCATGCAGCTGGCCATTCGAGTCGCACCGTACGCACGGTTCATTGTGTCAGTAAATATAACGCCATAATCCATGGGAAATATCCCCCATTTATTTCTTGTCAGTATTTTATGATGACAATTGTGCCACCGGCAGCGGCGGCAGCCCGAGAATCATGTCGGCGGCCTTCTCGCCGATCATGATCGCGGACGCATTGGTGTTGCCACCGGGCACGGTCGGCATGATGGAAGCATCGGCCACACGCAGGCCTTCCACGCCATGCACCCGAAGCTGCGCATCAACCACCGCAGCGCGTTCATCGCGCCCCATGGCGCAGCTCCCCACCAGGTGATAGGCCGTGCCGCTCGTGCGGCGCACGTAGTTCGCAAGCGCAGCATCGTCGTGAACCGCCGGCCCCGGCAACACCTCCGGCCCACGCACCGGGTCCCAGGCTTTCTGCGCCAGCAGTTTGCGCCCGAGCTTCATCGCCGTGACCATCAGGTCGAGGTCTTCGGACTCGCGCCAGTAGGCCGGGTCGATCATGGGCGCGGCGTCCGCGCCCGGCCCCGTGAGCCCGATGCGCCCGCGCCCCTTGGGACGCATGAGGATGGGGATGATGCTGTAGCCCTGCCCCTTGCCGGTCGGGTTGGCCGGCGTGCGGTTGTTGGGATAGAGCGCGAACAACAGGTCCGGCCGATCGAGGTCATCGCGCGAGCGCACGTAGCCGCAGGCATGCCCAACGTTGTTGGCAAACACACCGGTGCGAAGGAACAGGTACTTGAACACCTGCAGGGCGCCCCAAGGCAGGCGCGACAACGACAGGCCATAAGGCAATGACGAATCAGAGGCATGGTTGATCAGGCACGTGTAATGATCCTGCACATTGCCGCCCACGCCGGGCAGCGCGTGCAACACGGCAATGCCGAAGCGCGCGAGTTCTTCGGGATTGCCGATGCCCGAGCGCATCAGCATCAGAGGCGAGCCGACGGCGCCGCCTGCAAGCACGACTTCGCGCTGGGCAACGATCCGGCGCCGGGCGCCCGCTTGCACGACGACCACGCCGTTGGCGCGCCGCCCCTCGAACGCCACCGTGTCCGCAAGGCAATCGGTCAGCACCGTCAGGTTCTTGCGATGCATCACGGGCTTGAGGAATGCCACCGCGGTGGACTGCCGGCGCCCACGCCAGATGGTGGCCTGCCGCCTGCCGAATCCCTCCTGCTCCTCGCCGTTCATGTCCAGGTTGACCCGCCAGCCGGCGCTGAGCGCCGCATCGAACATCATGTCCGTCAGCGGTGAGTACGACTCCACATTGCCCACGCGCAAGGGGCCGTGGGTGCCGTGGTACGGGCCGCCGTGCTGGGCGTTGGTCTCGCTGCGATTGAAGTACGGCAGCACCTCGCGATACGACCAGCCGGGATTGCCGGCGGCGGCCCAGTCGTCGAAGTCCAGGCGATGGCCGCGCAGGTACACCATGCCGTTGATGGCGCTGGTTCCGCCCAGTGTCCTGCCGCGCGGCGTGTAGACCTGCCGCCCCGCGGCATGCGCCTGTTGCACGGTGGAAAAGCGCCAGTTGTAGGTGCGGTGCTGCATCAACGGCAGGATGCCCAGCGGCACGTGGATAAGCGGGCTGTTGTCGGGCGGACCTGCCTCGATGAGGCACACACTGTTGTTGGCATCGGCCGACAGGCGGTTGGCGAGCACACAACCGGCCGAGCCGGCGCCGACGATCACGTAATCGAATGCCTGCATGGCGTCCCCTTTCACTATGCCTCGATGGGCGCGAGCGCCGGGCGCCCCAGCACCATGTCGGCAGCCTTCTCGCCGATCATGATTGCGGGCGCATTGGTGTTGCCGCCGATGATGCGCGGCATGATGGAGGCATCGGCCACCCTGAGCCCCTCGACCCCGCGCACGCGCAACTGGTTATCCACCACCGCATCGTCACCCTGCCCCATGCGGCAGGTGCCCACCGGATGGAAGGCCGTGGCGCAACGATTACGCGCGTAGGCCTCAAGCGCTGCGTCGTCGCGAACGCCCTCGCCGGGAAGGATCTCCGGGCCGCGCACCGGATCGAAAGCCGGGTCGGCGAGCATTTGGCGCGCGAGCTTCATGCCGTGCACCACGAGATCGACGTCGGCGCGCGCACTGAGGAACTGCGGGTCGATCACGGGCGCTGCCAGCGGGTCGGCGCTCGCGATGGTGACGCGCCCGTGACTCTCGGGCCGCAGCAGCAGCACGATGATGCCGTAGCCATGCCCCTTGGCATTGGGGTTCTCCGGCGTGCGTCCGGCGGGCAGCAGGATGAACTGCAGGTCGGGACGATCGAGGTCGGGGCGCGAGCGAATGAAGCCGCCCGCATGCAGGATATTGTTGGCGAAGGCGCCGCTGCGCACAAACAAGTACTTGAGCACCTGCCCACCAAGCCAGGGCAGCTTCGCCGCTGTCAGCCCGTACGGGATCGTCGACTCGGTGACGTGGCCCACCTGCGTGATGAGGTGGTCCTGCAGGTTGCGGCCGACGCCAGGCAGATCGACCACGCTCGCAATGCCCAGGCGCGCGAGTTCTGCCGCCTCGCCGATGCCCGAGCGCAGCAGGATCGCCGGCGACGCGTAGGTGCCGCCGGCGAGGATGATTTCGCGCCGCGCACGGATATGCCGACCGGCTTGCCGACCTCGGCTGCCCGTAGTCGCGTCGATCACGTCGATGCTCACGGCGCGCCGGCCCTCGAACACGATCTTGTCGACGAGCACGCCGTTCTTCACCACGAGGTTCGGCCGCTGCAGCACTGGCCGCAGAAATGCGATGGACGTGGAATGCCGGCGCCCGCGCTTGATGGTGGCCTGGCGCCGGGAAAAGCCCTCCTGCGCCGCGCCGTTGAAGTCCTCGATCACCGGGTAGCCCATGCGCCGGGCCGCGGCGAACATCATGTCCATCAGCGGCGAATACGATTCCACGTCGCACACGTTGAGCGGCCCGCCCTTGCCGTGATAGGGCGCGCCGAATTTCTCGTTGTGCTCGCTTCGAAGGAAATACGGCAGCACCTCGCGATACGACCAGCCCGGGTTGGCCGCCGCCGCCCACTCGTCGTAGTCGCCGCGGTGGCCACGCATGTACACCATGCCGTTGATGGAACTGGTGCCGCCCAGGGTTTTTCCGCGCGGCGCATAGATGGACCGGTCGGCCGTGCCCGGCTGCGGCACAGTGTTGAAACACCAATTGAGCAGCGGGTGCGTCATCAGCGGCAGCATGCCCAGCGGCACGTGGATTAGCGGGCTCGTGTCCGGAGGTCCCGCTTCGAGCAGGCACACCCGGGTATTCGGGTCAGCCGACAGCCGGTTGGCGAGCACGCAGCCCGCCGAGCCCGCGCCCACAATCACATAATCGAAATCATCCATGCAGCCTCCTCCTCGGACCCGAGAATATCAGCCCCGATCGCCCGCGGTCGATTTACCCCCGCGCCATTTCGGCCACAGGAGGTTAATCGTCAACCCGAGCATGATCAGTAGCGCCGCGACCAGCTTCCACGCCGGCAATGGCTCGCCGAGCAGCAGCGCCGAGCTGCTCATGCCGAACACCGGCACCAACAGCGCCATGGGCGCGACGGTCGCCGCCGGATAGCGCGCGAGGAGCCACCCCCAGGTTACGTAACCGAAAAGGGTATTGCCCCAGGCCTGCCAGCCCACCACGAGCCAGGTGCCCGCGTCGGCATCGCGTACGCCCGTCGAGATCGCGTCCCAGCCTTCGAAAACAAGCGAGAGCAGGAACAGCGGCGGCACGGCAAAGGCGCTTGCCCACACCACGTAGGACAGGATGTTGACCGGCCCGGCCTGCGTGGCCGTGATGTTGCCGCCCGCCCAACAGGCCGCGGCGACCAGCATCAGCGCGACGCCCAACGGTGTGGTCACGCCGCCGGTATGCGTGAGGATCACGCCAAGGCCCGCAGCCGCGAGGAGCAGCGCGCCCCACTGGTAGCCGCGCACGCGCTCGCCCCTGATCAGAACGGACAGGCCCACCGTGAAGAACACCTGCGTCTGCACCACCAGCGAGGCGAGCCCCGGCGAAATGTGGCCCTTCATCGCGATGTATAGCAGGCCGAACTGGCCCACGCCGATCAATACGCCGTAGAGACCGAGGTTTCGCCAGCTGCATGCCGGTCGCGCGATGAAGAACATCGCCGGCACCAGCGCCAGGGCAAAGCGCAGCGTGGCGAACAGCAGCGGCGGGATGTGCTCCAGCGCGTAGGGCACCACCACGAAATTGCTGCCCCACACCGCCGTGAGGGCGATGGCGAGCAGGAAATGGCGCGGGGACAGGCTGGATGGCATGAATTATTCTGTCAGTATTTATTTTGCGGTTATCCGTTCAACATGGATTCCGCCTTTAATTTGTCAGGAAATAAATGTCACGCCCAAGGCTCGCCAAACACCCCGGCTGTGAGGCGTCGCCAACATGCGCAGACTGTAACACGCTGATGGCGGGCGACCCGCCCCGAGCCATGGCGCGACCTCTGCGAGCTCGAGAGCCATTGTGTAAGATGCAGACGTTCGGCAAGCCCGGCGCAGTGCACCTATTCCACAGGAGGACAGCATGCAAATCGTCACACGCGAGCAGACCCAGCAGCGGGAAATCCAGACCAAGGAATACGTATCGGTGGTCAACCCTTATTACGGGTCGATCCTGGAGACCTTCGAAGGCCCGCAGGCCTTCCTCGTCGACATGCCGAGCGAAGGCTCGACCATCCACCCGCACTTTCATGACATCGACCAGTTTCAGGTCATCGTGCGCGGCGACGGCCGCCTCGGGCCCGGCCCGGCGCGCCCGGTCGCGTTCCACTACGCCGATGCCTTCACGCCCTACGGTCCCATCGTCGGCGGCGAAAAAGGCATCTCCTTCTATACCATCCGCGCAGCCTGCTCGACGGGCTACTTCCCCATGCCCGAGGCGCGCCACAAGATTCCCGGCAAACCCGGTCGCAACATCGCCGGCCAGTTCGACATCGACCAGCCGCTGCCGGCCGTGGGACAGCACACCCGGGAACGGCTGCTCGAAGCCAAGCCTGACAACGTGCTCGTCGTGGGCCTGCGCATGGGACCCGATGCCAAGGCAGCGGGAGAACCCACCGACGGCGGCGACCAGTACTACCTCGTGTGCAGCGGGTCGCTGTCGCAGGACGGCAAGGAATTGCCGCCGCTCACCCTCATTCGCCTCGAGCGCGGCGAAGCGACGCCAAGCTTCACCGCTGGCCCCAAGGGCGCGCAGGTACTGATATTGCAGCTGCCCATGCCGACCGATCGCATCGGTTCTGACCCGGCGAAACTCGCGCAGCGCGAATTCGGCGCCTACGAGACCCCGCCCGGGATGATCATGGCGAACTGATCACCAACACTGCGAGGCAGCGGGGATCACTCGCCCCGCCAATCCCTCCATCGGCCGTGCCCGGGCAATCCTCCTGGCGCGGCCGATTTACTTCGGGGACGCCTTGCCGAAGCGGCCGACGAAGGCCACGAGCTCGATATCGCGCAGCACGCTCAGGTTCTTCTCTGCGGCGAAGGCCTCTGCCTGCGGCGAGAGCTCACCCGCCGTCACGAAGATGCCGGCGCGCACATCACCTGACTCACGCGCCGACTGCAGCTCGCGCAGCGGCGCGACGCCTGCCTGGGTCACCTTCCAGCGCCGGCAGGCCACCAGCGTCACGTAACCCTGCTTGCGCAATTCCATGTCGACCGCGCCGCCGCGGGTCGCTGTCACCTCGTAGCCCTCGCGACGAAAGCCATCGGCGACCAGCGCCGAGAACTCGTCCCAGGACATGCCGCGCAGGTGTGCGAGCGTGGCCTCCACGCGCGCGGCCCCGGGCACCTTCATCTGCCGCCAGGCGCCGTAGATCGCGAGCGCCAGCCACGGAAAGGTGGACGCGGCCGCTGCCAGCGACGGCAGGAACAGGCGCGAGGCGAAGAAGAGACCCACCGCAATCAACAGGCTCGCCCACCAGGGCGAGCGCAGCAGGATGGAGAACAGTGAATCCTTGTGAGGCTTGAACATTGGGCCGATCCGGCTGCCGGTTAGGGAGCCGGATTATAGGGGCCATCACAGCCTCTCGAGAATTTATCTACTCCGCCTTGTAACCGGTGGCGCGAATTGCGTCCGTCCAGAAGCGCACTTCCGCCTCGTACTGCTTCATCTGCTCTTCAGGCGTGGTGCCGAGCGCTTCGCCACCCGACGATTTGCGGATCTGCTCGACGATGGCCGGCGTCCTGACCGCTGCCGCCGCCTCGGCGGAAAGCTTGGCAATGATGTCGCGCGGCGTGCCCAGCGGTGCCCACAGTCCATAGTAGGCGGGCACCTCGAAATTCGGCAGCCCGACTTCCGGTGCGGCGGGCACGTCCGGCACGACCGCCACGCGCTTGGTGGCGAGCGCGAACAGGGCACGCACCTTGCCCGCCTGCAATTGGGCGGTGTAGGTCTGCGCCGATCCCATGCCCAGGTCCACTTCGCCGGAGAGCAGCGCGATCATGACCTGGGGACTGGACTTGTAGGGAATGCTGCGCGACTCGAAGCCCGCGCGATCGCCGAGAACCTTCATCGGAATGTCGACGATGGCGGCCGGCGAACCATGCTTGAGGCTGCCCGGGTTCGCCTTCGAATAGGCCACCAGTTCCTGCAGCGTGGTCACCGGGAGCGAAGACCGCACGACCAGGACCCATGGCGTGGACACCAACTGGGATACGGGCAGGAGGTCCTTGCCCGCATCCACCGCGTTCTCGCGCACGAACAGCGAATGGCTCTGCATCACGAGGCTGTAGAACAGCGTGTAGCCATCGGGCGAAGCACCGACCACGGCCTTGGCGCCGATCCGCGAATTGGCGCCGGGCCGGTTCTCGACGATCACCGGCTGGCCCATGCGGCGCGTCAGCTCCTCGGCCACCGGCCGGATGGTGACATCCACCACGGAGGCCGGCGGATTGCCGATGATGATGCGTACGGGCCTCGAGGGGTAGGTCTGCGCGAGCGCAGTGCCCGCCGACATGGCCACAGCAATCAGTGCCGCCGAAACAAGCGTCTTCATCTTGACCTCCTCCAGGGTTGCGACGCTCCCATCATATCCGGCGAGCATCGCCATCGCCACAGGATTTGCACTGCATCGCGTCATTGACTGCACCCCAACCGGTCTGCACAATCGGGCACCGCCCCACACCTTGGGGATGAGGAGAACCGCCATGAAATTCGTGCTTCCCGTCGCCCCCATGCCGGTGTCGCAGGCTCGCCCGGCGCCACGCCCGCAACCGGGCAAACGGCTCAAAGTCGGCCTCCTGCACAACGGCAAGCCCAACGGCGACGCCATCATCCAGTCGGTGTTCGACGCGCTTGCCGTGCGCGGGATCGCGGCCGACTCGGTGTCGCATTCGAAGCCGCAGGCGGGCGAGCCGCTCTCGGCGGCCATGCTGGAGGAACTGAAGCACTGCGACCTGGTGGTCACTGCGCTGGCCAATTGAGGGGCCTGCACGTCGTGGAGTGTCCACGACAGCGTACAGATCGAAAAAGCCGGTGTGCCCACGCTCACCTTTGTCACCGACGCGTTCGTCCCGCTAGCCGAGCGCGTCTCGGCAAGCCTCGACCTGCCGATGCCGCTCCTGCGCACGCAGGTGCTGCCGCATGCCATCTCCAGCGAAGAACGCAGCGCCGCCTACGAGGCGATGGCCGGGTACCAGGACAGCATCGAACAGGCGATCTTCGCACCGGTCGCCGCCGACGCCGCAGCAGATGGAGCGACGGCGGCAGCGCCAGCAAATGCGCCACTCGAACGCATCGAGATCGACGGTGACGAGGAGGCAGTAGCAGACCTCTACCGCAGCCGCGGCTGGCTGGACGGCCTGCCCATCGTGCCGCCCACGGAAGCCCGCGTCGAGCGCATGCTCGGGCCGCTCGCATCGCAGCGCCAGCGCCAGCTCGGGAAAGTGCCACCCAAGGGCCGGCCGCTGACGTTGGAGAGCCTTGCCGTGTGCGCTGTCCTGGCCGGCTGCGCGCCTGCAACCTTCCCGGTGGTGGTGGCCGCCGCGCGCGCCATGCTGCGGCCCGAATTCAACCTGCTCGGCATCAACACCACCACCAACGCCGCGGCACCGCTGCTGATCGCGAGCGGCCCCATCGCGAATGCGGTCGGCATCCAGGGTGGCAACGATGTGTTCGGCGCATTTCACCGCGCCAATATCACCATCGGCCGCGCGATGCGCCTCATGATGATCGCGGTGGGCGACTGCCGCCCCGGCGACGGGGACATGGCCACCCAGGGCCAGGGCATGAAGGCCGGCATCTGCATCACCGAAAACACCTCGCCCTGGGAGCACCTGCACGTGGAGCTGGGCTGCCGAGCCGATGAAAGCACCGTGGCCGCAATCTCGGTGACGGCGCAGTTCAACCTGCTCGACTTCGCCAGCCGCAATGCCGATGACCTCTTGGGCATGATCGCGCGCACCATCTCGACGCCGGGCATGCAGAATGCGCAACTCGGCTACGGACCGGTGATCGTGTTCGGCATCGAGCACGCGCGCATCCTCGCCGCGGCCGGCCTCACCAAGGCGGACGTCAAGCGCCGCCTCTTCGAGGAAGCCCGGCTGCCGCTCTCGGCCTTCAGCCCGGAGACGGTGGACGACGTGCTCAAGGTGCGCAGGCCGCAATGGGCCTTTGCCGAGCGCAACCCGTCGGGCGTGGTGCCCATGGCCGATGCACCCGGCGACTTCACGCTGCTCGTGGCAGGCGGCGAAGGCCAGCACAGCGTGCTGTTGCCGACGTTCCTCGCGCCGCGGCCTGTGCTGGTGAAGGTGGGGAAGGACGGCCTCGGGGGCGAGTGAGCGGAGCCTCCTCCCCTCCCACTCACACGATGCGCGCTGGCGGCTTCGCCTTCTCCAACAGCGCCTTCCACGCCTTCGGCAACGCCACGCGCCGGCTCACCGGCGCGCCCTGCTCGTGGTTGTTGATGTAGGCGCGCGACTGGTTGCGGCCGGGGTCTCCGGCGATGACGATGTTGATCCAGTCGGCGCGCATCAGCACCGGCACCAGGCGCTCGGGGTCCTTCGACTGCACGTACTCCTCGCCGATGGTGCCCTCGGCCACGCTGTCCTCGAGCTTCCAGCTGGCCGCCGACACATGCCAGTAGTAGCGCTCCAGCACGCGCGCCGGCAGCTTGATCGACTCGCGCAGGTGTTTGCGGATGTCGTCCTTCGTCCAGCCGTTGTCGGCGAACACCTTGGCCACCACCGGGCTCATCACGAGCAGCGGGTGCCAGTGCCCGAACACCGGCCCGGTGAAGGCGAAGGGCCCGTTGGCGCTGCCGAAGATGGTGGTGATGAATTCGAGCTGCGTCTCGGGGGTGTCGCCGCCGCTGTAGATGGGCGGGCTGATGGCCACCACGCTTTGCACCGTCACCACGGTGTCGTCGCGCGTGAAGCCCCGGTCGACGCGGAACGGCTCCCACCCGATGGCCTTCACCGCCTCGTCGTTCTCGGCCAGCGCCACGTTGAACGACATGCCGATGGTGCCCTTGTCGGTCTGGCCCGGATAGCTGAGCAGCCCGGCGACATTGCGCATGAACATGCGCAGGAACCGCCCGATGGAGGAATTCGCCTGCGAGCCCACGCGCATGGCGCCGGCCTGGAAGTTGAATTCCAGTTCACGCACCAGTGAACCGCTGACGATGACCAGCGGCTCCCAGCCCGGCGTCGAGCCGGCATCCTGGATGCGGAAGTGCGGATCGGAGATCGCCTCGGCAATCGCAATGAGAATGGGCATGTACTCGGGTCGGCAGCCGGCCATGACGGCGTTAACCGCCACATTCCATACCGTGGCCTCGCGCAACTCCGGCAGCAGCACGCCGATCACCTCGTTCGGGTCGCGGTCGGTAAATGCGAGGAAGCGCTCGACGCGCTCGATGGTGGGCGGCACCACGGGCAGGCCGTCCGACCACAGGCGCTGGTGGAAATGGTCCTGCACTGCGTCGAAGCTGCCGGTAAAAACGATGTCGCGCGGCGCGGGCTCCGGCGCCTCCTTGACGAGCGCCTTGGGCGGCTCGCGCAAGCGCTCCATCAGCGCGGGGAAGAGGTTCTCGCGCACCTTGCGCTCGAACTCGTCCTGCGCATCGATGGTGATCACCCCGGGATATTCGGCAATGGCGATGTCCTGCACGCCGATGGCCTTGCCCGTGGCGCGCTGCATGCCCATGAAGGAGGTCTGCGTGATGGCCACGGCACGAGCGCCGCCCTGCTCTGCTGCCAGGTAAGCCCGCGACACGGCGGGCGTGCAGCTTCCTCAACCGGCGATGCCGACCACCGCCACGTCGGCCTTCACCTCCTGAAGAAGGCGCGGCAGGGCCGCGACCACTTCGGTTTCGGTGGCGCCATGGATGTTGCCGAAGGCATCGTGATCGACGAAGCGGATATCCGGGTACTCGCCCTTCAGCATGCCCTGCATGATGCGGTACATGTCGTCGCCCTTGCGCGCGTAGGTCCACACGAAGGCGACGGTTGCGCTGTTCAGGTCGATGGGGCCTGCCTTGCGTGGCGGGGCGCTTCCCGCCGGTGCTGCCGGCCGCGAACGCCGCCCCAGCGGCCATACCACCTCGACATCGGATGCATTTTTCAATGTACTCATTTTCGACTCCATCGCTTTGTCATTCGGACATTAACAGAATGATTGTTATCAACATTTCCCGCTGAATATTCACCGTCCCTGCAACCCGTCTTCGGTCAGGAGGCGGTTGAGATCGCGCACATCCTTCACATCCTCCAGCCCGCGCACCATGCCGACGATCTCGTCCAGCACCTTCTCGGCCACCGGCACGCGCGCGCGTGCCGCGCACTCGCGGAATTTCTGCTCCACGCTGATCCACTGCATGCGGTTCTGCGGATGGCCATGGGGAAAGCGCTTCCACAGGCTCAGCGTCTTGCCGTTGGCGAGACGCATCTCCATGGTGACGGGCATGGGCAGCACGCGCCCTTCCGATTTCTCCGCAGCGGTGTCGTGCACCGGCAGCACGCGCTGCGCCATGGCGAGAATGTCGGCGTCCTTCAGGCCCTCGGCACCCACTTCATCCAGGCCCACGCGCCGGCGCACGATGGCGCTCGCCACCACGAAGGGCAGGCTGAACTGCGCATCCACCGAGGTCTTCGGGCGGCGCTTCTCGGCCACCGGCTGGCACACCTCGTCCCAGCTCTCGCGGCTGGCGATCTGCACCGTGACTTCCTCGATGTCCGACGGCTTGAGGTCGTGCTGCTCCACCAGTTCGAGCGCCGCGCTCACCGATGCATGCGTGATCTTGCAGCAGGGGTAGGGCTTGATGCTGATCTGGTCGACCTGGAAATTCGTGCCCAACCCATTGAGCAACTGGTTGCGGTCGTACTCGCCGCCGCAGAAGGCATTGAGGTAGCCGAACTTTCCCTCCAGCATGCGCCGCCCGCCGGTGATGCCCTTCTTGGCCAGCATGGCCCCGAGCGCCCCGTCGCGCGCCGACAGCCCCTGCTGCACGCGCACGATCAGCACGCCCTCCTGGATGCCCTGCTGGTTGCCGGCCATCTGGCTGTAGGCATTGCCGAGCGCATCCAGCGTCAGGTCGCGCGACAGTCGCTCCAGCTTCGCCACGATGGCAGCCGCCCCGAAGGTGCCGCACTGGTAGGTGTAGGAGAACCAGCGCGGCTTGTGCAGCGCGCCCGCCACATGATAGGTGGGCGTCAGGCCGAGCCGGCACACCAGCTCCATGCCGGCGGTGCAGGCGGTGAGCAGGTCCGCGCCACTGACGGGCCCCTTCCAGTCCGCCCACGCCAGCGCCGTCGGGATGCACGACACCGATGGGTGCAGCATGGCCATCTCGTGCACGTCGTCGAGTTCGAGCGCGCGCGCCATGGTGGTGTTGACGATGGTGGCATCGAGAAAGCTCACCCGCTGCGGAAAGCCGACGAGCCGGCTTTGTGCATGCCCGCCCCACTCGCCCACCTGCTCGACCAGCGCCGCGCTGCCTTCTGCGGCGGTGCCGGCCAGCGTCGCACCCAGCGTGTCGAGGAAGGACTGCTTGACGTGCTCGCGCGTTTCGGCCGGGATATCGGCGAGGCGCAGTCCCTGGAGAAAATCGACGAGCGTGTCTTCCAGGGTCTTGCCTGCGGACAGATCGCTCATGGCAGCCGGGCCGCTCATCACTGCGCGCGAATGCCGATGGCCTTGACCAGCTTGTCGTTGTCCGCGAGTTCGCGCTTGATCAGGGCGTCGAACTCGTCGGGCGTGAGGGTGAAGGGCTCCGCGCCCACTTTGAGCATACGCTCCTTCAAGTCAGTGGTGGCCAGCACCTTGACGATTTCCTGCTGCAGCCTCAGCACCACTTCGCGCGGCGTCTTGGCCGGCGCCATGAGTCCCGTCCACACGCTGTAGCCCGCGCCCGGCACGCCGGCTTCCTCGATGGTGGGCACGCCCGGCAGCGAGGCCGAGCGCTTGGAGGACATGGCCAGCGGAATGAGCGCGCCATCCTTGATCATCGACTGCACCGAAGCCACGGCGGTATACACATAGTCCACGCGCCCGGCGAAGACTTCGGTTACGCCGTCGGTGGTGCTCTTGAACGGGATGTGCAGCACGTCGATGCCGGCTGCGATGCGGAACTTCTCCGCGCCCAGGTGCGCCGAGGTGCCGACGCCCGCCGAGGCGAAGGTGAGCGACCCGGGCTTCGCCTTTGCGCTGGCCACCAGTTCCTGCACGCTGCGAATGCCCTTGGACTTGGCGATCACCATCACCAGCGGCAGCTCCGCGAGTGGGGTTACGCCGACGAAGTCGCGCAGCGTGTCGTAAGGCACGTTGGGCGTGAGCACCTGCAGGATGGAATGCGACGACGAATTGGCCAGCAGGGTGTAGCCGTCGGCGGGCGACGTCGCCACGAAGGCCGAGGCGATGGCGCCGCCGGCGCCGGTCTTGGTCTCGTGGATGAACGACTGCCCCAGGCTCTTGGCCAGTTCGTCGGTGACCAGGCGCGTGGCGATGGCTACGCCGCTGCTCGGGGCGTAGGGCACGATGACGCGCACCGGCTTGCTGGGCCAGGCCTGCGCGAAGGCCGGGCTCGAACAAACGACGCCGGCCACGACTCCCGCAACAACCAGCACGAACACGCTGCCGACACGATTCACGATGCGCATGATGCCCTCCTCCACAGACAAACTCATGGCCATCAAGCCTAGCCGACGATGGCGCCTTGCCCCTTTATACCGCAATGCCAGCCAGGTGCCCTTCCCGGATGGCCACGTTCAGGAAGCGCGGCGAGTTGGCGTCGCCGACGACGCGCACGCTGGCACCCTTGGCCGACAAGGCGTCGTAGATGTCGCGATTGGAGCGGTTGGGCGACACGAACACCACGGTGTCGGCCGGCACCGTCACCAGTTGTCCCGGCTTGGCGTCAGGCAGCTTGATGAAGGTCGGCGCGATCACCGCCGTGCCTTTACCGATGGACACGGCGCGCCAGCGCGGATGGAAGCTGAAGTTGCCGCGTGCCGACAGGCGCGACAGCGCCGGCTCCGACATCGCCGCCATCTCCACCCCCGGGCCGAAGGAAATATGGCGCGTGACGAAGGTGATGGCCATGCCGCGCGCCTGCAGGGTCTCGGCCACGCCGATGGCCTCGAAATGCCCGGTGTCGTCGATCACCAGCGCGGTCTTGCCGGTGATGCGCCGCTCGTCCTGGAACACATCCCACGACGAGAGCACATGCGGCTGCTCGAGCCCGGTGATGGGCTCGCCGGGATTGGTGACCTGCACGCCGTCCATGCGCGGCGTGGAGCCGGTGGCGACGATGACTTCGTCGGCGCCTTCTTTCGCCACGTCATCTGCATCCATGTAGGTGGACAGGCGCACCTCCACGCCCAGCCGATACACCTCCTGCTCCAGCCACACGATGGCATCGCGCATGGTCGCCCGCGTCGGCGCCTTCGAGGCGATCTTCACGACGCCGCCAAGCGCCGGTTCCGCCTCCACCAGCGTCACCTTGTGGCCGCGCGTGGCAGCCGCCCGCGCCGCCTCCATCCCCGCGGGGCCGCCGCCGATCACCAACACGCGCTTGGGTTTGGCCACCGGCGTGAGCATGTGGTCGCCGCTGGTGCGCTCCCAGCCCGCACCGGCGTTGACGGTGCAGGCCACGCGCGCGCTGGGGCCCCGCGAACCGGCGAGGCAGCCCTGGTTGCAGCCGATGCAGGGGCGCACGCGCTCCGGGTGTCCCGCCATGGTTTTCTTGACCAGGTCCGGGTCGGCGATGTGGGCGCGCGACAGCGCCACGATGCTGGCATCGCCTGCTCGAATCACGGCATCCGCCTCCTCCAGCGTGCGAAAGCGCCCGGTCACCAATGTCGGCACCTTTTTCGCGCGTCGCGTCACCGGCACGCTGGTCGGCAATTCGTAACCCATGGGTTCATGCATGCCCGCCACCAGGCGCGGGAAGGCCTGGTAGCTGCCCAGCGACACGTTGAATAGGTCGGCAAGGCCCTTGGATTCGATGAGCTCCAGGATGCGACCGTTGTCCTCGACGCCCGAGCCGCCCGCCGCATCGTCGGGCGCGAGGCGCACGCCGACAGCGAAGTCCTTCGACACGGTGGCGCGGATCGCCGCCAGGCATTCCAGCGTGAAGCGCGCGCGGTTCTCGAAGGAACCGCCGTAGTCGTCCTCGCGCTTGTTGGTGTTGGGCGACAGGAACTGCTGCGGCAGGTAGCCGTGCGCTGCGTGCAGTTCCACGCCATCCAGGCCCCACTCCTCGCATTGCTTCGCCGTCATGGCATAGGCACCGACGATCTCGTCGATCATCATCTTGGTCATGGCGATCGGCACCACGCCCGCCTCGGGGCTGGGCTGGTCTGAGGCCGACCACGGCGGCGAACCGTCGATGGGCAGCGAGTGATGGCCGCCGTGCCAGAGCTGCTGGAAGCACTTCATGCCGGTGGGACGCAATTTGGCCATCATGCGCGGGTAGCCCTCGGCATGCACCGGGTTGAAGACGTTCAGCGAGGCCGGCGTGGTGCGATGCACGCCGAGGATCTCGAAAATGGTCAGGCCGACGCCGCCCTCGGCGCGCCGAAAGTGGAATTCGGTCAGGTCATCGAATGAATACAGCGCAAGGCGCGTGCCATGCGCGGTGCGCGCCACGCGGTTGCGCAACTGGATGGGACCCACCTGGATGGGCGTCAAGACATGCGTCAGTGCCACTGGTTTTCCTCCTGGATCAGTGATGTTGCGGGCGCCCGCGGACACCCGCCTTGGCTACTCCGGAAACCCCGCCTTCAGCAGGGCATCGCGATAGTGCGCGAGATCGCCCTCCTGCTTGTAGTGCAATGAGGGCAGGACATGCTGGCGCAGGTTCGTTCCCGGCACGCGTGCAAGGGCCTCACGCACGCTCGACGCTGCGGCATTCCCATCGCCCAACGCGGCATGGCATGCAGCCAGCATGGCCATGTGCTGCTCGTTCCTGGCACTGATGCGTTGCACCGCTTCAATGGCCTCGACGTAGCGCTTCGCGCCGAACAATGCCCGCCCCAGGTGCGACCAGAAGCGCTCGGGGTGATAGGGATTGAGCCGCATGGCCTTCCGGACCCACTCGCTGCCCTCCTCGCCACGCCCCAGCCAGGTGAGGAGCTCGCCCTGCTGCACCACGATCAGGTCGTCATTGGGATTGAGGCTCAGCCCGCGCTCCTGGTGATAGCTCGCCTTGTCCCAGTTGTCACGCGACAGCGACACGGCCGCCATCACGCGATGCACGTCGCTGTCCTTGTCGTCGAGGGACAGCGCGATGGCCAATTCCCGCTCGACCTCCGCGTGGGTGGCTTCGCGGTCCTCGCACCAGCCCAGCACCCAGGACTGCCCTAGGATGCAGGCGCGCCAGGCATGCGCATGCGCATGCGCATAGCGAGAATCGAGCTCTGTGGCGCGCGCGATCAGGCGCTGCGCCTCGGCATTGTCTTCGCGCCGCGAACGATGGTGCAACACCTTGGCCGTGACCACGCATTCGTAGGCGGCCATGTTGTCCGTGGTCTTGCGCGCCGCGCGCTCGTGCTCCGATGCTTCCACGCGACCTGGCAGCACCGAAACAATGGCGCGGGTCATCTCATCCTGCAGGTCGAAGATGTCCTCGAGTTCGCGGTCGTAGCGCTCGGCCCATATGTGGCGATCAGCCTCGGCCTCGATCAGCTGGGCGGTGATGCGCAGGCGGTTGCCGGCGCGGCGCACGCTGCCCTCGAGCACGTACTGCACGTTGAGCGCGCCTGCGACCTTGCGCACGTCCACCGCCTGGCCCTTGTACTTCATCGAGGTGTTGCGCGATATGACGAACAGCTCGTGAAAGCGCGACAGCTCGGTGAGAATGTCCTCGGTCAGGCCATCGACGAAGAACTCCTGCTCGGCCACTCCGCTCATGTTGGCGAAGGGCAGCACAATGATGGAGGGCTTGGCTCGGCCGGAAGCGGAGGCCGCAGCCTGGCTGGTCGGAGCCGCCACTGCGGCGCGTCCCGCCGCGGGCGTGGCCGCCGACATGCCCGCCGCCGCTTCTTCCTGTGCCGGCCTGGCTTCGGCCGCACCGCGCTCGCGCACCCGGTACACACGGATCGGCAGCGGGATGTTCTTCAACGCGTGCTCGCCGATGTCCTCGAACGCGAAGTCGAGCTTGCGATGCACCTCGTCGTGCACCTTGCCGGTGATGCAGATGCCGCCGGCTTCGGCCAGCGCCTCGATGCGCGCCGCGATGTTCACGCCGTCGCCGTAAATCCGCTCGTCCTCGGCGACGATATCCCCCAGGTTCACGCCGATGCGAAACGCCATGCGCCGCGATTCCGGGAAATTGGCATTGCACTCGCGCAGCTGCACCTGCACCTCGGCCGCCGCCGCCACCGCATCGACCGCGCTGCCGAACTCGGCCAGCATGTTGTCGCCCGGCGAATCCACCACGCGGCCGTGATGCGAGGACACGATTTTGCCGACCAGCGTGCGGCAGGTGGACAGGATGCGCACCGTGGCGACATCGTCATCGGCCATCAGGCGGCTGTAGCCCGCGGCATCCGCGCTCAGGATGGCGGCGAGGCGCCGTTGTACGCGCGGTCCCTGGTCCTGTTCGCGGTCCGGCATGGCTGTTGGATAGGCTCTCGAATGACTGGTCACGCTTCAACGGGTTGCAACGCGGCGAAGCGCCTGCGCCGCCCCTGATGAGCGGGGAATCATACCAGCAAGGTTCAACTGGCCCTTGCTCCCCAACCAACGCGGAACTCGAGGGTCGCAGGACTTCCCTGGACCACTCCCGACGCGCCGCCCGCTACGGGGGCAGACACGTTAAACTTCACGCTCACCGCGCAACAGTGCCTGCTGACACAAAGGAAACCTCGGTTCTATTTGTCAGTATTTTCAATTCCGATATGGCAATGGTGAAGGCCTTTCATTCTTCTTGTCAGTATTAGAGGGACCACCGCCATGGCTGCATCCAACGACAACCCCATCCCCGCGCCCAACATGCGCGACTGGCAGCACGTGCACCTGGCACGCTACCTCGCCACCGACGGCGAAGACGGTTACTGGTGGCAGTCGCCACGGGCGGGCGTCCCGGGCCCGGTGCCCACACTCATCCTCACCACCACCGGGCGGCGCTCGGGCACGCAATACCTCAACCCGCTCATCTTCGGCGAGCACGAGGGGCGCTGCGTCATCGTGGCCTCGAGGGGTGGCGCACCGGCGCATCCGTCCTGGTACGTCAATCTCTCCGCGGTGCCCGAGGTCGGCGTGCAGGTGAAGGCGCGCAAGTTCCGCGCCCGCGCGCGCACCGCCAGTGGCCCAGAGCGCGCAACGCTGTGGGCCCTCATGGTCAAGGTCTATCCCTCCTACGCCGAATACCAGGAGCGAACCGAGCGCGAAATCCCGGTGATAGTGCTCGATCCGCTCTAGCCATCCCGCACAGGAATGCTCCTAATGCCACTCTATGTATATGCCCCCATCTCCGGCCAGTGCGACCAATGCCATGGCCACTTCGAAGTCATGCAACGCCTGGCCGAGGACAGACTGACGCAATGCCCGACCTGCGCGAAGCCCTGCGAGCGGCAGATCTGCGCGGTGCGCCTGGGCGGGAAATATTCGACCTCGGATTCCGCGGTCAAGGCGGCCGGCATGACCAAGTACCGCAAAGCCGAGTCCGGCGTGTATGAACGCGTGGTCGGCAACAGCGGGCCGAAGATACTCAATCGGTAGTGTGACCGCGCGGCTTGCTACGCAAGCTCAGCCGAAATGGCGCCACGCAGTCAAGGAACGTCAAGCCCCGCACAAAAAAATTTGTGCAGGTGCAAAAAAACAACCTGCCCTTTTTTTAAGCAACCCAGATCATGGCCCGTCACATGCGGTGGTTGCGGGGTGGCGGCAATTCGGCGGCCCGAGTTGTCCACAGAAGCTGTGGGTAATTTCCGCGGACGCCACCGGCAATAGTGCTTGCGCGGCAGAAAAAAATCGGCTAAAGCGACAGCCCGCCAATCGCAATAAGGGCCGCCAACGCGGCGCTCATTTCAGCAATTTTGCCAGCGCATCCGGATCGAACCCCACGTGTACCAGCGCGCCTTTTTCAATCACCGGGCGCTTGATCAGGCTGGTGTTGTCGAGCATCAGCGCGATGGCGTCCGCCTGCGTGCTGACCGCCTGCTGGGCCGGGGTGAGCTTGCGCCAGGTGGTGCCGCGCGTGTTTACCAGCGTCTTCCAGCCCACTTTCTTGCACCAATCGGCGAGCCGCGCGCAATCCACGCCCTCCTTCTTGTAGTCATGGAAGCGATAACCAATGCCTTCCTTGTCCAGCCAGGCAAAGGCCTTCTTCATGGTGTCGCAATTCTTGATGCCGTAGATGGCGATCATCGGGAATCTCCGCTGTCCTGGTCATGCTCGATTGCCGCACTGGCTTGGTCGACTTCGTTGTTGCGGCCTTTCCTGGCCTCCACCTTGGCCTTCCTTGCTTCGGCGGCTTGTTGCGCGAGCAGGTCTGCATCCATCATCTCGCGACGGGTGTGCGGCGTCTCGAGGCTGATGCGCCCGAGCGTTCCGCCGCGATAATCCTGCAACAGCACCAGCGAAGCCTTGCCGAAGTCCGGCTCGCCGCCACGTCCGCGCATGCCGCGCTTCTTCGCGATGGCCTCGATGAGCGCAATGCCGTCCATGCCCTTGAGGGAGAATCCGTAGCGCGCCGCGAGCAGACTCGGGTAGCGCGCCAGCAGCAAGTCAGCCAGGTAGGCCGCCACCTCGTCGTCGATGTAGGCATTGCGGCCGATGGAGTGGCTGGCCGCCAGCATCAGGCCGTCGCTCGCATGCTTGATGGCCGGCCACATCAGCCCCGGCGTGTCGACCAGCTCCATGCGGTCGCTCAGGTCGTATCTTCCCTGTTGTTTCGTGATGGCCGGCTCGTCGCCGGTGAGCGCCACGCGCCGCTTGAGGAGCGCGTTGATCAGCGTGGACTTGCCGACGTTGGGAATGCCCATCACCAGCATGCGCAACGGCTTCAACGGGCTGTCGCGGTGCGGCGCCAGCGCCCCCGCCATGCGCGTGACCTTGGCCGCGTCGCCCGGCTTCTTGCACGACAGCGCGACGGCCGTCACGCCCTTTTCCGCGCCAAAGGCACGCAGCCAGGCCGCGGTGGCATCAGGGTCGGCGAGGTCGGCCTTGTTGAGCACCTTGAGGCAGGGTCGCTGCCGCTTGGCGCGCAGCTCGGCAATCATCGGGTTGGTGCTGGCGCCCGGCAGGCGTGCGTCGAGCACCTCGATGACCACGTCGGTGGTCGCCATGGTCTCGGCCGCCTTGCGGCGCGCTGCGGTCATGTGGCCGGGATACCAACCGATTGCCATGGACTGGGGAACTCCGAAGTGAAGTAACTACACTTCTTTTACCATGCAGGCGCCCGGCACGGCACAATGATTCCGGGACACCGACATCCAGGAGAAAAATCAATGACTGACACACCGATCACGCCGGCACCCCGACTCAACGACTGGCACGTGGACCATCTGCGGCGCTACCTCGCGAGCAACGGCGCCGATGGCCATGTCTGGACATCGCCGCGACCGGAGGCCCCGAACCCGGTGACCATCCTGTTGCTCACGACGACGGGCAGGCGCTCCGGGAAGCCGTTTACATTTCCGCTTATCTACGGCGCATACGGCAACAGCTTCGTCATCGTGGCCTCCAAGGGCGGCGCCGCGGAACACCCGGGCTGGTACCTCAACCTGCACGCCAACCCCGCGGTAGAAGTGCAGGTACTGGCCCGGCGCTTCAAGGCCCGCGCCCGCACTGCGGCAGGCGAAGAGCGCGCGAAACTCTGGAAGCAGATGGCGGATTTCTTCCCGCCCTATGTCGAATACAAGGAGAAGACCGGCCGCGAAATACCGGTCGTGGTGCTGGATCCGCAATAAGGTACCGGCTGCGGAGTGAATTTTTGCGCCCCCTGATGCCTACGAGCATCAGGGCAGGCATCCCCAATTTCGCAAAGAGTACCGCACGTCATCCAGGCAATGCCAAAAAAGAAACGCCACCCCGCACAAACGGAGTGGCGTCATGGTTTCGGACGGCGCCCAATGGACAGGGCACCATGCAGCAAGGGCTACGGCTTGAACAGCTTGTTCCACTTCACCAAGTAGTTCTTCTGGAACTCCGGCGTGTAGCGGAACGGATCCCAGATGTTCATGGTCTTGGCATCCAATGAACCCGGGACGCCCGCCATGGGGCTGGCGGTTTCACCCCTGCCGTTCCAGGCGGTCTGTCCGCGCTTGGACATGATGAAATCCATGAACACCAGCGCCGCGTTCGGGCGCTTGGCATGCGCCACGGCCGCCATCACGTCGGCACTGCCGAAGGCCGGGTTGGTCAGCACGGTCTTGATCGGTGCGCCCCCAGCGATCAACGGGTTGGCAATGGCGTAGATGCTCATGAGGGTGCCGGCAAGTTCGCCAGACGCCGTGCCCTGCGTGATCGGCACCACACCCACGGCGAGTTTCGGTCCCTGTGCAGCGAACTTCTCCAGGAAATCCGCGCCCTGGGTCTTTTCCACCCACTCGTAGTACGCGAATACCGTTTCTGCGACCATGTCCGACGCCCCCACCCGGCCCTTGAACTCGGGTCGGAGCAGATCGCGATAGCCGGTAACCGGGGTCTTGATCAGGTTGGTGTTGTAAGACAGGAAAAACGGCTGGATGGCGATGATCGGCACCACCCCGTACAACAGGTATTCCTTGGGAAAATCAGCAGTCGCCGGCCCGATCGGTTTCATGAAGTAGTTCTCGGCCGCCTTCTCCTTGTACCAGATGGCATTGGCGTACTGGGTGATGTCGGCGCCATCGATGTTCATCTTCTTCTCGTTCTCGATCACCGCCATGTGTTGCGCCGGCTGGACCTGGCGCTTGGACTCGACGCGGATCTCGGGATAGACCGCCTGGAAATCCTTGATGACGCGCTCGATCAGCGGCGACACGGTCTGGTAGTAAATGACGAGATTGCCTTCCTTCTTTGCGGCCGCGACGATCTTCTGCCAGTTGGCATCGCCTTGGGCAAAGGACAGGGGAGCCCACGCTGCCACAAGGGCAACCAGCGCAACCAAGCCGATTCTTGAAAACCATCCGGTGTTGGATGTGAACTTCATTGCTGCCTCCTTATTGAACAGACATTGCAACAGTGACGACAGGTGTATTGCAACGAGAAGCCCAAGCCTCTCGTTACTTCAAACCACAGCGAGATCCTCTAGCACTTCCAGTTCTTGCTGAAACTGGTGTCCACGATCTCGTTGAACTTGGGTTGGATCTTCAGGATATTGGAATCCTGCATGAGCTTGATCCAGGACATGGTCGGCGCTTCGGGAATGTCGACCTTCCAGGCGACCGCACTGGCGACCAGGCCCGCCTTGACAATGGCGGCATCCGCACCGGTATTGGCACCATACCGCTCTGCCGCCGCGTTGGCCGCCGCATCGACATTCGACATCGCGCGCTTGGCGGCCTGGCAGATCGAGAGCGTGAAGCGCTCGAGCTCGCCGCGGTTGGAGTTGATCAGGCTCACCGGCGCGAGCACCGCCGCCTGCGGCACCGTGCTGGCGGGGCCGTGCTTGCCTTCGCGCAGGTCGATGAACATGCGCGCGGTCTTCTTGATCATCAGCGCGGAAGTCACCGGCTCGTTGGTTACGGCGATATCGGCCAGGCCGCGCTCCCAGGAAGCAATCCCTTCGGGGCCGGGCGGCTGCTCGACATAGGTGACATCATTGTCCGGGTCGAGCCCCGCCTCCTTGAGGAAGGCCTTGATCAGCGAATGCGCCGGCCGGCCATGACCAGGGATGCCGACTTTCATGCCCTTGAACTGCTTGAAGTCGTTGGGGATCAGGTTGGTCAGGCGCGGCTGCGCGACGATGGAAAACGCGCTGGCGCCATAGGTTGCGACGAACGCGCGCCAGGGCGGCACGCCACCGCGCTGCGCCAGCAGCGCGGGCTGCTCGATGCCACTGTTGATGAGGTTGACTGCACCGCTGACACCGGCAGGAATCATGTCGGCGGGATTGCGGAAATTCACCACTTCCACATCGACGCCGTTCTGCTTGAAGATGCCCCAGGTATCTGCCAGCCACACCAGCGCCTGCGCGCCGGTTTGCGAAGTGGCGACCTTGAGCTTGACGCCCTGCGCGAGGGTGCTGCCTGACGCCATCGCCAGGACGCCGAGCGCCGCGGCAAGCATCAAGCGCAAAGATTTCCCCATTGCCTTGTTCATGCGTTTCCTCCTTTTGGATTCGGACTCGGGAACTAACGAGAGCGGGAAGACTAATCCTGTTGCTCTCGTTGCGCAATACCCGGCTCTGCTAGGTGCCCGCGCGCATCAGGGCGGCCGCCTTCTCCGCGATCATGAGCACCGGCGCATGGATCGGCGCATTCAGCGCGGTTGGCATGATGGATGCGTCGACCACGCGCAGGCCCGCGACGCCGCGCACCCTCAACTGCGGGTCCACGACGCTGGCAGCGTCGCCACCCATGCGGCAGGTGCCCAGCGGATGGTAGGAAGTGCCTCCCCGGGCGCGAATGGCTTCCGCAATGGCTGCTTCGCCTTCAACAGCCGGCCCGGGCTGAATCTCCTGGCTCACGTAACGACTGAAGGCCTCCCTCTTGAGCATCTGTCGCAGCATGCCCACGCCTCGCGCGAGGCGTCGCAGGTCGTCGGGCTCGGCAAGAAAATCGGATGACACCACCGGCGCCGCATGGGCGTCGGTGGAATTGAGCCGCAACTCACCAGAGCCGATCGGCCTGCCCAGCGCGAGGCTGACCATGAAGCCCTCCTCCTTGGGCAAGAGATCCCGCAGACGCAGCGTGAGGCTGTTGTGCCGCAGCAGTGCGGGCGCGGCAACCATGTAGACGTCCGGCATATCCAATTGCGGTTCGGTGCGGAAATAGCCGCCAGCAGCGAAGAAGCTCTCGGCAAGCGGCCCCCGGCGACCAAGATAGGCAAGCAGGCAGGCCGCGCCGCGCACCGGATGCATGTACTTGTAGGCCGTGACCGGAGCGGAACAGGCGTACTGAAGTTGAAAGTTGGGGTGATTGCGCAGGTTCCGGCCGACTTCACGCGCGTCCACTTCGACGCGAATGCCGAATGATTCCAATTGGTCGGCTGGACCTATTCCCGACAACATCAGCAATTGCGGGGATTGCAGTGCGCCGCAGCAGATGATGACTTCGCGTCGGGCCTTGAGCACGCGGCGCACCCCATGCCGTTCGACTTCGACGCCGCACGCGCGGCCGTTCTCGAAAACGATGCGCACGGTCCGTGTGTTCGTCAGCAGGTCCAGATTCGGACGCCGCAGCGCCGGTTCCAGATAACCCACCGCCGCGCTGATGCGCCGCCCCCTGCCGGCATTGATGTCGTGATAGCCGACACCTTCTTCCGCGTTGCCATTGAGATCGTCTTGCCGGGGAATGCCGGAGGCCGCCAACGCGGCGATGAACGCTTCGGTGATCGGCAGGCGCGCGCCCGAAGGCTTGACCGAGATGGGGCCGGCGCGACCGTGCAATGCGGTTTCGCCCAGTGCATGGTGCTCCACGCGCTTGAAAAATGGCAACACATCGTCGAAGGACCAGCCCGTGCACCCCATGCGAGCCCACGCGTCGTACTCCTTGGCGTAACCGCGCGCGTACACCATGCCGTTGATGGCGCTGCCGCCGCCCACGGACCGACCTTGCGTCCAGCGCAGGCGACGGTCGCCCAGCGCCGCATTGGGTTCGGTCATGAAATCGGTCTTGTACTGCGGCAGCGCCATCGCCATGCCGGAAAAGCCCGGGATGGACGGCAACGGATGACGTACCCGAACCCCATGCTCGACGAGGATGACGCGAAGGGCAGGGTCTTCCGTCAGGCGACTGGCAACAACGCACCCGGCCGCACCGGCACCGATGACGAGATAATCGCAGGGTTCCATGGACATTGGGCTCCGGGACAATGACGGGGGCCGCGCCCCACGATCATTCGATCCGCCCCTCCCTGCGATCGCGCTCCACGAGTTTCACATCGCGCGCAGCCACGGGTCCGTACCCGCCCCCGCTCGCGCCGCGCCAGATCAGCCGCTGCCCGCGCAGCATCTCGAACACATGCCGCGAAGGCAGCTCGATTTCCTTGCCGTCCGCCGTCACCAGCACCGACTTCGATGGCGTTCCCGGCAGTCCACCCGCGAGGCCCCATGGCGCATGCCGCTTGCGATCCGAGCGGATCACCACTTCCGCCTTGTCGCACAGCAATTCGTAGGAGCGCGTGATGGCATTGCCGCCGCGATAGGTTCCCTGCCCGCCCGTGCCGCAGGCACTGCCGTAAGCGAGGATGCGCACCGGGAAGGCGCGCTCCAATACCTCGATCGAAGTGTTGCGCGAATTGCCGATGGGCGGCGCCACGCCCTCGATGCCGTCCGCCGTCGGTCGCGCGCCGGTGGTGCCGCCCACCGGCTCCACCATGGTGAAGCGACTGCCGTCGTCGCGCAGCCCGCCGATAGTGAGCGGATCGAAGGACCCGTCGCCCGCCGCCCAGATGCGCCCGGGGAACATCTTCGCCATGGCCCCGAAGATGCAGTCCACCAGCCTGAATGCCGTGAGCCCGCGACTGGCCACCGGCGCATCGTTGTTGGAATTCACGATGGTGCCAGGCGTCGAGTGGATGGTGAGCAACCGGTAGAAGCCCGCGTTGTCCGGATAGTCCTCGGTCATCTGCGTGCGCAGGCACCATTGCAGCACCGAGCGCGTGGTGCTGAGCGTCGAATTGATGCCGGCCTTGACCTGCGGGTTCGACCCCGTGAAATCCGCCGTCACCTTGCCATCGCGCAGCGCGAGCTTGATGTGATAGCGCACCGGCTCGCCGGTGACGCCATCGTTGTCGAGGTAATCGGTGAACTCGGCTTCGCTGTCGCCCAGCGCCGACAGTTCCCGCCGCCCCCGCTCCTCGGCGTAGTCGATCAGGTCGGTCATGGCCGAGAGCAGGCGCGGCGTGCCCAGCTCCGTCGCCAGCTCCTGCAGGCGCTGCGCGCCGATGCGCGTGGCCGCGACGAGACTGTGCAGGTCGCCCAAGGTTTCCACCGGCTGGCGGATGTTGCGCCCGAGGATGGCCTCCACCGCATGGTTGAGGTGCCCGCGGCTGTACAGGCGCACCGGCGGGATGATGATGCCTTCCTGGATCAGTTCCTTCGCGTTGGTCATGAACGAACCCGCAGCAATACCGCCAATGTCGATCATGTGCGCGATGGCCACGGTGTGGCCGATCAGCTCGCTGCCGGCGAAGGCCGGGCTCACCAGGATCAGGTCCGGCAGGTGCGTGCCGCCGTTGTACGGGTCGTTGAGCAGGATGACATCGCCGGGTTCCAGCGGCCCGAGGTCGGAAGCGGCGATGGCCTCCATGGCGGACGTCACCGACCCCAGGTGAATGAGCACGCCCAGCCCCTGGTTGACCACGCGCCCCTGCGCATCGCAGATCGCCACCGAGAAATCGTGCGAATCGGAGGCCATCGTGGAGTAGGCAGTACGCGCGATGGTATAGGCCATGCGATCGACCACCGTGCCCATCTTGTTCTGGAACAGCTCCAATGCCGCCCGTCCGTCCCATCCCGGCGCCGCCTTCACCTGCGCCGCGCGCGGCGGCAGGCGAATGTCGAGCAGGTCGCTGCCGCAACGCTTCACCGCGCCGCCGCGCGGGATCACCGCCGTGGCCTGGCCGATCTGAACCAGCACCGGACCGGGCGTCTCTTTTTCAGACAGATCGGCCATCGACAGGCGCGGGCAGTCGAGCCAGCCCTGTTCGCGACCGAAATACACGCGCGCCGTGGAAGGTCCCGCCTTTCCTCCCGGCCTCGGGGTGTCCGTCATCGACGCAGCCCCGCTACCCTGTGATGCGAAGCGAGACTCGGCCCTCACGCGCAGGTTCACGATTTCGATCTCGCCCTTGGGTGGCAGATGGCCGTATTCGCGCGTGTAGTCGGCGACGAAACGGCCGGACAGCAATTCGCGCAGGTCGCCTGGCTGTTCGCCATCGCCATGCGGCACCGGAATCGGAATCTCGCTGCTTTGCCCGGCCAGCCTCAGGTCAGCGCGCCATTCGAGTTGCGGTGGCGCCAGCGCATCGCGCTGCATGCCGGCCTTCAGATCGTTTTCCATGGCAACGAATGCCGCCGTCAGCGCCGCCGAATCCAGCGTCTTCAGCGCGCGCAACCAGGGCTGCTGCGCGTCGCGACGCACTGCGCAATAGTGCAGGCCCACCGCGCTGAAGCAGTCAGCGGTCACTGGCACGACGATGCGCGTGATGCCCATTTCGCGCGAGATGGCACAGGCGTGCGCCGGGCCGCCGCCGCCGAACGCGACCAGCGCGAAATCGGCCGGATCGCGCCCGCGTTCGCTGGTGACCGCGGCGATGGCGCGCATCATGTTGGATGTGGCCACTTCGTTGATGAGCCAGGCCGCCTCTTCGACCGAACACTTCAGCGGTTGGGCCACGTGCTTGTCGATCGCGTTGCGTGCGAGGCCGGCATCGAGAGCCACGCCGCCCGAGGCGACACCGGTCTCGTAGATGCCCAGCACGACCTGCGCATCGGTCACCGTGGGCAATGCGCCGCCGCGCCCGTAACACGCAGGCCCCGGCACCGCACCCGCGCTAGCGGGGCCCACGCGCAGCGCACCCGCCTCGTCCACGCGGCAAATGCTGCCCCCACCCGCGCCCACTTCCACCACATCGACGGTGCGACCGCGCACCACGTAGCCGCCGCGATCGCGAAAGCCTTCTCCCGCATGCATCTCGCCACCAATGCGCAGCTCGCGCGTCTCGCCCGGGCGGCCGTCCTCGATCAGCGCCGCCTTGGCCGTGGTGCCACCCATGTCGAAGGAAATGGCGCGGGCGATCCCCTGCGCGCGGCACAGCTCGCCCGCGAAGAGCGCACCGGCCGCCGGGCCCGACTCAACGGCCGCCGCCGGCAGGTCGTGGATCTGCTCCTCCGAGGCAAGTCCGCCGTTGGACTGCATGACGAAAAGCCGCCCACCGAGAAGCTTCGCGCTGCGCAAGGATTGTGAAAGCTCCGACAGGTAAGCCGACACGATGGGCTTGAGCGCCGCATGCGCAACCGTCGTGGAGGTGCGCTCGTACTCGCCGATCTCCGGGACCATGTCACTGGAGGCGGAGACGGGTATGGCCGGCAGCAGCACCGTCAGGCGATCGCGCACCTGGCGCTCGTGGGCGGGATTGGCATAGGCGTTGAGGAAGCTGATGGCAACCGACTGGACGCCCATGTCGGCGATCCGCTTTGCAGCCGCGACAATCTCCGCGTCGTCGATCGGCTGCACGATTTCGCCGCGCGCGCCGATGCGCTCGCCGATTTCCAGGATGCGGTCGCGCGATACCAGCGCCGGCGGCGGCGACCAGTCCAGCGAATACAGGTTCTCGCGCTTCTGGCGGCGAAACGGCAGCACGTCGCGAAAGCCGCGCGTGGTCAAGAGCGCCGTTGGCGGCAACTTGTTCTCCAGCAGCGCGTTGGTGAAAACCGTGGTGGCGTGCAGCACGTGCTCCCAGGCCATGGCATCGCCCGCAATGTTGCCCACCGCCTTCACGACAGCGGCGGTGATGGTCGACAGATCGCTCGGCACCTTGGTCTTGAGCAGCGTGCCGTCTGCCGCGATGATCGCGATATCCGTAAACGTGCCGCCGATGTCGATGGCCAGCCGTGCCGCCCTGCCCGATGCCGGGGCGGATGTTCTTTTTGTGCTCATGAGTTTTTCACCACCAGAGAAAACCGCGAAGCACCCGCGATGTCGCAAGTGCAGCAACTGCCGTTCATTGCCTTCCTGTTCAACGCGCGCCCGGCGTCCATCCGGTCAGTTTGCGCACCGTCCCGCCAAGTAGCTGCTCCTTTTCCGACGCAGACAGTTGCGTGGTATGGAGGATGAAGTACAGCGCATCCGCGTAATTGTGCTTGCCCGGATAGGGCCGGTGCGCGACCTCGAATTCATTGCCCCAGCCGATGCGGCCCTGGAAGCGGCCCACGTCGGACGCCCACATGACCCGCCCGGTGCCGAAGGCCTTGAGAATGCGATGGATGTTCGGCCAGATGTCGTCATAGGGATACGGCTGGTCGGAGAGCACCGGCGCCCCGCACAGCTTCACGTACACGTTAGGGAGAGGCGCGAGCGCAAGCAGGTCGTCCAGCTCACTCCATGGGTTGGCTGTGTGCGGATTGAGCGGCGGCTGCGATATGCCCATGTGATCGGCGATGATTCGAAGCTTCGGGTATGCCTTCGCCGCGCGCCCCACCAGGTCCGACGATCCATAGGCGCTGCAGAACAGCGGCCGGTCGTATTTCTGGCACGCAGCAAAGAGGCCATCGTAGGCGCCGGCATTGAACTTGTCCCGGCCGCGCTGGCCGGAGAGGTCCGTCGGCAGCTTGCCGAAGGAATGCCGGTGCCCCAGCACGCCAGGCAGGTCGCGCATGCGCGCCACCTCGTCCTCGACATTGGGCGCCTCGGCCGTCTTCAGGTGGAACACGCCGCCAAGGCGCTGCGGCACCTGCCCCATGGCGCGCATCAGCCACGGCGGATCACCCGGATTCACGATGGCCGCGTCCACGCCCACGGCGTCCATCCACCCGAGCATGAGTTCGGTCATCAGGTCATGCCGTGTCGTGTCGTCGATGCCGGCCCATTTCAGGCTCGGGCCGAAATCATGCAATTGCGAATCGATGATCTGCACACTACCCCCGTGACGCGGCATTGACTTCAAATCGACTGCTGCACCACGTCCGCAGTCCCCGAACGCGGGCGCCAGCGCGTCAGCGATATCTCCAGCAGCTTGATCAAAGCATTGAGGAAGATGGCGAGCGCGGCAATGATCACCAGCACACCGAAGGTCCCTGCGGTATCGAGCAGGTCCTGTCGTTGTCGCAGCAATTGCCCCATCCCGAACTGCGACACCAGCATTTCCCCAACGATGGCAGCAGAGATGGCGAAAGCGAGCGAGATGCGCAGGCCGGCAAACAGGAACGGCACCGAGAACGGCAAGTACAGCCGCTTGAAGGTCAGCCAGCGCCCGGCACCCATCAGTCGCAGCGTGTCGATGAGGTCGGAGTCCACGCTGGTGATGGCAGCATAGGTGTTGAGCAGCATGATGAAGTACACCACCGAAATCACCAGCGCGATCTTTGCCCACTCGTCGAGCCCGAACCAGAGGATGAACAGCGGCGCCAGCGCCACGCGCGGGAGGGTGTTGAGAGCGCTGATGATGGGATCGAAGAGCTTGTAGAGGAGCTTCGACTTGGCGAAGATGAAACCGGAGATGAGGCCGGCCCCGCCGCCGATGACCAGCCCGACGCTCGCCTCCACCAGCGTGGTGCGCAGGTGAATGAAGAAATTCTTCGTCTGCACGATCTTGGTCAGGAAAACGAAGATCGCCGACGGCCTGCTGAAGAAGAAATCATCCAGCACTTTGAGAATGGCCAAGCCCTCCCACAAACCCAGGATGGCCGCGATCACTGCAATCTGCGCCAGCAGCATCAGGCGCGGCCTGTGGATGAGTCCGCGTCGTTGCACGGGTGGCGGCGCGTCCGATGGTGCGACGCCTGCGGAATTGCGGTTGATCTGTGCGCTCATGCGTTCGAGTCCGTTTCAAAATGAGGGGATACATCCCCTCATACTCCCCTACATCGGGAGCCATTTCAGTATTTCTGAAATGGCCTCTTAGATGCCCTCTCCATGACTTCCGATTCAGTCCGAGGTGCCCAGTACGGCCAGGTCCTTGGACTCGATGCCCTCCAGTTGCGTATCACGCGCCGGTATCGGCATCCAGCCATTGCCATTGAAGATCACGATGATGGTGCAGCCCTCTTCCCCGGCGATCAACGGACCATACAGGGTGCCGGCCTTGGCGACCCGCACGTCACCGGCGGAAAACCAGGTATCGCCGATCTTCTGCGTACCCTCGAGAAGGATTTCGCAGTAATCGGACGCATGCGTATGCACGTCGACCCGGCATCCGGGCGGCCACTTCACGATGAAGGCGCGGGTTGCACGCGGATCCTTGTCGTCGCCGATCACGAGCTTGGTTGCGAGTTGCCCGTTGGGCAGGCTCACCGCCGCTTCGCTCCAGGGCTGCAGTACCAGATGTTCCGCTGACATTGACTTCCTCCCGTCGATCGGCGTGCCGGCATTTCAGTTGCAAGAAAAATACGATCGACTTGCAAAACATGCAGCATGGTGTGCGGCATTCACGCGTGCGGAAAGCCGAACGCTGGCCGATAATAGCGCGCTCGCCGGACAAATCAAGCCAAACCATCCAATCAGGATATTCGATGCATCCAGGGAACTCCACTCCAGCACACACTGGTGGCGAAGCCGTTCTGCGGTTCTTCGAGGCACGTACCGCGCAACATGTATTCGGACTCCCGGGCAGCTCGAGCATCCCGATCTTCCACGCCTTTGGCTGGTCCACGCGGCAGTTCGTTGCCGCCGTGCAGGAAAACGCGGCCATCGCGATGGCCGACGGCT
>CANJRC010000002.1 GCA_947476535.1 Betaproteobacteria bacterium
TCGTCACCCGCGACGATGAAGCGCAGGCCCAGCGCGCCAAGGCGGTGTTGGAGACGAACGCAAGTGAGGACGGAGGACTGTTTGTGTCGGACATCGTGCTGGTTGAGCTGTGCTGGACGCTGGCGCGTGGCTACGATCTTTCGCGTGCAGACATTGCGCGCACTGTGCATGCCCTGCTCAATAACGCCAGCATCAACCTCGAGTCGCCAACGGCCGTGAAAGACGCGCTGAGGTATTTCGAGGCCGGCAGCGCCGACTTTCCCGATTGCCTGATCGTCGCCAAGGCGAGCGAGGTGGGCTGCAGCCATACCCTGAGCTTCGACCAGCGCATGGGCTCTCTGCCTGGAGTGCAACTTCTTTAGGACCGGTTGACATGAAGAACACCACGCAACCACGTACCGCCAGGATCGTCCTTTCGAACGTTGACGAGCTCAAGCGTCGGCCGACACCAGCCCCGAGCGCACCGCAAACCGCACCAGCCCCGGCACGTCATGAATATCGAGGCGTTCCATCAATTGTGCACGGTGGGTTTCGACGGTCTTCACGGACACCCCCAGCCTGAACGCAATCGCCTTGGTGCCCAGCCCTTCAGCAATGAGTTTCAGCACTTCGCGCTGGCGCGGCGTCAGCGGGTCGAGTGGCCCCGCGCCCGTCTGCTGCAGGTAGCCATCGACCACGCGCTTTGACACCGCGGGGCTGAGGTACACCTGCCCCTGCAGGGCGGCGCGGATGGCGAGTTCGAGTTCCTTGGTTGCGGCATCCTTGATCAGGTAGCCGCAAGCTCCGGCTGTGAGCGCCTGATAGACGAATTCCGATTCGGCGTGCACGGAAAGCACGACCACCTTGATGTGCGGATGGTCGCGCTTGAGTTGCGATGCCAGTTCGATCCCGCTGGTCCCGCCCATGGAAATGTCGGTCACGACGACATCCGGGCGGCTGTCGGCCACTTTTTCGAGCGCTTCCGCACTGCTGGCCGCCTCGCCGACGACATCGATATCCGGCATGGCTTCGATCAACGAGCGCAGGCCCGCGCGCACGAGGTTGTGATCGTCGACAAGTAAGACGCGGGCGCGGGTCATCGCTTGGCGCCACTTTCGCCGGGCGTGATTGCGCTAGGAACTTCGCGGGTTCGTTTTATGCCCAGCGGCGCTGGGGCGATGAATTCGATTTCCTGCAACTGAAACGGCCCTCCCGGCTGTTTGCTGCCGGTGGGGAAAGTCGGCTACGACGATTTCGTAACCTCCCCGATCGGCAGCAGGCGCAAGGCTATAGGAGCCTCTGCCACTTGGATGTCGGGAATTCTGGACAGGCGTACCAAGGCCAACCGCGAACTTCGGCGCGACTCAGCCGTTTGTGCCGGGACGATATTCGGGAACCAGTTGTGACAGTCTGGAGCGCACCGCATTGTCATCGGTTGCGTCGGTTTGACCCAGCCATTCGAGGATCACGTCGATGCCCTCAGCAGGAACACCTTCGCCGACGCGGGCAATCCTGAGTTTGGGGTGTGGCGTCGGAAGCGTGTGTTCATCATCGGCGAGCAGTTCTTCGTAGAGCTTTTCGCCCGGGCGCAGGCCCGTGAACTCGATGCGAATATCCTGCTCGGTCAACCCTGACAATCGAATCAGGTCGCGCGCCAGATCGACGATCTTCACCGGCTCGCCCATGTCGAGCACGAAGATCTCGCCACCGCGGCCCATGAGGCTGGCTTGGAGCACGAGCTGCGCGGCCTCCGGAATCGACATGAAAAACCGTGTGATGTCGGGGTGTGTCACGGTGACCGGCCCGCCCCGCGCGATCTGCTCGCGGAACTTCGGGATGACGCTGCCGTTGCTGTCGAGTACGTTGCCGAACCTCACTGTGATGAAGGCCGTGCCGCCGCTTCGCCCGAGGGCCTGGCAGACGACCTCGGACAGCCGCTTGCTCGCGCCCATCACATTGGTTGGGTTCACCGCCTTGTCGGTCGACACGAGAATTAGTTTCGCGGCACCGTGTCGCTGTGCGGCGGAAGCCACGCGATAGGTTCCCAGGATGTTGTTTTGCACCGCCTCCCACGCATTGCCAGTCTCCATCAACGGCACGTGCTTGTATGCCGCCGCATGAAAGACCACGTCCGGCCGGTAACGCGAGAAAATCGATTCGACGCGCTCGCGGTTTCGTACATCGCCGATCAGGCAGGCCACCGGCAGTTTCGGGTAATGTTGGCTGAACTCCTGCTCCAGGGAATACAGGGCGAACTCGCTCAGCTCGAACAGGATCAACAATCCCGGCTCAAAGCGCGCAATCTGGCGCGAGAGTTCCGACCCGATGGAGCCTCCTGCACCGGTGACCAGCACCGTCTTCCCGGTGATCAAGCCGTGCAAGCCCGCGTTATCCAGCACCACCTGTTCGCGGCCCAGCAGGTCTTCGATTCCCACCTTTCGAATCTGGGAGATCGACACACGTTGGCTGAGGATGTCGTCCAGCACAGGAATGGTCAACACGATCAGCCCCGAGCGCGTCGCCAGTTCCACGGCATGTCGGCGCTCGGCCGCGGTGGCGGACGGCATGGCGACGATGGCGTGCCCGACGTTGTAACGCTGCTTCCAGTCGGCAATGCTGGACAAGGGCCCAAGCACACGCACGCCATTGAGCAGCATGTTCCGTTTGGTTCGGTCATCGTCGAGCAGCCCGACGACACGCCACTCGGTGCTACGGAACAACTCCTTCACCAGCGATGCGGAGGCTTCCCCTGCGCCGAGGATCAGCACCGGATTGCCAGTCCATCGCAGTTCACCATACAGACGGCGCTCGTTCCAGGCGCGATAGGCCAATCGACTACCTCCCATGATGAGCAACAGCAGCGGGGGATGCAGGATGATGACCGAGCGCGGAATCAGTTGAACGCCAAACAGCACGATGATGGCAGTGGCGGCAAGGGCGCAGACAGCGACGGCCTGCAGTATCCGCTGCAGGTCGTTCAAGGAGGCGTAACGCCACAACCCGCGATACAGACCGAAGTACCAGAACCCGACGCAGTACAGCGGGACAAGCCAGAGCAATGCCCCGAAGGCTGCAGCGACATTTTCCGGTGGCATGTCCAGGTTAAAGCGCAGCCACAGCGCCAGGAGCCACGCAAGTGCGGCCGCCATCGCGTCATGCAGGAAAGCAAGCAGCGAGCGCGGATTCACGGGGACGCCTTTTCTTTTTCGGCAAAGGGGCGCCAGTAGCCGTCGACGAGGTGCATCAGCATTCCATAAATGATGACCCAGGCGGCGATAGCGCCCACCTGCATGGATGCGTCTGCGGACACCGCCCATACGGCGCTCGCCCCGGTGGCCGCCATCAGGACATATTCCGCGATCGCGGTCCGCCGATGGCTCCACCCCGCTCGCACCAGCCGTTGGTAGAAATGCTCCCGGTGCGCTTCCCACACGCGCTCACCGCGCAACGCGCGTCGGGCGAGCGTTACCGTGGCATCGACCGCGAAGGGCGAGAACACCAGCAACGGGAACCACCAGGGCCACAAACCTTTCGCGATACCGAGGATGCCGAGCATGGCAGCGAGATAGCCCAGGGGAACGGAACCCGCATCCCCGAGGAAGACCTTTGCCGGCGGAAAGTTGAAGATGAGAAAACCCAGTGCAGCAGTGGCGATGCACAGGTTGAGCGCCGCGAATTCGGTCGCGCCCTGCTGCCAGGCCAGCAGCCCATACGCGCTGAAACCGAAGAGCGCCATCCCGCCCGCAAGCCCATCGGCGCCGTCCATGAAGTTGTAGAGATTGATGGACCAGGTGATGGCCAGCACCATGGCAATCAAGAGGAGCAAGGACATTTCGTTGACCATTCCAACGACGAACACGACTGCTGCTGCCAGGTGCAGGGAAAACCGTAGCACGACGGGCAAGCCGCGCCGGTCATCAAAGTAAGACGCAACGGCCAACCCGACAACCGACGCCGCCGCAAGCCAAGGGTAAGTCGGCCCCCAGAACCAGCCCACCAGCACCGCTGGCACCAACGCTAGGCCTCCGGCGCGGGGAACCACACCGCTATGCAGCGAGCGCTGATTGGGGCGATCCAGCGGCAGGAGATGCCGCCAGCGCAGCAATACAGCCAGCAGCGCGACGGTCAGGAGGAATGAAGTGGCAGGGGCTATCAGCATAGTTCGGGAAGGTCGAGGATCAATCTGCCACGACGCAGACGCATTATGGATGAAAAACCAACGTCGGCGGTGCTGCAGGGATATGGCGTGGAGTTGATCCTACGTTACGCCTACTGCGTGCCTTCGCCATTTGACGCAGTGCGGCCCTCACCTGAATCGTTCTGAAGGCTTAGTGAACAGCGTTAGACCGTCAGCGGCCGCTCCGCGGAGCGCTTCCGGTTTGGCTTCTTTACCTTGGATGGCACTCCAGGTGCCGCACGTAACCTGATCTTCAACGCCTTAATGACCTTCAGCATGGTGGAGAACTCGGGATTTCCCTCTGGAGAAAGGGCTCGATAGAGCCCTTCACGAGTGAGGCCAGTGTCGCGCGCAAGTTGCGTCATTCCCCGTGCACGAGCGATATCGTTAAGCGCGGCACGAATCAGGTTCCCATCGCCAGCGTCGTCATCAAAACAGGCGTCAAGATAGTGCGCCATGTCTTCCTCGCTTTTGAGGTAATCCACTGCGTCCCAGCGGGTGAATTTCTCGGCCATGCTTATTCCTTCCATTCCCTTGAAACTGCGATCGCCCGCTTGATGTCGGCATCCTGCGTGCGCTTGTCCTCACCGGCCAACAACACGATGAGGACAACTCCTCGCTGCATGAAGTACAAGCGGTATCCAGGCCCGTGATCGATTCGCATCTCACTGATCCCTTCGCGCACTGGCTTGGCGTCGCCAAAACCACCAGACTCCGACAGGCGACGAATCCTCGCGTTTATCCGGGCGACGGCGTGCCGATCCTTCAGCTTGCCCCTTCAAGATCAGGATCGAGAAAGCTCGTAGGCGGTGCTGCGGCCACCTTCCGGCGTCTTCGTCAAAACGCCGAGTGTCACCAGCTCGTTGATGTCGCGCAGTGCGGTGTCGGGGGAACACTTGGCAACGGCGGCCCACTTGCTGCTGGTAAGTTTGCCCTCGAAACCATCGAGCAAGCGGTTGAGCAACTTGATCTGCCGCTCGTTCATTGGCGTGCCGGCCCAGCGTTGCCAGAAGTTCGCCCTCACCATGACGGCAGAAAGTGTCACCTCTGCACCCTGCATCGCGCGCAACAGGCAACCCAGGAACCATGCAAGCCAGTCCGTTACGTCGAGCGAGCCCTTCTGGGTGCGTTCCAGCATGTCATAGTAGTCCTTGCGTTCACGCTGGATCTGCGCCGACAGACTGTAGAACCGCTGCGGCGATTGATCGGCACGAGCCAGTGCCATATCCCCGACCGCTCTGGCAATACGACCGTTACCATCGTCGAAAGGGTGGATCGTCACGAACCAGAGATGCGCGAGGCCTGCCCTGACCACTGAATCGTCTTTCTGGTCGACGTTGAACCATAATAAAAGGTCCGACATCTCGGCATTCAGTAAATGGGCGGGCGGCGCTTCGAAGTGCACCTTCTGCCGGCCCACCGGACCGGACACAACCTGCATCGGACCGCTTGAGTCGTCGCGCCAGCGTCCGGTGCGAATTTGCACCATGCCGCTATAACCAGTCGGGAAAAGCGCGGCATGCCAACCAAACAATCGCTCCGGCGTGAGTGCCTGGTGATGATTCGTGGTCGCATCGAGCACCATGTCCACAACACCATCGACGTGCCGGTCGGCGGGCGCTAAGGCCCCGATATCCACGCCCAGGCGCCGGGCGATCGAGGAGCGGACTGCGTCAGGGTTGAGATGTTCGCCTTCGATCTCGCTGGTTTTGACCACGTCCTCGGTCAAGACCAGCAAGGTGGCCTGCTCGCGCAGTCCAAGCCCCAGAGTCTGCATCCGGCCGAGCAGATTGCCTTGCGCGCGGTGAACCTGGCCGAGCAGCCCCATCAGCTGCTGGACGTCATAACGCCAGTGCGGCCAGTCTTGTTGCTGCCAGATGTAAGGATTTTCTCCGCTTTTCATGCGGTGATTATGCCCGCCATTCTCCGCAAGGGCAATATATTCTCCGCACTTATTGCATCAAATACAGGGAGTTTTCGCAGCAAGCGACTCGCCGAAGAGTGCCGCTGCCTCACGAGGATCGTGTGTCCCTAATGACTTACGAATCTCAGCCTTTCCTATGGTTCCCTGAAGCCATGCAGGGACAAGGAAACGGAAGTAGTAGACATCATGCCTACTCTTGTAGAGATGTGGGAAGAAATGCATAGCGCCTCCAAACTGGATCACTTTGTGAATCACCAGTCCAAAGACGCTGTAATCGTTACCCGTCAGAACAACAGGTTAGAGGTAAATGGTGGAGTCGAGGAGGATCGAACTCCCGACCTTCGCATTGCGAACGCGACGCTCTCCCAGCTGAGCTACGACCCCACGGCAATGCGAATTTTACTCCCAAGACCCGTTGGCGAACAATGCACCTCCCAATCGACTCGATAGGCCCCACGCTATGATGCGCGTCTTACATCGAGGAACCCCCATGCAGATCAATCCGCCCTTCGGCTACCAGAAGATCATCCCGCTTTACCGGAACACCAAGATTCGGCTGCCCGCCGCGGGCGAGCTGCCTGCGTTTGTGCAGGCGACCAATGCGGTACCGGTGAGTTACGCCGAGTTCGCCGTAGCCTGTCGCGACTACCCGCTGACCTTCGTCACCACCGACAACGGCAAGAGCTTTTCGCCGGTGGCCATCATCGGGATTGCCGGGAGCGAGAACCTGTTTCTTCGGGATGGGCAGTGGGACAAGTCGGCGTACCTGCCGGCCTACATCCGGCGCTACCCGTTCTGCATGGCGCGGGTAACGCTGGAAGGCCAGGAGCAGGCCGACCGCCTCGTGTGCATCGAGGAGGCCTTCCTGTCCGATGCCGGCGAGGCCATGTTCGATGAGGCGGGCAATCCGTTGCCGCGCTGGGAGGCAACCGGCAAATTGCTGGAAGAATTCGAGCGCGACCTGGAGCGCACCCGCGAGATGAGCGGCATTCTGGCCGACTTCGGCCTGCTCGAGCCCTTCACGGTGCAGGCGGTGCTGGAAGGCGCGCAGCCGATGAACCTGGGTGGCATGTTCCGCGTGGACGAGAAAAAGCTGGAGTTCCTGAACGCCGCCCAGCACAAGACCTTGATCCGCAAGGGCATCATGGGGCGCATCTATGCACACCTGATTTCACTAGAAAACTTTGCCAGGCTGCTGGCCCGCAAGGGGGAACGCAACGCCGCTGCAGCGAGCACCGCTCAAACCGCGCAGCTCGCAGAGCCGTCCACTTTTTAGCCTTGCCGCCACACTCGCGAAGCAGCCAGTGCGATCCTGAACTAAACAGCGCGGCCGAGCCTGCGTAGCAGGCCGCGCGATCCCCCCAACTACTCGGAAACAGCCCGCCGCAACCTGTCGAGTACCCCGGCCCAGGCCGGCGTCTCCGGCGGCATTTCGACCAGGATTACATCGGCACCCGCCGCATCGAGCGTGCGCAGGTTGGCGTAGAGCGTGCGCGAATACTCGGCCGCCACCGCGGGCTCCACGATGAGCAAGGCCTGCGGCAGCCGCGGCACGGCGACTTCCATGGCCAGCGCCGCAATGCGCTTGCCCTTGTGCGTGGTCAGGGCCTCAATCATGCCGGTGCGCTTCAGGAGGCGCACCTTCGCGCGTGGCGAATAGTGTCGATGCAACGCGCCGGGGACCCGGGGAGCGTCCTCTCCCGGCGCCGCCAGCACAACTTCAGCGGCGGATTCCAGTTGCGCGGCCGTGATGCGCCCGGGGCGCAGTATGGCCGGTTGCTCGCCGGAGCAATCGACGATGGTCGACTCGATCCCCACGTCGCAGGGGCCACCGTCCAGGATGGCATCCACATCGGCACCCAGGTCGGCGTGCACATGTTCGGCGCAGGTCGGGCTGACGCGGCCAAAGCGGTTGGCCGATGGCGCCGCAATTCCACCGCCGAAGGCGTGCAGCAGCTCCTTGGCAATCGGATGGGAGGGAACGCGCAGGCCGACCGTATCCTGGCCGCCGGTAACGGCGTCGGACACCCCTTCGGCGCGCTTGAGCACCAGCGTCAGCGGCCCCGGCCAGAAAGCCTTGGCCAGTTTCCTTGCGTAGTCAGGAATTTCGCGCGCCCACTGGTCGATCTGGGCGGCCGCGCCGATGTGCACGATCACCGGATGCTTGGCGGGCCGGCCCTTGACCTTGTAGAGCCGAGCCATGGCCTCGGGGTTGCGCGCATCGGCGCCCAGGCCGTAGACGGTCTCGGTCGGAAACCCGGCCAGCCCGCCGCGGCGCAGCACCTCGACCGCCTCTTCGACGGTGGCGAAGGCCGGGGCAAGCGCTGTTGCGGCCTTTGGCGCGCTTTCGGGAAGCTCGGCGGCGGTGGCTTCCACTATTCCGGAAGCTTTGCGGCGAGCACGGCCTTGGTCTGGCGTTCGCGGAATTCTTCGAGCTTGCGCGCCATCGTGGCGTCACTCAGTGCCAGCATGGCCACGGCAAAGAGGGCTGCATTGGCGGCGCCCGCCTCACCGATGGCGAAGGTGGCCACCGGGATGCCCTTGGGCATCTGCACCATGGAGAGCAGCGAATCCAGTCCCTGGAGGTGTTTCGAGGGCACGGGCACGCCGAGCACCGGCAAGGTCGTCTTGGCTGCCACGACGCCCGCCAGGTGGGCGGCGCCACCGGCCGCAGCGATGAAACACTTCACGCCGTGCTTTTCCGAGGTCTCGATCCATTCATTGAGTGCATCGGGCGTGCGGTGCGCTGAGAGTGCGCGCGCCTCGTACGGGATACCGAACTCCTTCAACAGGTGCGCCGCGGGCTCCATCATGCCCCAGTCGCTGGTGCTGCCCATGACGATGCCGACGAGCGGTCGAGTTCTGGCCATTACGCGTCCTCCAGGTCACGGCCGGTGATGCGCTTGAGCGCCTCCCGGTATTTCTCGGCGGTTTTGGCGATGACCTCAGCCGGCAACCGCGGCGCCGGCGGCTTCTTGTTCCAGTCGAGCGTCTCCAGATAGTCGCGCACGTACTGCTTGTCGAACGACGGCGGGCTGGAGTCCGGCCGGTATTGGTCGGCCGGCCAGAAACGCGATGAATCCGCAGTCAAAATTTCGTCGATCAGCACCAGCGTGCCGGCGTCGTCGAGGCCGAATTCGAACTTGGTGTCGGCGATGATGATGCCGCGCTCGCGGGCGTAATCGGCCGCCTCGCGATACAGGCGGATGCTCACGTCACGCACCTTTGCCGCCATCGCGGCGCCGACGCGCGCCTCCACATCGGCGAAGGAAATGTTCTCGTCATGCTCGCCGACGTCCGCCTTGCTCGAGGGTGTGAAGATGATCTCGGGCAGCTTGTCGGCCTGCCGCAGGCCCTTGGGCAGCGGAATGCCGCAGACGGCGCCCGACTTCTGGTAGTCCTTCCACCCGGAACCGATGAGATAACCCCGCACCACGGCTTCAATCGGCAGCGGCTTGAGGCGCTTCACGACAACGGCGCGCCCCTTCACCTGGTTGACCTCGTCGGCGCCCTTCACCACGGATTCGGGAGCGATCCCCGTGAGGTGGTTGGGCACCACATGCGCGAGCTTCTGGAACCAGAAATTGGCCATGGAGTTGAGTACCTGCCCCTTGCCGGGGATGGGGTCGTCGAGCACCACGTCGAAGGCCGACAGGCGATCGCTGGTCACGATCAGCAAGTGCTTGTCGTCCACCGCATACATGTCGCGCACCTTGCCGCGGGTGAGGAACGGCAGGCTCTTGATCGAGGATGCTAAAAGGGTCGTTGCCACGCTGTGCTTCCGTCAGATGCGCCGCCCCTTGGGGCGACAATTATGATCAAAATGGCTGTTGACACGCCGGGCCGAAGACTCTGGCAGCCTGAATATGATCAACGCCTTGAACGGTCTCCCGCCTTCGCCGCGTTCAGGCGGCCTTCTTCTCCAGCTCCCCGCGATACTGCCCCACCGCGGCCAGCCCGTTCATGCGCGCGCGATGCGCGAAGGCCGCCTGGGCCGCGGCAACGTTCGCGGATGTGCCCTTCCAGGTCTTCAGCGCCGCCGCCTGCAAAGCGCGCCCATAGGAAAACGACAGCGTCCAGGGTCCGCCACCCAGGCGGTTCATGGCATCCAGGTGCGCGGTGGCCACGGCGTCGCGCTGCCCGCCCGAGAGAAATGCAATGCCGGGCACCGCGGACGGCACCGTGCGCTTCAACACCGTGAGCGTGCGCTCGGCCACTTCCTTGACACCGGCCTGGGCCGCGCAATCCTTGCCCGAAATCACCATGGAGGGCTTGAGGATCATGTGCTCAAGCACCACGCGCTGGTTGTAGAGGGCGTCGAACACCGCGCTGAGGGTCCATTCGGTGATCTCGTGGCACTGCTCGATGGTATGGCCACCGTCCATCAGCACTTCGGGCTCAACAATGGGCACCAGGCCCTGCTCCTGGCAAATGGCGGCATAGCGCGCCAGGGCATGCGCGTTGGCCCAGATGCAGGTGGCCGAGGGTATGCCTTGTCCAATGGTGATGACGGCGCGCCATTTGGCGAAGCGCGCGCCCAGCTTGTAGTACTCGGCGCAGCGCGCGGAGAGTCCGTCGAGCCCCTCGGTGACCGTCTCGCCCGAGCAAAATGCCAGGGGCTTAGCGCCGGTATCGACCTTGATGCCGGGGATCACGCCCTGGCTTGCCAGCAACTTCGGGAAAGGCGTGCCGTCAGGTGCGTGCTGGCGCAGGGTCTCGTCGTAGAGGATCACGCCGCTGATGGATTCGCCGAAATTAGGCGCAGTAAACAGCATGTTGCGGTAATCGCGGCGGTTCTCCTCGGTGTTCTTGACACCGATGCTGTCGAAACGCTTTCCAATGGTGCCCGTTGACTCATCGGCAGCCAGGATTCCCTTGCCCTTGGCAACCATTGCCTTGGCGGTCTGCACCAGTTCGGCAGCGCTCATACCTACCCTCCAGATGACGTCGTTGGTCGATTGACAGAAGTCGCGGATTTTACCGGTTCCGCCCCGTAAAAACCATCGCGGAACGCGCCGGGGGAAGCCCCAAAAACAGGACTCAGCCGGCAGCCTTGCGCCGGCGGCTCTCACCAACCCGGACGATCTTCATGGTGTTGGTGCCCCCCGAGGCCCCAATCGGCTCGCCGATGGTGATGACGATCAGGTCCCCGTCCTTGACCACGCCGTTCTGCACCAGGACATCTTCGGCTTCCTGGAGGAGTTCCTCGCTGTCGTTGCCGACGTACTTCACCGTGAGCGGGTAGGTGTCGCGAAACAAGGCCGTGCGATAGCGCGTGGCGGTCTTGGAGGTCAGGGCGTAGATCGGCACCCCGCAGTTCAGGCGCGACATCCACAGGGCCGTCGATCCGGACTCGGTGAGCGAGGCGATGGCGTTGACCTTGAGGTGGTAGGCCGTAAACAACGCCGCCATGGCGATGGACTGGTCGACCCGGGTGAAGCGCCGGTTGAGGAATTCCTGGTCGAGCGCAACGGTCTGGCTCTGCTCGGCCTCCACGCAGATGCGGTCCATGGCCTCGATGACTTCCACCGGATACCGGCCGCTGGCTGTTTCCGCCGACAGCATCACCGCATCGGTGCCATCCAACACCGCATTGGCGACGTCTGACACTTCGGCGCGCGTGGGTACCGGGCTGTCGATCATCGACTCCATCATCTGGGTGGCCGTGATGGTGAGCTTGTTCAGTTCCCGCGCCATGCGGATCATGCGCTTTTGCAGCGCCGGCACCGAGGCGTCGCCGACCTCCACCGCGAGATCCCCGCGTGCCACCATGATGCCGTCGGACGCCGACATGATGTCCTCCAGCGTTTTCGGCTCCACCGCCTCGGCACGCTCGATCTTCGCAATAAGGAATGCGTTGCCCTCGGCCGCGCGCATCAATTGCCGCGCCATGTACATGTCGGCGCTGGATTTCGGGAACGACACGGCCAGGTAGTCGGCCTTCATTTTCGCCGCGGTGCGGATGTCCTCCATGTCCTTGGCGGTCAGCGCCGGCGCGGACAGGCCGCCGCCCTTGCGATTGATGCCCTTGTTGTTGGACAGGGTGCCGCCGTGGATGACACGGCAGCGCACCACGCTGCCGTGTACGTCGAGCACTTCGAACACGATGCGGCCATCGTCCAGTAGCAGCATATCGCCGGCCCGAACATCGCGCGGCAGTTCCTTATAATCCAGCCCCACCCCGTCCTGGTCGCCCAGCTCGCGTTCGGCATCCAGGGTAAACAGGTCGCCCCCCGCGAGCGTGATCTTGCCGTCCTTGAACTTGCCGATGCGGATCTTGGGGCCCTGCAGGTCGGCCATGATCGCTACCGTCCGCCCGGTCTTCTGGCAGATTTCGCGCACCACGTTCGCGCGCTTGATGTGGTCTTCCGCAGTGCCGTGGGAGAAATTCAGCCGCACCACATCGATGCCGGCCAGAATCATCCGTTCGAGCACGGCCGGGTCCGTGGATGCCGGCCCCAGTGTCGCGACGATCTTGGTGCTACGTAGCATGTGTGACCTCTCGATGGAGCAAAGAACGCTCGCCTGGCACGAACGGCGCGATTGCGCCTATTGCCGACTCTCTGCCTTCAATGTGACTATGCGGTGACAATACTCGCGCCGCTTGCGCGACACTCGAGCGCCTCAATGGCCGGCAGGGGCTTGCCTTCCAGGAATTCAAGGAAGGCGCCGCCGCCGGTGGATATGTAGGAAATCCTATCAGTGATGCCGTACTTGGCGATGGCCGCCAAGGTGTCCCCACCGCCCGCGATCGAGAATGCTGGTGAATTGGCAATGGCATTGGCCACATCGCGCGTGCCATGGCCGAACTGATCCCATTCAAACACGCCCACCGGGCCATTCCAGACGATGGTACCCGCCTTGCCGAGAATACCCGCCAGTGCCGCGGCACTCTGCGGCCCGATGTCCAGGATCATGTCGTCCTCCGCCACATCGCGCACCGACTTGATCTCCGCCTTCGCGGTGGATGCAAATTCCTTCGACGTCACCACGTCGATCGGCAAGGGGACGTGCCCCCCCTTGGCCATGATGGCTGACATGACCTTGTTCGCAGCACCCACCAGCGCAGGCTCCGCGAGCGATTTCCCGATGCGCGCTCCACTGGCAAGCAGGAAGGTATTGACGATTCCCCCGCCGACGATCAACTGGTCGACCTTACTCGCCAGCGATTCGAGAATGGTGAGCTTGGTGGACACCTTGGATCCGGCAACGATGGCCACCATCGGGCGCGCCGGGCTCCTCAGCGCCTTTCCCAGCGCGTCGATCTCCGCTGCCAGCAACGGCCCTGCGCAGGCAATCGGCGCAAACCGTGCCATGCCCGAAATGGTCGCTTCAGCGCGATGGGCGGCGCCGAAGGCATCGTTGACGTAAATGTCACAGAGGGCGGCCATCTTCCGAGAGAGCCCTTCGTCGTTCAGCTTCTCGCCAACATTGAAGCGGCAGTTCTCGAGCATGACGACCTCGCCCGGCGCAACGCTTACGCCTGCGAGCCATTCCTTCCTGAGCGGAACAGGTCGACCGAGCAGATCGGCGAGTCGTTGTGCCATGGGCGCCAGGGAGTCCTTCGCATCGAACACACCCTCCTTAGGGCGGCCCAGGTGCGATGCGATCATGACTGCAGCGCCCGCCTTCAGCGCGAATTCGATCGCCGGGATCGTCGCCCTGATGCGCGTGTCGTCGGTGATCTTGCCACTCTCATCCTGGGGAACATTGAAGTCGGCGCGTATGAACACGCGCTTTCCTGCAAGGTTCTGGTCATACATCCGGAGAACCTTCAACACGCACCCTTGATCATATTCATCGCGCTGACACCCATGTATCGGATACTAGAAATCCGATTTGATAACAATTGACCGCCGCCACTGCGGGCTACTTCGCCGCCATCAGCGCCATGGTGGTATCCAGCATGCGGTTGCTGAAGCCCCACTCGTTGTCGTACCAGGAGGACACCTTCACCAGCGTGCCGCCAGTCACCTTGGTCAGGGCCGCATCGAGGATGGAGGAGGCCTTGTTGTGATTGAAGTCCACGGAAACCAGGGGCTCGGTGCAGTAGTCCATCACGCCCTTGAGATCGGTTTCGGAGGCCTGCTTCACCGCCTGGTTGACCTCGTCAACCGTGGTCGCGCGCTTGGCGACGAACGCCAGGTCCACGATCGACACGTTGATGGTGGGAACCCGGATCGAGTAACCATCCAGCTTGCCGTCGAGATGGGGCAGCACCAGGCCCACGGCCGCGGCCGCGCCGGTCTTGGTCGGGATCATCGACATGGTGGCCGAGCGGGCGCGCCGCAGGTCCTCGTGATACACGTCGGTCAGCACCTGGTCGTTGGTGTAGGAATGCACCGTCGTCATCAATCCGCACACCACGCCGATGCGGTCGTCGATGGCTTTGACCAGGGGAGCGAGGCAATTGGTGGTGCAGGATGCGTTCGAGATCACGGTGTGCGAACCTTTGAGCACCGCGTGGTTCACGCCGAACACGACGGTGGCATCGACGTCCTTCCCGCCGGGCGCAGAAATGATCACCTTCTTGGCACCGGCCGTGATATGCGCGGACGCCTTTTCCTTGGTGGTGAAGAGGCCGGTGCATTCCAGGACCACGTCGATCTTGAGGTCCTTCCATGGCAGCTCGGCCGGATTGCGCTTGGCGCACACCTGAATGCGATCGCCGTTGATGACCATGCAATCGCCGTCCACTGCGACCGTGCCGGGGAACTTCCCGTGCGCGGTGTCGTAGCGCGTGAGGTGGGCGTTGGTCTGCGCATCCCCCAGGTCGTTAATGGCAACGATCTGCAGGTCGTGCTTCTTTCCGTTTTCGTAGAAGGCGCGCAGGATGTTCCTGCCGATACGGCCGTATCCGTTGATGGCTACTCGAATGGTCATCAGCTCAGTCTCCCTATAAAAACAATACCCGCGATCAAATCAGGCCCTTGACCACGCGAACGATATTCTCGACGGTAAAGCCGAAATACTTGAAAAGCTCGCCTGCAGGCGCGGATTCACCGTAGCGATCCAGACCGACCACGGCCCCGCCCAGTCCGACATACTTGCGCCATAGGTCTGTGACGCCCGCCTCGATGGCGATGCGCGGAACGCGCGCCTTGCCGTGATCTCCGAGCAACACCTCGTCACGATAGGCTGCGCTCTGCCGATCGAATACCGAGGTGGAGGGCATGCTGACCACCCGCACCGCAATGCCCTCGCCGGCAAGTGCGGCTTGCGCCGCCATGGCCAGCTGCAACTCCGAGCCTGTCCCGATGAGTACCGCGCGTGCCGATGGCGCGTCCGAGAGCACGTAGCCGCCGCGCCGGATTGCATCTGCACCATCCGGGCCGGCCCCTGCGCTGTGCTTCTGCTCCTGCAGATTCTGGCGCGACAACAGCAGCGCGTTGGGACCGTCGCGTCGCTCGATCGACGCCATCCAGGCCACGGCAGTTTCAAAGGCATCGGCCGGCCGCCAGACATCCAGGTTCGGCATCAGCCGCAGGCTTGCCGCGTGCTCCACGGACTGGTGCGTCGGACCGTCTTCGCCCAGCCCGATGGAGTCGTGCGTATACACGTAGATGCTCGGGATGCGCATCAGCGCCGCCATGCGGATGGCGTTGCGTGCATAGTCCGAGAACGTGAGGAAGGTGCCACCATAGGGCAGGAAACCGCCGTGCAACGCGAGTCCATTCATGATGGCGGTCATGCCGAATTCGCGCACGCCGTAGAAAATGTAATTGCCGTTGCCGTCGCCCTTGATCGGCTTCGATCCGGACCACATCGTGAGGTTGGAGCCGGCCAGGTCGGCCGAACCGCCGATGAGTTCCGGGAGAATCGGGGCCAGCGCCTCGATGGCGTTTTGCGATGCCTTCCTCGACGCGATGCTCTCTGAGCTCGCGCGCAGCTTGTCGAGCAGTCCCTCGCATTGCTTGGCGTAGGTCTCGGGCAAGCTTCCCGAGATCCGTCGCTGGAACTCCTGCGCCAGCTCGGGAAATTGCGCCTTGTAGCCGGCGAACAGCTTTTGCCACTCGTTCTCTCGCCGCGCGCCTTTTCGCTTTGCGCTCCAGCCGTCATAGACCTCCGCGGGAATGACGAACGGCGGATGCGGCCAGCCGATCGCCGCGCGCGTCGCCGCGATTTCCTTGTCGCCCAGCGCCGCCCCATGCACCGCGCCGGTATTCGCCTTGGTCGGCGCGCCCTTGCCGATGATGGTCTTGCAGCAGATCAGCGTGGGGCGGTCGGTCGACTTCCTCGCCTTGGCGATGGCGCGCGTCACCGCGGCGACATCATGCCCGTCGACATCCGGAATGACCTTCCATCCATAAGCCGCGAAACGCTTCGGCACGTCATCGGTATACCAATTGCGGATCGAGCCCTTCTCGGAGTCGATGGAGATCCCGTTGTCGTCGTAGAGCACGATCAGTTTCGACAGACCCAGGGTGCCGGCGAGCGAGCACACCTCGTGGGAGATGCCTTCCATCATGCAGCCGTCCCCCATGAACGCATAGGTGTGGTGGTCGACGATGTCGAATCCGGGACGATTGAACTGGGCGACCAGCGCCCGCTCGGCGATCGCCATCCCCACCGCGTTGGCAATGCCCTGTCCAAGGGGCCCCGTGGTGGTCTCGACGCCCGGCGCCATGCCGTATTCGGGGTGTCCGGGCGTCTTCGAATGCAGCTGGCGAAAGCGCTTGAGTTCGTCGATCGAAAGATCGTAGCCAGTCAGGTGCAACAACGAATAGAGCAGCATCGAACCATGGCCGTTCGACAGGACGAAACGGTCCCGATTCGACCAGCGCGGATTGGCCGGGTTGTGGCGCAGGTGTCGCGTCCACAACGCCACCGCGATATCCGCCATGCCCATCGGCATGCCCGGGTGGCCGGAATTGGCCGCCTGCACAGCATCCATCGACAGCGCGCGAATCGCGCCCGCAAGGTCAGGTGCCGCTGCCGCAGATGGGTTCACTGAATGCGCTGCGAGGTCCTTCGATTTTTGGTTGTTCATGAACCGGTCAGTTGCCTAATGAGGCCCGGTGAGGCCTGTTGAGAAATGCCGTTGAGCAGGGCGGGGAAGTTGTAATTATCGGGCATTCTTGTACTCTTGGCGAGGAGGCTCTGCCGCCCAGCTGGGTATTTTCCGGGCCCGCCAAGGGAAATGTTCACGACTCCTCGCATGAGGAGGACCAATGCCGACAGAGGGACACATGGGAAAGCCGCGCGTTGCATTTCTTGGCCTGGGAGTCATGGGATTTCCCATGGCGGGGCATCTTGTTTCCAAGGGAGGCTATTCCACCACGGTCTACAACCGCACCCGCTCAAAGGCCGAGGCTTGGATCGGGCAGCACGGTGCATCGGGCGCGCAGGTGCAATGGGCGAGTTCACCCGCTGAAGCCGTTTCGGGTGCCGATTATGTTTTTTCATGCGTGGGAGATGACCCGGATCTACGACAGATTGCGCTCGGCGCCAATGGCGCCTTCCCCGCGATGAAGAAGGGCGCCGTGTTCGTCGATCACACGACAACCTCCGCGAACATTGCGCGCGAGCTGGCGAAGACTGCGCACACGATGGGGTTTGAATTCCTCGACGCCCCGGTATCGGGCGGCCAGGCGGGTGCGGTTAACGGCGCACTGACCGTCATGGTGGGGGGCGACGCCATCGTATTCGAACAGGCCAAGCCCCTCATTTCGCACTTCGCCAAGGCGGTCACGCACATGGGGCCCTCGGGAGCCGGCCAGCTCACCAAGATGGTGAACCAGATCTGCATTGCCGGCCTCGTGGAAGCCCTGTCCGAGGGAATCCATTTCGGACAGGCCGCGGGTCTCGACGTCGAGCGCGTCATCGACGTCATCGCCAAGGGAGCGGCGCAGTCCTGGCAGATGGAAAATCGTGGGAAGACAATGGTCGCCGACCAGTTCGGTTTCGGATTCGCGGTCGACTGGATGCGCAAGGATTTGCGGATTTGCCAGGAAGAGGCGGCGCGAAACAATGCCGACATTCCCGTCACCCGCATTGTCGCCGGTTACTATGACGAAATTTCCAGGCACGGTGGCGGCCGGTGGGACACATCGAGTCTGATTCGCCGCCTGAGAGGCTTTTGAGGGGAGCACGGTATGGACGTTGTATTCGGATGGCCTCAGGACTACCAATCACTGCATGCCGAGCCTGAGTCTGGCGAGAGCCGTGCACTATGCTTTGTGTTTCGTGCCGGACACCTGCTGGTTTCCCAGGGGCCCAATGGCGATATGTTGCTGCCGGAGATGCCAGACCCGTCCGCCCTCGGTTTGGATGCGGTCCGCAGCCATTACCTCGGCACGCTGGGCGACCTGCACACCTATGTCGCCGAAGTGGAACCGCAGGCGGAAGCCTCGGCCCCCGGGTGGGAGTGGCATCACATGCGGCGCCTGCATGGCGCCATCGACCCGGACCTGTACGCATTGGCGGGGCGCGCCCTCCAGCTCATCGAGTGGGAGCGTACCCACCGGTTCTGCGGCGTGTGCGGAACCGAAACGGTTCGCAAGGCCACCGAGCGGGCGCGCGAGTGCCCGGGCTGCAAGATGGTGTATTACCCGAAAGTCACGCCCGTCATCATGGCGCTGGTGAAGCGCGGTCGGCAGATCCTGCTTGCGAGGGGCCCGCATTTCGCGCCGGGGGTGGTGAGTGTGCTGGCCGGTTTCGTCGAGCCCGGGGAGACGCTGGAGCAATGCGTCAAACGCGAGGTCTTCGAGGAAGTGGGCCTGCGGGCGCGCAACGTGCGCTATGTCGCCAGCCAGCCATGGCCTTTTCCCCATTCACTGATGATCGGATTCTTTGCCGATGCCGACGAGGGCGACATCCGAATCGATCCGGTCGAAATCGCCGAAGCCAATTGGTATGACATCACCGATTTGCCCAAGCTGCCGGCGAAACTGTCGCTTGCCCGCGTGCTGATCGAGGCAGCCATCCGCGAAGACCGGACTGGCTCGGTGCGTGAATAGAGGGGCTTGAGGGGTGATCCCCTCAAGCGTTTTTAGAGTCTGTTGCAATATGAGAGGATACTCCCCTCATGCTCCCCTACTCCGGGGGTTGCAAAATTTCATTTTGCAACCGGTTCTTAAGTAACCCTAGAGCTTGCAGGCCACCACGCGCTGGCGCTGCTCTCCCAAGCCCTGAATGCCCAGGGTAATCACGTCGCCGGGTTTCAGGAAGATGGGCGTTGGCTTGCGGTACATGCCGACACCGGCCGGCGTGCCCGTGGTGATGATGTCCCCCGGCAACAAGGTCATGTAATGACTGACATGGGACACGAGATGCGCCGCGGAGAACACCATGTCGCGGGTGTTGCCCTCTTGCATCCGATCCATGTTGACATCAAGCCACATGCCTAGGTTTTGCGGGTCCGTAATCTCGTCCGTGGTCACCAGCCACGGCCCGATGGGCCCCGCCGTATCGAAGCCTTTGCCCTTGTCGAACTGGGTAGTCGCCGTCTGGAATTTGCGCTCCGACAGGTCGTTGACGATGGTAAACCCAGCCACGTAGTCGAGGGCTTTTTCCTCCGAGACATATTGTGCCTTGGTCCCGATGACCACCGCGAGTTCAACCTCCCAGTCCAGCATCGTGGAACCCTTGGGTTGAATCACGTCGTCATTGGGCCCGTTGATGCAGGTCGTGGCCTTCATGAAAACCATTGGCTCGGTAGGTGGTGCGCGACCGCCCTCGGCCGCGTGGTCGCGATAATTGAGGCCAATGGCGACAAATTTCGAAATACCCGTATAAGGAACACCAAAGCGCGGCGTACCGCGAACCAACGGCAGGGATTCGGCGCGAATCCTGCGAAGCTTGGCCAGCCCCTTGGGAGAAATCGTCTCCTGATCGATATGACTGATGACCCCGGACAAATCGCGCAACTGCCCCTGCGCATCGATCATTCCCGGCTTCTCGTACCCGTCCCTGCCCCAACGACAAAGCTTCATGTCAGCTCCACTGGCTGTTGATGACGCAACACAAGGCGGTTGAACGCGGCTGGCACGCACCGAATCCCCCCCGACCCCTCCAATAAACTGCTTCCCGGGGGCGCCTCCCCAACGATGCATCCGGCAGCAAACCTCGAATTTTCCGGCGACTTCGCCACGAAGTTACGGCCAGTGCGGAAAAATTATATCAGCCTTCGCCTTCCACCCATAGAAAAATTACGCTATCTATCTAATTTAATGAATGTTTTCTATGAATTTCCACAATCCCCGAATTGGCACCTGCCGAAGTCAGCGCTTACGGCGCTTGGTTCGCGTGGGCACAAGAACCGTGCCGCGACATCGTTTCGACCCGCACCAGCATGGCCAGCGCGCCTTGAGGGCTTTTGTCATCGGTTCCCCGGCCTCGATGGCGTAGTCATAGGTCAATTCCTCGCCAGGCCGAATATCGCGAACGGCGCGGATGTAAATGCGTTTGTTTTCTTCGAATGTGTCGCAGTTGGGTTGGCAGGCGTGGTTGATCCAGCGCGCCGAGTTGCCCATCGCCCCGCCGTCGATATTGTGGTCGTTTTCAACACCGAATATAAAGGTGTGATTGAGCCCGCTCATATCCTCGGGATAACGCCGTTCACACTCGCGCTCGGAAATGATTTCGCCCTTGTACTCGACGACGACATCATCCTCTCGAATGATCCTGCGGGCGAATACGCCGCGTCCGTGTATCCCGGATTTGCGCACGACGAAACGGGCACCTCGACGTTTTGGCTTAGGCATGTTTCTCACCCGAAAAAACCATGCATTCTGGTGCCTCGGCCTTGAAATAACAAGCTTGCAAACCAATCGCAGACTGTTCTAAATTATCGACATGCGAAGACTTGCACTCATCCTTGCGCTGGCATCGATTGCGCTCACGTTGACCGCAACAGCCTCGATGTCGGCCTCCGCCAAGAAGGACAAGGTCAACAGGAAAACCGTGTACGGCGCGATTGCCTGGCACCGCGAAACATCGAGCATCGGTTACAGCTACGACCTGCCGACCGCCCGTCAGGCCAACGTCAATGCCCTGGAAAATTGCGGGCATGCCCGCTGCGAAATTGTCATCAGCATCACAAACGGCTGCGCCGCGCTCGCCAGTGGTCGCAATAGCCATGCCGCAAAAAAGGGCAACACGCGCAACGAGGCTGAAACACTTGCACTGAAGGCCTGCGGGAAGGACTGCCAACCAATCGCGTGGGCCTGCACGCGCTAGCGCGCAGGGACCGGGGTTGCGCAGGCGCCAATGGGGCGAGGCTCTTCGGCCTCACCCACCGCATTACCGAAGCCGCTCAGCCAGCAGCGACCGCACCCACCGTAGACCCGCGCGAGGCGCGCTTGCGCTCGTGTTCCAGGAGGTGGCGCTTGCGAATCCGGATATTCTTGGGCGTAATCTCGACAAGTTCGTCATCGGCGATGAATTCCACCGCTTTCTCGAGCGTCAACTCGATCGGCGGCACCAGCCTGACGGCCTCGTCAGTACCTGACGACCGGACGTTGGTCAGCTGTTTGCCCTTGATGGGGTTGACCACGAGATCGTTGTCCCTGGCGTGGATGCCGATCACCATGCCTTCATAAAGGACTTCGCCGGGGGACACGAACATCCGGCCCCGGTCCTGCAATTTCCAGAGCGCATAGGCAACCGCGGGGCCATTATCCTGACTGATAAGGACGCCGTTGCGTCGCTCATCCATGTCCCCCTTGATCGGGCCATAGTCGTCAAAGATGTGACTCGCGAGACCAGTCCCACGAGTCAGCGTCAGGAACTCGGCCTGGAATCCGATCAACCCCCTGGCCGGGATCCGGTATTCGAGGCGCACTCGGCCCTTGGCATCGGACTGCATGTCCTTCAGGTCGCCCTTTCGGCGACCCAGTTCTTCCATCACGCCGCCCTGATGCGCGTCTTCGACATCGACCGTGAGCAACTCATAGGGCTCGAGCTTCTCCCCGTTGACTTCCTTCATCACCACGCGCGGACGCCCGACGGCCAATTCGTATCCTTCGCGGCGCATATTTTCGAGCAGGATGGTCAGGTGCAGTTCACCGCGCCCAGACACGATGAACGTGTCCGAATCCGCGGTGAATTCGACGCGCAGGGCCACGTTGCTCTTCAGCTCCCGCTCCAGGCGCTCGCGCAGCTGCCGGCTGGTGACGAACTTTCCTTCCCGACCAGCCAGCGGGGAGCTGTTCACCATGAAGTTCATGGTCAGGGTGGGTTCGTCCACCTTGAGCAAGGGCAGCGCATCCGGATGTTCGGGATCGCAGACCGTGCTGCCGATGCTGATGTCCTCGATCCCGTTGATCAGCACAATGTCGCCAGCACAAGCTTCTTCCGACACCACGCGCTCAAGGCCATCGAACGTAAGCACCTGGTTGATCCGGCCCTTGACCGGCTGAGACTCCGCCCCGTTCAGGAACACGACATCCTGCAACGGCCGAATGGTGCCCCGGGTGATGCGGCCGATACCAATCTTGCCCACATAACTCGAGTAATCGAGCGAGCAGATCTGCAACTGCAGCGGCCCTGAAACGTCGTCTTCGCGCACCGGCACGTGCTTGAGAACCGCCTCGAACAGGGGGCGCATGCTGTGCCCGCCCTGCTTGACCGCATCAGCGTCCGCCGGCACGTCCTTCAAGTCCGCCACCGCCCAACCGTTGAGCGCAGAGGCGTAAATGACAGGAAAATCCAGTTGCGCCTCGGTAGCTCCCAGCTTGTCGAAGAGGTCGAAGGTGTGATTCACCACCCAATCGGGACGGGCGCTGGGCCGGTCCACCTTGTTGACGATGACAATGGGCTTGAGCCCCAAGGCCAGCGCCTTGCGCGTGACAAACCTGGTTTGCGGCATCGGGCCTTCGACCGCATCCACCAGCAAGAGGACACTGTCAACCATTGATAGCACGCGCTCGACTTCACCGCCGAAATCCGCGTGGCCCGGCGTATCGACGATATTGATATGCGTGCCTTCGTAATTGACAGCACAGTTCTTGGCCAGGATGGTGATGCCACGCTCCCGCTCAAGGTCATTGGAGTCCATCACCCGTTCGCTGATCGCCTGGTGGGCGGCAAAGGTGCCGGACTGCTGGAGCAACTTGTCGACCAAGGTCGTCTTGCCATGGTCAACGTGAGCGATGATGGCGATATTGCGGATGCGGCGATCGGAGCGGGTCACAGGGTCCCTAGCAGCTCGTTGAGAGCTTGAAGAATAGCCGGCTATTTTAACAGGATTAAGACGGAAATCCCCCATCTTTGTGACGAAAAACACTTAATATTCAATGCATGGACAAGCCCAGTCGTCGATCCGCGCCGCGATTCTACGTTCCCGAACGGTTGTTTCCCGGGGCACTGATTGACCTCCCCGAGCGCCCAAGCAAGCACATCGCCGTGCTTCGCCTTCGCGAAGGCGAAGCAATCACGCTCTTTAACGGGGAAGGAAGTGAACACATCGCTGAACTTACCCGCCTCACCCGGGGTCAATGTGCTGCCAGGATTACAGGCACGATTGAGGCCGACCGCGAGTCAACACTGGAAGTCACGCTGGCACAGTGCCTGTCTGGCAGCGACAGGATGGATTTTGCGATCCAGAAGGCCACCGAACTTGGCGTGCGCTCTATCCAGCCACTGGAGAGCGAACGTTCCGTAGTTCGCCTAGCGGGCGAGCGGGCTGAAAAGCGGATGGTGCATTGGCGGAACATCGTGATTGCAGCCTGCGAACAGTGCGGTCGAAACGTTGCGCCCGAAATCGGAGCGCTCGAACAACTCCAATCCTGGCTGATGGCGCGCCCGCCAAAGGTGGAGTCTGAATTGCGGTTGCTGCTGGCGCCAGGGGCACCCTCCGGCCTCACTGGTTTGTCGAGGGCCGCCCACATCACGCTCCTGATCGGGCCCGAGGGGGGCCTCGCCCCGCATGAGCAGGCCGCTGCCCTAAAGGCCGGATTCACGTCCATTCGACTGGGGCCGCGAACGCTGCGAACCGAAACCGCCCCGCTCGCTGCAATCGCTGCCTTGCAGACGCTTTGGGGCGACCTGGGATGAGACGCGATCTGCAACGGCTTGCTGTAATTCCACCGCCCGACTCTATAGAATCGGGGCCGCTCACCTCATTACTCGACACATGACCACCAATCCAGACAGCGATTCGAATTTCGTCAGTTGGTTTCGCTCCGTTGCGCCGTATTTCCACGCGTTCCGGGGCAAGACCTTCGTCATCGCCTTGGGCGGCGAGGTCGTCGCGGACGGCAAGTTTGCGTTGCTCGCACATGACATCAACCTGCTTCAGGCTGCGGGCATGCGCATTATTCTCGTGCATGGCTCCCGCCCGCAAATCGAGGCGCAGTTGCGCCAGCGGCGCGCGAAAGCCCGCTACAAGGACGGGCTGCGCATCACCAATGCTGTGGCCCTTGAATGCGTGAAGGAAGCGGTCGGGTTGCTCCGCGTCGAAATCGACGCGCTGCTCTCGCAGGGGCTGCCCAACTCCCCGATGGCCGGGGCGGCAATCAACACAGTATCCGGTAATTTCATCACCGCGCAGCCCCATGGCATCCGCGACGGCGTGGATTTCCAGTACACCGGCCTCGTTCGCAAGGTGGATGTCGCCGCGATCAACGGCTGCCTCGATGCGAGCAATATCGTCATCATCTCCAATGTCGGGTACTCGCCCACGGGAGAAGTCTTCAATTTATCCATGGAGGACGTGGCAGTTGCCACGGCCAAAGCCATGGGAGCGGCCAAGCTGGTCTTCCTCACCGATGAACCCGTATGCGATGCCAAGGGGCAATTGATCACGGAGCTGTCGGCCGACGAGGCTGAAACCCTGTCTGCCGGCGACAATGCATTGACCGATGACACGCGCCTGTACCTTGCACATGCCATCGAAGCGGTGCGAGGCGGGGTCCCGCGCGCGCACCTGGTGTCGCATCATGTTGACGGCGCGATTCTGATCGAGCTATTCACCCATGACGGCTCGGGCAGCATGGTGACGGCGAAGGGACTCGAGCGACTCCGGCCCGCGACGATCGACGATGTCGGCGGGATTCTCCAGCTGATCGAACCGCTCGAGGCGGACGGCACACTGGTCTATCGGAGCCGAGAGATCCTGGAGCGTGAAGTATCGCGTTTCTTCGTGGTTGAACACGACAGGATGATCGTGGGGTGCGCGGCACTCTATCCATTTCCCAAAGGCCGCACGGCCGAACTTGCCGCAGTCGCCATTCGGCCCGAGTACCGCCGCATGGGTTATGGGGAAAAGCTACTGGACGCCATCACGGCCCAGGCAAAACGACAAGGGCTTCGCAAGCTGATCGTCCTCACGACACTGGCCGCGCACTGGTTCATCGAACGCGGCTTCGCCCTCGGGAACGTGTCATCACTACCGGAGCCCAAACGCTCACTGTACAACTGGCAACGGCGGTCCAAGGTACTAGTGAAGTCGCTCTAGCCGAGGCGAGAAACCGAATTCCACTGATTACGAAATTCGCAAGGAGCAGCACATGGCACGAATGGTCAAATGCATCAAGCTGGGTCGCGAAGCCGAAGGCATGGACTTCCCCCCTTATCCCGGCGACCTCGGGAAGCGCATCTTCGAGAATGTTTCCAAGGAAGCCTGGCAGCAATGGATCAAGCACCAGACCATGCTGATCAACGAGAATCGCCTCAGCCTGGCTGACGCTCGCGCAAGGAAATATCTGGCCGAACAAATGGACAAGTATTTCTTCGAGGGTGGGGCGGACACCGCTGCGGGTTACGTGCCGCCGACCCAATAGCCGAAGAGTCCGTTTCAAAAATGAGGGAACACTCCCCTCAAGCGCCCCTAAGGTAAAGGCTGGCAGACCAAGCGCTACCCGGCCAGCGGATCCTTGGCGGGCGGCGCATCGGCCCGGATATGGCGGACGTCGCGCCCCTCGACCATGTAGACGACGTATTCGGCCATATTCTTCGAGTGGTCGCCAATGCGCTCGAGCGCCTTGGCCACGAACAGGATCTCGAGGCTGCGCGTGATGGTGCGCGGGTCTTCCATCATGAACGTGATGAGCTGACGCAGGATGGACCGGAATTCGTCGTCGACAAGCCTGTCCTGCTGCACGACCTGCGCCGCGGCCTTGGAGTCGAGCCTGGCGAACGTGTCGAGCGCCTTGCGCAACATTCCCAAGGCCAGGTTGGCGACATGCTTCAATTCCAGGCGAGGCATGTCGACCGTGCCCGCAGTGTGAACGAGCTTGGCCATGCGCGCGATTTTCTCCGCCTCATCACCGATGCGCTCCAGATCGGTGATGGTCTTGATCACCGCGATGAGCAAACGCAAGTCGCTCGCGGCCGGCTGTCGCTTGGCGATCACTCTGCTGCAAGTCTCGTCGAGCTCCACTTCCAGCGCGTTGACCCGATGATCATCGGCAATTACCTGCTCGATGAGCGCCAGATCGCCGGTCGCCAGCCCCTCGATCGCCTTGACGATCTGGTCCTCGACCAGTCCACCCATCTGCAGCACGCGCGTGCGCACGTCCTCGAGGTCGGCATCGAATTGCTTGGAAATGTGAACGGCCATGGCGGCGCACCCTTTTAGAACGACGTCCTAGGATAGCACCACGACCCTGGGATTTACCGGCGCGATCGCGCCCCAAAGTCAGCCTAGCGACGTTCTCGTCAGCGTCCGCACACCGCTGGTCGTGCCCAACAACAGCACGTCGGCGCCGCGTTTGGCAAAAAGGCCTACCGATACCACGCCGGTAATACTGTTGATAGCCCCCTCCAGCTCCACCGGTTCGAGGATGGTGAGGCCGGCCACATCGATGATCAGATTGCCGTTGTCTGTGGTGAAACCCTCGCGCAGGATCGGGGTTCCGCCAAGCCGGACCATCTGCCTGCCGACATGGGAGCGCGCCATCGGAATGACCTCCACCGGCAACGGAAAGTTGCCCAGCACAGGCACCAGCTTCGATTCATCCGCGATGCAGATGAATTTGCGCGCCACGGCAGCGACGATTTTTTCGCGCGTCAGCGCCCCGCCACCGCCCTTGATCATGGCCAGATGCTCGGTGATCTCGTCCGCGCCATCGACGTACACCGGCAATTCATCCACGCTGTTCAGATCGACAACGCGAATCCCGTAAGACTTCAATCGTGCCGCCGTCTTCTCCGAACTGGCCACCGCGCCATCGATGCGGCTCTTCATCTTGGCCAGTTCATCAATGAAGAAATCCGCAGTCGACCCGGTACCCACGCCGACGAGCGCATCCTCGACCACATACTTGATGGCAGCCCGCGCTACCGCCTGTTTCAGTTCATTCTGGTTCATGTCAACTCGATGGGATATTGGGGGTGGATTGCAGCATGCGCTGAAATGGCCCCGTTGTGGGCAAACGAATCACAGCGCGCATGGCGACACGAAAGACGACAATCCACATCATCGCGCTGCATCTTGGCACCCAACACTATTTCTTTTGCGCGACAAAAAGATCGGTGATAGTCCCAAGCCCCGCTTCAGCCGCCAAACCGGCGGTCTCGGACAGCGTCGGGTGCGGATGAATGGTCAGCGCAATGTCGTTCAAGTCCGCGCCCATCTCCAGGGCCAGCACCAGTTCGGCGATGAGCTCGCCGGCATTCGGGCCGACGATGCCTGCACCCAAGAGGCGTTTGGACTGGGGGTCGAACAGCAGTTTGGTACTCCCCTCGGTGCGATCGACCGCGCGCGCGCGCCCCGACGCGGCCCATGGAAACACCGCTTTCTCGAAGGCAATGCCTGCCGCCTTTGCAGCCGTTTCCGTGAGGCCCATCCATGCGACTTCCGGATCGGTATAAGCCACCGAGGGTATCGTCAGCGAATCGAAGAAGGCCTTGTGCCCAGCCAGCGCTTCTGCCGCCACTTTCGCCTCATGGCTGGCCTTGTGGGCCAACATCGGCTCGCCAACGATGTCACCGACGGCAAATATGTGGGCGACGTTGGTGCGTTGCTGTCGATCGACCGGAATATATCCCCGCTCATCAACCGCGACACCTGCCGCCTCGGCCCCGATCTCGCGGCCGTTGGGGCGGCGCCCCGTGGCCACCAGCACGCGATCATAGCGCTGCGGTGCGGGGGCCCCTTCGCCATCGAAACTGGCCAGCAGGCCCTCGGCCGTTGCCTCCAGCTTAGCCACCCGCGTTTTCAGCAGAATCGCCTCGTAGCGCTTTTGCAGGCGGCGCTCAAGTGGCCTGATCAGGTCCCGATCGGCGCCCGGCATCAACCCATCCTGCATTTCGACCACGGACACCTTGGAGCCCAGCGCATCATAGACGCACGCCATCTCGAGCCCGATGATGCCGCCGCCGATGACCAGCAATCGCCGCGGCACGTCGGCCAGCGCCAATGCGCCTGTGGAATCCATCAATCGCGGATCATCATAGGGAAGGCCTGGAATGCGGGCGACCGACGAGCCGGCCGCCACAATGCAGGTGTCGAACGCAATGCGAACGGATTTACCGCCTGCCTGCGACACCATCATGCCGTGGGGCGAGTCGAATTTACCGGTCCCTTGCACGACGGTTACCTTGCGCTGCTTCGCCAACCCGGCGATGCCCTTGGCGCCCTTTCCAGCCACATCAGACTTCCAGGCCCGGACCTTGTCCAGATCGACGGCAAGACTGCCGAACTGCACGCCGCTCGATGCCAACTCCTGTGTTTCGGTGATGACCCGCGCAATGTGCAGCAGCGCCTTGGACGGAATGCAACCGACATTCGTGCACACACCACCGAGGTCGGGATAGCGCTCGACCAACACAACCTGCTTGCCGAGGTCCGCGGCCCGGAATGCTGCGGTATAGCCGCCGGGGCCCGAGCCAAGCACGAGGACTTCCGCATGCATGTCCGCCTTGCCGGCAACCATTTCGGGCGACGCCGAGGTGGAAGTATCGCCCCCCAATGGCGGGGCCTGTGCGGGCGTTGCTTGCACCGGGGCCGAGGCCACGGGTGTGTCGTCACCCTTCATGAAAAGGATCAGAGAATTCATCGACACCTTGTCGCCGACCTTGACGCTGATCGCCTCCACCACGCCCTCACGCGGCGATGGGATCTCCATGCTCGCCTTGTCCGATTCAACCGTGATCAGCGATTGCTCGGCGCGGACCTTGGCGCCTGGTTTGACCAGCACCTCCGTGACTTCGACCTCCTTGAAGTCGCCGATATCCGGCACCTTGATTTGAAAGCTCGCCATTTTCAGAGGAGCGACCGGCGAATATCGCCGAGCACGTTCACAAGGCAGCTCGTAAATCGCGCGGCATCCGCTCCGTCGATCACGCGGTGGTCATAGGACAACGACAGCGGCAACATCAGTCGCGGACGGAACTGGCCCTCCCCGCCCTTGCCATCGATCCAAACCGGGCGCGTCACGGATTTCGAAACACCAAGAATCGCGACCTCCGGTGCGTTGATGATGGGCGTAAATGCCAACCCGCCGATGCCTCCCAGACTGGAAATCGAAAAGGTGCCGCCCTGCATGTCCCCGGGCTTAAGCTTTTTTTCACGTGCCGCCTTGGACACTTCGCCCAACTCTCGCGCCAGGTCGAAGATGCCCTTTCGGTCGGCGTCACGGATCACAGGGACAACGAGGCCGTCCGGCGTGTCGACGGCCACACCGACATGAAAGTATTTCTTGACAACGAGATTTTCGCCTTTTGCATCCAGCGAGGCATTGAAGTTCGGGAATTGGCGCAAGGTCGTGACGCTGGCCTTGATCAGGAACGCAAGCAGCGTCAATTTGAATCCCTGCCGCTCCGAATCGGCCGCGCTGGCCTTGCGAAACGATTCGAGTTCCGTAATGTCCGCTTCGTCGAATTGGGTGACATGGGGAATCGAAACCCAGTTGCGATGAAGATTGGCGCCTGCCAGCCTGCGCAGTCGCGACAGCGGTTTCGTTTCCACCGGTCCGAACTTGGAAAAATCGACATTCGGCCATGCCGGCAACTCAAAGGGCATGCCCGCAGTCTTCGCCGCTGGTACGGTTCCGGCTTGCAACGCGGTCTTGACGAACAGGCGCACGTCATCGCGCAGGATGCGGCCCTTTGGGCCGGTGCCCTGGAGCCTGGCCAGATCAACGCCGAGCTCCCTGGCGAAAAGGCGGACAGACGGGCTGGCATGAGGTTTGAACAAGGGGTCGACGGGCGGCACCTCGTACGGCACGGGGGCGGCCGCAGGAACGGGCAGCACAGTGGGCGCCGCAGGTTGTGGCATTTCCTCAGTCTTTTCTTCGCGTGTCGCTGCAGCAGCCTGAGCGGCAACAGGTGCCTGGTCCGCACCTGCGGCGGGAGCATCCGCCGCCTCCAGGAGCAGCAGCAGTGCCCCCTGCGAGACCCTGTCGCCAACCTTGATTCTGACTTCACGCACGACTCCGGCCAAAGGCGATGGAATTTCCATGCTCGCCTTTTCGGACTCCACGGTGATCAGCGACTGTTCGGCGCGAACGATGTCACCCGGCTTGACCAGGACCTCAGTCACATCGATGTCCTTGAAATCCCCGATGTCGGGGATCAGCACTTCGGTCACGGCATTCATGCGCTCATTCGCAGGTAGTTGTCGGTGCAATGATTCATACAGTGACCGGATTGGGCTTCTCCGGGTCAATGCCATATTTGGAAATCGCCTCGGCAACCATCGCCAATTGGATGACCCCGTCGTCAGCCAAAGCCTTCAACGCGGCAACCACCACCCAGTGGCGATTGACTTCGAAATGGTACCTCAGCCTCTCACGGGTATCCGAGCGTCCGAATCCATCCGTACCGAGCACGACGTAACGCCTGCCCGCGGGAAGGAACGACCGGATCTGGTCGGCAAATGCCTTGACGTAGTCGGTCGAAGCCACCACTGGCCCGGCATGCCCCTCAAGCGCCCGCTCAACATAACTCTTGCGTGCCGGCGCGCTCGGGTGAAGCAGACTCCAGCGCTCGGCATCCATGCCCTCGCGGCGCAATTCGGTGAAGCTGGGACAACTCCACACTGCAGCATCGATCGACCAATCCGAGGCGAGAAGATCTGCAGCTGCGATGACTTCCCGCAGAATGGTCCCCGACCCCAGCAACTGGACATGGGCGCGGTCCACAGCAGGCTTCTTTTTTCTGGCATCGACGACTGGGGATTTCCTGAGGAGGTACATGCCTTTCAGAATCCCCTCGCGAGCGCCCGGATTTGCGGCCTCGACCTCCTCCAGCCCGGGATGCGCGTAATTCTCGTTCATCACCGTGATGTAGTAGTAAACATCCTCCTGTTCGCCCACCATGCGGCGCAGTCCATCCTGGATGATCACCGCCAGCTCATATCCGAAGGTCGGGTCGTAGGAGATGCAGTTGGGAATGACTGATGCCAGGACATGGCTGTGCCCGTCTTCATGCTGCAGGCCCTCTCCATTGAGCGTCGTGCGACCGGATGTCCCTCCCAGCAGGAAGCCTCGCGCCCGCAAATCCCCCGCCGCCCAGGCAAGGTCGCCGATGCGCTGCAACCCGAACATCGAATAGAAGATGTAGAAGGGAACCATCACGGTGTTGCTGTTGCTGTAGGACGTCGCCGCAGCCATCCAGGAAGAGAACGCGCCCGCCTCGTTGATACCCTCCTCGAGGATCTGGCCTGACTTGTCTTCGCGGTAATACATGACCTGGTTCTTGTCGACGGGCTCGTATTTCTGACCCTCGGAAGAGTAGATGCCCAGTTGCCGGAACATCCCCTCCATGCCAAAGGTACGCGCCTCGTCAGGAACAATGGGCACGACATGCTTGCCGATGGACTCGTCCCGCAACAGTGCTGTCAGTATCCTCACAAATGCCATCGTCGTGGAGATCTCGCGCCCGGCCGGCGTCGCTTTCAGGACCTGCTCGAAGGCCGCCAATGCAGGCACCGTCGGTGTGCTGTCGGCGCGGCGCCGGCGTTGCGGCAGATACCCTCCTAGGGCCTTTCTGCGCGCCTGAAGGTAGACCATCACAGGATCGTCATCCTTGGGCTTGTAGAACGGCAATTTCTCCAGTTGATCGTCTGGCACCGGAATCTTGAAACGATCTCGGAAATCGCGGATGGTTTCAATGTCGAGCTTTTTCAACTGATGGCTCGGATTCTGCGCCTGGCCCTGCTTGCCAAGGCCATATCCCTTGATGGTCTTGGCGAGAATCACCGTCGGCTGGCCCTTGTGTTTCATGGCCTGCGAATAGGCCGCATAGATCTTGTGCGGGTCGTGCCCGCCGCGATTCAGCCGCCAGATATCGTCATCGCTCATTCGCGAGACCATCTCCAGCAGCTTGGGATGCTTGCCAAAGAAGTGCTTTCGGACGAATGCGCCATCGTTGGCCTTGAAATTCTGGTATTCGCCGTCGACGGTGTCCTCCATGACTTTCTGCAGGATGCCGTCCTTGTCGCGTGCCAGAAGCGGGTCCCAATACGAGCCCCAGATCAGTTTAATTACGTTCCATCCGGCACCACGGAAATCGCCTTCGAGTTCCTGGATGATCTTGCCGTTTCCCCGCACCGGCCCGTCGAGGCGCTGCAGATTGCAGTTGACGACGAATATCAAATTATCAAGATGTTCCCGTGCTGCCATGCCGATGGCACCCATCGACTCGGGCTCATCCATTTCCCCGTCCCCGCAAAACGCCCATACTTTTCGGTTGGACGTATCCGCCAGGCCGCGCGCATGCAGGTATTTGAGAAAACGCGCCTGATAGATGGCCTGAATCGGGCCCAGGCCCATCGACACCGTGGGGAACTGCCAGAAGTCGGGCATCAGCCACGGATGCGGATAGGACGAGACACCCTTGCCATCCACCTCACGCCGAAACGCCAGCAATTGCGCCTCGCTCAAGCGCCCCTCCATGTAGGCCCTGGCGTAGATGCCTGGTGCCGAATGCCCTTGGAAGTAGATCAGGTCACCACCATGGCCTTCGTGCGGCGCATGCCAGAAATGATTGAAGCCCACGCCAAACAAGGTGCCAACCGACGCGAAACTGGCGATGTGCCCGCCCAAGTCCCCCTCGCCCTTGTTCGCCTTCGCCACCATAGCCAAGGCGTTCCAGCGCGCATAGGAGCGGATGCGCTCCTCCAACGCGTGATCGCCCGGCGAGCGGTCCTCCATGTGGGGAGGAATGGTGTTGATGTAAGCAGTCTGCGCCTTGTAGGGCAGATAGGCGCCCGAACGGCGCGCCTTTTCGATGAGCTTCTCAAGCAAGTAGTGCGCGCGCACGCCACCCTCGCGTTCCAGGACCGCATCCAGTGCGTCAAGCCACTCCTGCGTTTCCTGCGAATCGGGATCGTTCGCGGCGGAAAAGTCCGGCACGGCAGCCATGGTGACCTCCAGCGTCTGCAAACACATTCTGAGCGGGCGACACAGGCCGTCGAGGACAAGGGCATGTTCACGGAACCGGCCGCGCTTCGCAGCATTGTAGCGGAGTCTCAACGGCGAATACGGCGTGAGTATCGAATGAAAGGGCCCCGCACTTTCGCGCCCCGCCAATCGAAGTCATACTCACGGCACAGGATCTGCCTCTACAATTCAACCGGAGAAAACCGTGAAAAACGCGTCTGCGCGCATGCTATCCAAAGTCGCCGTCGTCACAGGCGCGGGGTCGAGCGGACCCGGCGTCGGCACCGGAAAGGCAATATCCATATTGCTCGCACGCGAAGGCGCGAAGGTGCTGCTCGTCGATCGCAGCGAGTCGGCTGCCGATGAAACGCTGCAGATCATCCGCAGTGAGGGTGGCGACGCATCGGTATTCATTGGCGATGTCTCTTCCGGGGAGCAGTGCCTCGCCGCGGTAAAGACCGCCGAGACGCTCTATGGACGGCTCGACACGCTGGTGAACAATGTCGCCGTGACCAGTAGCGCCGAGGTCGTCGACGTGGAGGAAAGCGATCTTGACCGGCTCATCGACGTCAATCTCAAATCGGTCGTGCTGATGACGAAGCATGCGGCGCCACGAATCGCGGCCGCCGGCGGAGGGTCGATCACGAATATCGGGTCCATCTCGGCATTACGCGCCACCGGCAGGCAAACCGCCTATACCGCGTCCAAGGGCGGGGTCGTGGCGCTCACATCGCTGTGGGCGGTGGAACTGGGGCGCAGCCGCATCAGGGTCAATTGCATCTGCCCCGGAACACTGTACACACCCATCGCCGTGGGCCTGTTCGGCATGAGCGATCAGGTCCGCTGGGACCGTGCCAACCTGCCACCGCTCGGCACGGAGGGAACAGCCTGGGACATCGCCTGGGCGGCATTGTTTCTTGCCAGCGAGGAGGCGCGTTGGATTAGTGGCGTGACGCTCCCCGTCGACGGTGGATTCATCGCCGCCACACCGCAATGGGGTGCCGACGTGGAGCGCCTGCGGGACCGCGGCCCGCGCACCTAGCAGGCCATTCCAGAATAACCGAGATGGCCCCTGATGCAGAAGAGCTTGAGGGGGCTCCCCTCGATGGTCAAATGACCTCTGCGACGGGTCCTTGAGCCCATTCCTTTGCGCCCACTGGCGAAGGGTGCGATACTCCGATCGACCTTGATTTCATTGTATTTGAAAGCCATTTCCATCAGAGGAAACCCCGATGAAACCATCACTTTCAAAAGCCGTTTTGGCTAGCGCCCTGGCCGCCATCTTTGGCGCCACGCCCGTAGCCCAGGCACAAACATCGCCGGTCACTTTGCGCATCGCGAGTTACCTGCCCTCGAGCCACTATCTCGTCGAAGTCGGACTGGACCCCTGGATGGCCCAGGTGACGGCGGAGACGAAGGGCATGGTCAAGTTCCAGCACTTTCCAGCACAACAGCTGGGAAAGGCACAGGACATGCTGCGACTCGCCCAGACCAACGTCGCACAGGGTGCGCTTACCGGCGTTTCCTTTGCGGGCGACAAGATGGAACTGTCGGACGTCGCGCAAATGCCCAACATTTTCGACAAGGCCTGCGACGGCACGACGGCCTACATGAAGGTGTTCAAGTCCGGCACGGGCGCGACTGCAGACTTCGAGAAGAATGGCGTACGCCTCATCTACCCGATGGTGCTGCCACCATTCCAGGCGTTCACCCATACGCAGGCCCTCAATACGCTGGCCGATTTCAAGGGGCTGAAAATGCTGTCTCCGACACGGGCGGGGGAAATTCTACTGACCAAGCTCGGCTCAGCCCCCATTCGCCTGGTTTCCGGCCCACAGGCCTATGAAGCATTCCAGCGCAAGACGTCCGATGGCATGTCATTCGCGTTGGACAGCGTGTTTGCCTATGACATGCAGAACATGACCAAGTTTGGAACAGAGAACCTGAACTTCGGCGGCCAGGTCGTTGTTTTCGTCATGAACAACCAGACATGGAATTCCCTCAGCAAGGAAAATCGCGAAATTATCGAGCGGATTTCCGACCGGACGTCATTCCGCATGTGCGCCTATCTCGATGGCACCTACAGCAAGTCCATCGAGCGCCTGCATAGCTCGGGAGTGAAGTTGACCAAGTTCCCGGCGCCCGCGCTGGCGGATTTTCGCAAGGTCACCGACGCGGTTGCCGACGAGTGGGCCAAGGATCTCGACAAGCGCGGCCGCCCCGGAACCGCCACGTTGAAGGCCTATCGCGCCGCGCTGCCGAAAAGCTAGTCTCCGCAGTCGGGTTTGAAGACGTTCCTGCAATGGGTTGACGGGGCCTTATCCCGTGTCGAGTCCCTGACCGACCTGCTTGCCGCGCTGGCGATGTTTTCGACCATGGCCATCGTCGGCGGCGAAGTGGTATCGCGATACTTCCTGAACGCCCCGCTGCAATGGTCGTACGACGTGCTGACGCTGTATGTGCTTCCGTCGCTGTTCTTTCTCGGACTGCCCGGCTCCTACTCCAAAAAATCACACATCGCGGTTGACCTGCTGATCGACCGGCTGCCCGATCTCGCCGTATCGGTCATTCTATTGATCGGGCGACTCGGCGGAATGTTCCTGTTTGCCTGCATCGTGTACTTCGGTGTCGAGCACGCACTGGAGGCATACCGCTCCGACGAATCCGTGCCCGGCGTGGTCACTTTCCTGGTCTGGCCGTCCTATGCGCTCGTCCCCTTGGGCTGCGCGCTTGTATGGTTACGCATGCTGAGCGAGCTGCCTGCGAACATCATTTCCATTGCCCACGGAGGCAGCGCCGATGACGGCCCGACCCGGCAGCAGAAGGATAAGGTGTTCTACGAATGAACCCGCTGGGGATCCTCCTCCTGCTCTTCGGCCTGCTCGCCATTGCAGTCCCGGTCGGCTTTTCAATGGGCCTCGCCGGCACCATCGGCCTGTACCAGTTCGGCGGCTGGGACATGGTGCGGGGTATCCTGTCTACGGCACCACTGTCCGGGATCAGCGTCTATGACTTGCTGACGATCCCGATGTTCCTGCTCATGGCCGAATTTGTGCTTTTGAGCGGGGTTGTGGATGATTTGTTCAGGGCTGCCGCAGCCTGGGTAGGCAGAATCCGCGGCGGGCTGGGGATGGCAACGGCGGTCTCCGGCGCCATCTTCGGGAGTATTTGCGGAACCAGCACGGCAACGGCAGCGACGCTGTCTGCAACCACACTGCCCGCGATGACCCGGCAGGGGTACGAACCAGCGATGGCGGGCGGAATCGTCGCGATCTCGGGCACGCTGGCGATTTTGATGCCCCATTCGGTCGCCCTGATCATCTACGGGCTGATTGCCGAAGTCAGCATCGGGAAGCTCCTGATGGCGGGCATCATCCCCGCAGTGCTGGTGACCATCACCATCATCCTGACCATTTACATCCTCGTGTTGCTGGACCCGTCCAGAGTCCCCGTGTCCCACATCACACCCTGGCGGGAGAAATTCAAGTTACTCCTCACCACCGGTCCGCTGCTGATGCTGATGGTGGGAATTACTGCCGCAATCTATGCCGGCATTGCCACAGTGACGGAGTCGGCAGCGGTCGGCGCCATCGGCGGACTCATTGTCGCCCTGCAGCGCAGGCAACTGACATTCAAGGCGCTGATGCAGTGCTTGATCAGGGCTACGCACGGCACATGCATGATCATGATGATCATCGTCGGCGCATCGATTTTCGGCTATTTTTTCGCCCTGACACACTTCACCCAGGACCTAGTTCAGTGGGTCGGCCATCTTGACGTCAATCGCTGGGTGATCATCGCCATCCTGTTGTGCGGCTACCTAGTCCTCGGTTGCTTCATGGACCAGATGGCCATCCTGTTCCTCACCGTTCCAGTGGTTCTTCCCATCATCAAATCACTGGGATTTGACCCGATATGGTTCGGCATCATCAAGATCGTCACGGCTGAAGTCGGGCTGATCACCCCGCCCATCGGGATGAATTGCTTTGTGGTCGCACGCTATTCAAAAGTTCCGGTGGAGACGATATTTCGCGGCTCCATGCCTCACTTTCTTGCCCACCTCGTTGTCATTGCCATTCTCACGGCATTCCCGCAGATCACCCTCTGGCTGCCAAGCCTGATGTAATTTCCGTGCCCCCGCATGGGCTTGAAAATCGGCCCTGCGAGTGCAATTTTCCTTTTGTTACCACTCCTGATTCCTGCTTGATCCAACCCACAACCACCCGAGATCCCGGCACATGACTGACAATCCACTGCTCGACTTCAGCGGCCTGCCGCGCTTTGGCACCATCCGTCCCGAACACATCGCCCCGGCGGTCAACATCCTTCTCGCGGAAAACCGCGAGCTCATTGCACGCCAAACCGCCACATCCGTTCCCGCCACTTGGGAGGCGTTTGTCGCCCCGCTGGATGACGCCTCCGACAGACTGTCTCGAGCCTGGGGCGCCGTAGGGCACCTGCACGGCGTGCTCGACTCGCCGGAGCTGCGCGAGGCCTACAACACGAACCAGGCGAATATCGTGCAGTACTACACCGAGATCGGCCAAAACCTCGCCCTGTTCGACAAGTACAAGGCACTCGCCGCCTCACCCGAATTCTCGCGACTTTCTGACACCCAACAGCGGATCATCAATAGCGAGATCCGCGACTTCCGGCTGTCTGGCGCCGAATTGCCCGAACAACAGAAGCAGCGCTTTGCCGCCATCATGGAAGCACTGGCCAAATTGACGACAAGGTTCTCGGAAAACGTACTCGACTCCACCAACGCGTTTTCCATGCTCATCGAAGACGAGTCGGTCCTGTCCGGAGTGCCGGAAGACGTGCGATTGGCGGCCCGCGAGGCGGCGCAGTCCAAGGGACGCACGGGATGGGAGCTGACCCTGCGCGCACCCTGTGTCATCCCATTGCTGCAATATGCCGATAACCGGGAGCTGCGGCAGAAGATTTACTACGCTCACCAGACGCGTGCCAGCGATTTTGGCGACCCGAAGCAGGACAACACGCCGCTCATCGCCGAGATACTCAAACTGCGCCGCGAAGCCGCCCGGTTGCTAGGCTATCCGAGCCACGCGGTGGTTTCACTGATTCCCAAGATGGCAACATCTCCGGAAGAGGTTCTCGGCTTTCTGGAAGATCTCGCTGACAAGGCCATGCCGTTCGCAAGGCGCGATCACGCCGAGCTCGCGCAATTCGCGGCGGCGGAACTCGGCATCCAGGACCTGCAGGCCTGGGACATCGCATATGTTTCCGAGAAGTTGCGGTCCAAGCGCTACGACTTCTCCGACCAGGAAGTGAAGCAGTACTTTCCGGAGGACAAAGTACTCGAGGGCATGTTCCGTGTCGTCGATCGGATCTTTGGCATTCGCGTCGTCCCGGACGCAGCAGAAAGCTGGGATCCGAGCGTGCGTTTCTTCCGATTGATTGCCTCCGACGGGAGCACGGTGGGGCAGTTTTACCTCGATCTGTACGCGCGCGAGACCAAGCGTGGGGGGGCGTGGATGGATGAGGCCTTGTGCCGGCGACGCACCGACGCCGGGCTACAGACTCCGGTGGCCTACCTAATCTGCAATTTTTCGTCGCCCGTGGGCGAGTCCAATGGCAAGAAGCGGCCAGCCTTGTTCACCCACGACGAGGTGATCACGCTGTTCCACGAATTCGGCCATGGCCTGCATCACTTGCTGAGCCGGATCGACTACGCCGGCGCATCCGGCATCCGCGGCGTGGAATGGGATGCCGTGGAGCTGCCCAGCCAGTTCATGGAAAATTTCTGCTGGGAATGGGAAGTGCTCGCGCGCATGACCGCGCATGTGGACACCGGGTCGCCGCTGCCCCGCGCCTTGTTCGACAAGATGATCGCGGCAAGAAACTTCCAGTCCGGCATGCAGATGGCACGCCAACTGGAATTCTCCCTCTTCGACATGCACCTGTACCACGACTTCGACCCGGAGGGACCGAAGACACCCCTGCAACTGCTCGACGAGATCCGCCAGCGCACTGCAGTGGTCATACCCCCTTCGTGGACACGTTTTCCAAATAACTTCTCGCACATTTTCGGCGGGGGTTACAGCGCGGGCTACTACAGCTACAAGTGGGCGGAAGTGCTGTCAGCCGATGCCTACAGCGCGTTCGAGGAGGCGAGAGACGCCGCGCCGAAAGCGGCCAATGCGGCCAATGCGGCCAGCAGCGACGTCCTGAACCCCGAGGTCGGTGCCCGATTTCGCGACGAGATCCTCGCTGTTGGCGGAAGCCGCCCCTCGATCGACAGCTTCCGTGCGTTTCGCGGCCGCGCACCCAGCCCTGAGGCCCTGCTGCGTCACAATGGTATGATCACAGCGTAGTCAACATTGCAAAACACCTTGCAGATTACGGCGCGGATTTCTTCGGTAATGAGAGCGGACTCCGACATGCGCAGCGTATTTTTTGGCTTTGCCGCCCTGTTCCTTCTCGTGACTTGTGCCCAAGCCCAGCAGATGTACCGCTGGGTGGACAAGGACGGTCGAGTCACCTATTCCCAGAGCCCCCCGCCCGCCGGCGCGGCGAAAAGCGTTCAACCGAAGCGCCTTGACAGCAGTGCCAGCGACTTCCCGACCCTCCCCTATGCCGCGCAGGTTGCTGCACACAATTTTCCTGTAACAATGTACGCCTCACCCGACTGTGGTGCGCCTTGCGATGATGGGCGCGCCTCGCTGCAAAAACGCGGCATTCCGTTCAAGGAAGTTTCCGTCGCCGATCCCAAGGGATTCGAGACGCTGAAGGCCCTGAGCGGAGGCAAGACTCAGGTTCCGGTCCTGCAGATCGGCTCGCGCACCCTGTATGGTTACGATGCGATCGCCTGGAAGAACAACCTGGATGAGGTCGGCTACCCGTCGTCCATATTTACGCCGACCCAGGCGGCGCAACCTGCAGCCAAGGCCGCACGGTCCAACAGCCTGCCCCTGGTGCGGCTGTTCACCCATCCGCAATGCGGGCAACCGTGCGAGGAAGCCAAGGCTTACCTCGCTGGGCGCGCGGTGCCCTATCAGGAACTCTCCGCAGAAGGCCCCGCCGGCCAGGCAGAAGTCCGCAAGTATTCCGAAGCGGGCACCGTGCCGCTGCTCCTCATTGGCACCACGGCATTGGACAGCTTCGACGAGTCACGCTACGAATCCGCCATCAACGCGGCCGGCTATCCACGGCTTATCGGCGGGCGTCGCTAGCTGCGGCGCGCATTAGGCACGCCGGCAGGCCCCTCGGCTCTCCCTGCCCGAACTGGAGTCTCCCAGCACATGATCATCGCCACCTGGAATGTCAACTCCCTGAAAGTCCGTCTGCCGCACCTGCTCGACTGGCTGGAGCAGCGGCAGCCAGACGTGGTCTGCCTACAGGAAACCAAGACCGAGGACGCCAATTTCCCGGCCGCAGCATTGCAGTCGGCGGGCTATCAGGTCGTCTTTTCAGGCCAGAAGACCTATAACGGAGTGGCCATCGTCACGCGCAATGCCGCGGGTGACATACAGGCAGGAATCCCCGGGTTTGTCGATGAGCAGAAACGTGTTCTCGCCGCGACGGTGAACGGCGTACGTATCGTCTGCGCCTACGTTCCCAATGGTCAGGCCGTGGATTCGGACAAGTATGTCTACAAACTTTCATGGCTGGAGGCGTTTGAGCGTTGGCTGGCCGATGAATTGAAACGCCATCCCGACCTTGCCGTGCTTGGCGACTACAACATCGCTCCTGCCGACGAGGACGTGCATGATCCCAAGGCCTGGGAAGGGCAGGTGCTTTGCAGCGCGCCCGAACGCGCCGCGTTCGGGCGAATCATCGGACTGGGGCTGCGCGACGGCTTCCGGCTATTCCCGCAGGAAGCGCGATCGTTCAGCTGGTGGGACTACCGCATGAATGCCTTCAGGCGAAAGATGGGCGTGCGCATCGATCACATCCTCCTGTCGCATCCGCTTGCGGCCATTTGCAAGCGCTGCGAGATCGACATCGCGCCGAGAAAACTGGAGCGCCCGTCGGACCATGCCCCGGTAATGGCGGAGATCGCGCGCTGAGCCGCGAACCGGTGCTGCGGTAGGCCAGTGTTAGCCTTTGCGGCCATGGATCTCATGATATTAATTTATCGATATATCCAGGAGTACTGGATATATGAAGAGAAAATTGATAATAATTAACGGCAGAAAAAAAGACGACGCCGGGACGAGCCCGGCGCCATGCGCAGCCCCCTGAGGCCTAATCTAGTCGATCAGTTCGTAGGCCGGCAAGGTCAGAAACTCGATGTAATCGCCGGTGATGAGCTTGTCAAAGAGCTTTGAGCCCTGCTCGTACTTTCCCGCCTTCCAGCCCTCCTCGCCCAGGTAGGTCTTCACCTTGGGAAGTTCCTCGGCAAGCAGTTGGCGGAACAGTTCCACCGTGACCTTGCGCCCGTCGTCCAGCTTGCCCTTCTCGCTGCGGATCCATTGCCAGATCTGCGAACGTGAAATTTCCGCCGTCGCAGCATCTTCCATCAGGTTGAACACCGGCACGCAGCCATTACCCGCCAGCCATGCCCCCAGGTACTGGATGCCAACGGAGATATTGTTGCGCAAGCCCGCCTCGGTGATCGGCGCCTCGGGGCGAAAGTCGAGCAGGTCTTTCGCAGCGTAATTGACGTCGTCCCGCTGCCGGCCGTACTGGTTGGGCATGGGCATGTGCTTGTCGAAAATCTCCTTGGCGATCGGAACCAGGCCAGGATGCGCGACCCAAGTCCCATCGCAACCGTCAGTCACTTCGCGCAACTTGTCGGCGCGAACTTTTTCCATAGCTGCTTCGTTGGCCACCGGGTCGTTCTTGATCGGGATCTGCGCAGCCATGCCGCCCATGGCCGGCGCGCCGCGACGATGGCAGGTCTTCACCAGCGTCAGCGCGTAGGCGCGCAAAAAGGGCGCGAGCATGTTCACCTGCGCACGGTCCGCCAGGCAAAAGTCCTTGTTGGTGCGGAATTTCTTGATGCAGGAAAAAATGTAGTCCCAGCGTCCGATGTTGAGCCCGGCCGAATGGTCCTTGAGTTCCCACAGGATTTCATTCATTTCGAAGGCAGCCAGCACGGTCTCGATCAGCACCGTCGCGCGAATGGTCCCGTGCGGGACGCCCAATTCCTTTTGCGCCATGGTGAAGATGTCGTTCCACAACCGGGCTTCGTGGTGCGACTCCATCTTTGGCAGGTAGAAGTAAGGTCCGCTGCCGCGCGCAAGCAGTTCCTTGGCATTGTGGAAAAAATAGAGGCCGAAATCGAAGATGCCGCCGCACATCTGCTTGCCGTCCACCAGCACGTGTTTCTCATTCATGTGCCAGCCACGCGGGCGCGGGATCAGCACCGCTACCTTGTCGTTCAGCTTGTACTGCTTGCCATTCTGTTCCAGAGAGATGGTGCGACGGATAGCATCACGCAGGTTGATCTGCCCGTTGATGACGTTGTCCCATTTCGGGCAGTTGGCATCCTCGAGGTCCGACATGAAGGTCAGAGCGCCGGAATTGAGCGCATTGATGACCATCTTGCGGTCGGTAGGGCCGGTGATCTCGACGCGCCGATCCTGGAGGTCCTTGGGCTGCGCGCATACCGTCCACTCGGACTCCCGAATGGACTTTGTCTCCGGCAGGAAATCGGGCAACTTGCCTGCATCGAATTCCTTCTGGCGCACAGCGCGCCGTGCCAACAGTTCCTGGCGGCGTGGCTCGAACGCGCGCTGAAGCTTGGCCACGAAATTGATTGCTTCATCGCTCAGGATCTGCCTGAACTCGGGGGGCACACGACCATGAATTTCAACACCGCCAGGGAATTTTTCGCTCATCAAGATCTCCAGTACTTGCTCGGCGCAGGTTGTGCTGCGCTCGTCGGGGAAGGGCGCGTCACCGTGATTGGCATTGGTGACGCCATCAATATGGGACGCTACAGGGGCGCCATTCTATGCGAATTTATCCAGCCCAAAGGCGAAACCAACAGCGCTTCCCGGCATGCGAAATGGGATGAACTCCGTGCGTTGTATTCACCCGCTCAGCCCGCGTCCTTGTCATCCAATCCCAGTTCCTGGATCTTGCGGGTGATGGTGTTGCGACCGATCCCGAGCAGGGTTGCCGCTTCAATGCGGCGCCCGCCGGTGCGTGCCAGTGCCTTGGCAATCAACGTTCCCTCGAATGTACGCGTCAATCCATCCATGATCCCGGACTCCCCCTTGGCCAGCATGCGGTCGGCCTCGGCTGCCAGCGCCGCAACCCAATCGGCATTCACTGCTATGGCGTTGTTGTCGCGGAAATCCTGAGGCAGGTCGCCAGTCTCGATCACCTGGGTCGGCGCCATAACGGTCAACCAGTGGCAGAGGTTCTCCAGCTGGCGCACGTTCCCCGGGAAGTCTTGGGCCGACAGGTAACCCATGGCGGCATCGGACAGCCGCTTGGGCTCGACGCCCAAGTCACGCGCGGACTTGGCTAGGAAGTAACGCACCAGCAAGGGAATGTCTTCGCGTCTCTCGCGCAAGCTTGGAAGCCGCAGGCGGATCACATTGAGGCGATGGAACAGGTCCTCGCGGAATTGCCCGTCGCGCACGCGCGCCTCGAGGTCCTGGTGGGTCGCGGCAATGACGCGCACATTGGCCCGCATCGGCTGATGGCCGCCCACACGGTAGAACGTTCCATCGGATAGCACACGCAGGAGCCGCGTCTGCAGTTCCGACGGCATGTCACCGATTTCATCCAGGAACAGCGTGCCGCCTTCGGCCTGCTCGAAGCGACCGCGGCGCATGGCCTGCGCACCCGTGAATGCGCCGCGTTCGTGGCCGAACAGTTCCGACTCCAGAAGGTCCTTGGGCATCGCTGCGGTATTGATGGCGACAAATGGCTTGGCTGCTCGTGGGCTATGCCGGTGCAGGGCGCGCGCGACCAGTTCCTTGCCGCTGCCCGACTCACCCGTAATCAACACCGTGGCCGATGACTGCGACAGCCTGCCAATGGCGCGAAAGACTTCCTGCATCGACGCCGCCTGACCGAGAATTTCGGGCGAACCCGTTTCCGCCACTTCAGCTTCGCTCTCACGCAACGATTCGTCGATGGCTCGGCGTATCAGGTCGACCGCCTGGTCGACGTCGAAGGGCTTGGGCAGGTATTCAAACGCGCCACCCTGAAACGCCGCAACAGCCGACTCCAGGTCCGAGTAGGCCGTCATGACGATGACCGGGATCGTCGGGTGTTTCATCTTGACAGTCTGCAATAGCTCCAGACCGGACGTTCCGGGCATGCGAATGTCCGACACTAGGACCTGAGGTGCTCCGGTTTCCAGCGCATCGAGTGCATCCTTGGCCAGCGCGAACGTCCTGAAAGGGATGGCCTCACGGGTCAGGGCCTTCTCGAAAACCCAACGGATCGAGCGATCGTCATCGACCACCCACACCGGCTTCATCTGCGAAAAAAAAGCCGCCGCGGGCGCTGGCGCGACCGTGCTGCGAGCGGCGGGTATTTCGTTGTCGTCATTCATGGCAATTGAGGCCTTGGTTCAGGTGGATGCAACCGCCGGTTCGATGGGCAGGATGATCTTGAATACGGTACGTCCGGGTTGGCTGTCGCACTCGATTGCTCCATGATGATGCTGGACGAACGTCTGCGCCAGCGTGAGTCCCAGGCCGCTGCCGCCCTCGCGGCCGGATACCAGCGGAAAAAACAATGTGTCCTTGATGTCGGCCGGAATGCCCGGACCGTTGTCGATCACTTGCAATTCCAATGCCAGGCGATAGCGCCGCTTGGCAAGGGTGACTTGGCGCACCACCCGGGTGCTGAGCCTGATTCCCGCCCGACCATCGGCCGCCGGGCTTGCGCCAAGGATCGCCTGAGCCGCATTGCGGGTCACGTTCAACACCGCCTGGATGAGTTGCTCGCGATCGCCCTGGAACTCCGGGATGCTGGTGTCGTAGTCGCGCCGGATGACCAGTCCGGTCGGAAATTCGGCGAGGATCAGGCTGCGCACCCGCTCGCAAACCTCGTGGATGTTCATAGTGACGGTATGCGGCGGACGATGCGGCGTCAGCAACCGATCCATGAGGGCCTGAAGACGATCGGCCTCTTTAATGATGACCTGCGTGTATTCCTTGAGCTCGGCGCGATCCAGTTCCCGTTCGAGCAACTGGGCCGAGCCGCGCAAGCCGCCCAGCGGATTCCTGATTTCGTGAGCGAGATTCCTGATGAGTTCACGGTTCGCCAAGTGCTGGGTCAGCTGCTGCTCTTCGCGCTCGGCACGAATACGCTGCTCCATCGGGCGAAATTCCAGCATCAAGCCGTGCTCCGACAGCTCAATGGGCGTCACCAGGCAATTCAGGTAAAGCGTTTCGTGCGCTGGGCGCGACAAGGCAAGGGTCTGGTCCCAAAACCCGCGTTCTTCGCTCAGCGCCTCGTTGAGGCGGGCTTCAAAGGCACCGGCATTGGAAAACAACTCGCCCAAGCGATGCCCGACCAACGATCGGGAACTCTGTGCCAGCAGGGTTTCAGTCGCCGGATTCACATATCGCAGGCAGAGGTTGCCATCCAGCACCATGACTGCCGTTGCCAGCAGCTCAAGACCGGCAAAGGTGCGCGCGGGCAAGGCACGCGTCATGTTGATAGGCACCGCAGCTTGAGCGGGCTGGCTGGCATTGCGCCATCCTGCAACGCGCGCCAGGTCTCAGCGCAGGTTGGAAATTTCCCGCTTGAGCGCTGCGACGTTTTCTTCGGAACGCCGGACTTCGTCCTGAAAGGGCTTGAGCCGATCGAGCACGCGCTGGTAATTACGCTCATCGCCCTTGCGAATGGATTCCTGCTCGGCAAGATTCTGTTTTGCCGTGGCAAGTTCCTTCTCCGCGTTTCGCAATTCATCTTCGAGGATGCGACGGCGGTCAGTGTCGCGCGAGCGCTGCGTGGCGGGTTCGACGCGCGGGGCTGCTGTTTCGCCTCGCGTTGAAGAAGGCTGCGCTGCAGCCTTTGCCGCAGGCTTTGGGGCGGCGGATGGCGACGGGGTCGGTGCAGGCACTACCGACACTTCCCGGCTGACCACCGTGCACTTCAAGCCCCCCTTGCCCTCCGTATCGTTGGTATAGGTACTGTGACCATTCTGGTCGACGCACCGATAGATCTGCGCCAGCGCAGAATGGCCGCTGCCAGCCAGCAGGAATATCGACAATAGGTACCGCGCAAGAGCCATGAGTGGAAGCAAGCGTCCGCATTTCCAGACTGAACTTTAAGTTTATGGGAAGACTCCCCTGATTACAAATGAAAAAGGACGAGGAAAAGTACACACTTCCCCGTCCTTTTCCGGTGCCTCTGGCAACTACCCCTGGGAACGGCCCCCGGGGCGGGTCCAGCAATCAGAGGCTGTAGTACATGTCGAACTCGACCGGATGGGTGGTCATGCGGAAGCGTGTGACTTCCTCCATCTTGAGGGCAATGTAGGCATCGATGAAGTCGTCGCTGAACACGCCTCCCTTGGTGAGGAACGCGCGATCCTTGTCCAGCGCCTCGAGTGCCTGGTCCAGGGACGAGCATACGTTCGGCACCTTCTTCGCCTGGGACGGCGGCAGGTCGTACAGGTTCTTGTCGATGGGGTCTCCGGGGTGGATCTTGTTCTGCACGCCATCCAGGCCCGCCATCAGCAATGCCGAGAACGCGAGGTACGGGTTCGCCGTCGGATCCGGGAAGCGCACTTCGATGCGGCGTCCCTTCGGATTGTTGACGAAAGGGATGCGGATAGACGCCGAGCGATTGCGTGCCGAGTAAGCGAGGTTGATCGGCGCTTCGAACCCCGGCACCAGGCGCTTGTAGCTGTTGGTTCCCGGGTTGGTGATCGCGTTCAACGCCTTGGCATGCTTGATCACGCCACCGATGTAGTACAGCGCCATATCTGACAAGCCCGAATAGCCGTTGCCTGCGAACAGGTTCTTGCCGTCCTTCCATACCGACTGGTGGACATGCATACCGGATCCGTTGTCGCCGACAACAGGCTTGGGCATGAAGGTGGCGGTCTTGCCATAGGCTGCGGCCACATTCCACACCGTGTACTTCAGGATCTGCGTCCAATCAGCACGCTTCACCAGGCTGTTGAACAGCGTGCCGATTTCGCACTGGCCGGCTGCAGCCACTTCGTGGTGAAACACCTCGACTTCGACACCCTGCGATTCGAGCGCGAGCGACATGGCATTGCGCATATCCTGCAGCGAATCAACCGGGGCAACCGGGAAATAGCCACCCTTGGTACCGGAACGATGGCCCATGTTGCCGCCCTCATACTCGATGTTGGTCGACCAGGGTGCCTCTTCCGACTTGATTTTCACCCCGCAGCCCGACATATCCACGTTCCAGGTCACGCCATCGAAAACAAAGAATTCCGGCTCAGGACCGAAATAAGCCACGTCGCCCAAGCCGCTCGACTTCAGGAAGGATTCCGCGCGCTTGGCCAGCGAACGCGGGTCGCGGTCATAGCCCTTCATGTCCGACGGCTCGAGCACGTCGCAGGTGACATTGAGGGTCAGCTCGTCGGTAAATGGATCGAGGCGGACCGAATCGGGATCGGGCAAGAGCAGCATGTCTGATGCCTCGATACCCTTCCAGCCAGCGATCGAAGAACCATCGAAGGCGTGCCCGGACTCGAACTTGTCATTCGTGAACTGCTTGGCCGGCACCTGCACGTGCTGCTCCTTGCCGCGCGTATCGGTAAAACGAAGGTCAACGAACTTGACCTCCTTGTCCTTGATCATCTTGAGTACATCATTGACAGACAGTGACATCACAAACTCTCCTGAGAGGGAATTGAGTAATTACCGGGAAGAAAACCAAGGGCCTTCAAAACGACGCCTGAACTGACAGCCTAGACGCGACAGGATTCAGCAGAAAATGTGCCAAAGAACGTTTCCTGCCCCATCCACATGGATATTGCCTCGCTTCCGGGGCGCTGTCGGTCGATGGAGACCCACCTTGCACCGGCTGAATGCACGACAATCCACGACTGTCGAATAAATACGACTGGCCATTTTTCAAATGGCGTGCAGATTGTGCCACAAGCCACAATCGGGCTCCTACACGCACCGTAATAGTGCTGATTCAACACCTTCCGCCTCATTTTGGGGCGTAAGCGCGGTTTCCTGCCACTTTTTTTTACCATGCCGGCAGACTACACTCCCCGACTTCATATCATCGGATGTTAATGCACATGGACTCTCCACAATCGTTTCTCGACCGCGCAGCTGCTCGCGGTAAAGCCGCGGGCCTCACTTATGCCGGCGCCATGCTGCCACGTGAAGCATTCGATTACCTGAAACAAAATCCTGCGGCCAGGCTGGTGGACGTGCGAACCGACTCTGAGTGGACCTGGGTCGGGCACGTGCAGGATTCCGTCCTCATCGAATGGAACACCTGGCCCAGCGGCGAGCAAAACGAAAAGTTCATCGACGAACTCAAGGCCGCGGTCCCATCCATGGATTCGCCAATCCTGTTCCTATGCCGATCCGGAGCACGCTCGCACCGTGCCGCCATTGCCGCCACCGAAGCCGGCTACACCACCTGCTTCAACGTGCTGGAGGGATTCGAAGGCGACCGCGACAAGAACGATCATCGCAACAGCGTTGGCGGCTGGCGCTTTGCCGGGCTACCGTGGATACAGAGCTAAGAGGCCATTTCAGAATGACCAAAATGCCCCCCCCCAAAAAGCAGGGGAGCTCTAGGGGAGTATCCCCTCGATTCTGAAATCAGCGCTGAGGATGGGCTCTTGGTCGGTTAGCCCGCAGTCCAACTCACCATGCCAGTCCACGCAGTAAGCAGCACAACCAAACCGAAAATGATCCGGTACCAGGCGAAAACCCTGAAATCGTGACTGGCGATATAGCGCAGCAGCCAGCGCACGCACAGGAACGCCGAAAGAAACGCTGCGATCGACCCGACACCGAACATGGCGACGTCGTCTGCTGATAGCAGCGCGCGATTCTTGTAGAGGTCGTAGAGCCCGGCCGCTACTAGCGTCGGCACGGCAAGGAAGAATGAAAACTCGGTCGCTGCACGACGCGACAGCCCGAACAGCATTCCACCAATAATGGTGGCCCCGGAGCGCGAGGTGCCGGGAATCAAAGCAAAGGCCTGGGCGAACCCGACCTTGAGCGCATCGCGCCAGTCCATGGCATCCACGCTCTCGATCCGCGGCGTGCGCTCGCGACGCTCGACCCACAGGATGATGACGCCACCAATGATGAACGCCAGCGCAACCGGCACCGGCTTGAAAAGCACCGACTTGATGAGCTTGCTGAACGCGAGACCGAGCACGGCGGCGGGCATGAATGCAACGAGGAGATTGGTCACGAAGCGGCGCGCCTCGCGTTGCGACCCGATGCCGGTGAGTACACTCCAGAAACGCAGACGGTATTCCCAGACGATGGCCAGCATTGCCCCCGTCTGAATGACGATCTCGAACACCTTGCCCTTGTCGTCATTGAAGTCGAGCAGGTCACCGGCGAGGATCAGGTGGCCGGTGGAGGAGACGGGAAGGAATTCGGTCAGGCCTTCGACGACACCGAGGATGAGGGCCTTGACGATAAGGAGGATATCCATGCGCGCGCCATTCTACCGTGCTCCGATGGCCCAATTTGACATCACACTGACGTCCGCAGCAGTGTGTTGATGAATTGAAACTGCAGCCGCTATGCAATCAGCGGCCACTGCTTGTCCAGGCTCTCTGTGGGCATGCGCTTGAACCCGCTCTTGGCAAACTGGTGCCAGCGACCGATCACGTAGCACAGGATCAGGTTTGCGCGCGGGCCAGGGTCGGCGTCGCTGCCGTCACCCGGCGTGCCCTGGGTCGACGCCACGCGCAGACACTGCTTGAGCGTCGCCTCGATGCGGTCGAACAACTGGTTGATGCGCACCTGTAGGCGCTCATCCTCATTCACCAGTGCATCCCCGAGCAGCACGCGCGTCATGCCGGGATTCTTTTCGGCAAACCCGAGCAGCATGGACACGATGGCATGCAACTGCTTGAGCCCGTTGTCCTGTTCCCCAGTGATCTTGTTTGCCAGGCCGAAGATCGAGCTTTCAATAAATTCGATCAGCCCTTCGAACATCTGCGCCTTGCTTGCGAAATGCCGGTAAAGCGCCGCCTCCGACACGCTCAGCTTGGCTGCCAGTGCGGCCGTGGTGATGCGTTCACCCTTCGGATGCTGCAGCATTTGTGCGAGCACCTGCAGAATCTGGAGCTTGCGCTCGCCCGGTTTGAGCCGTGTCGTGGCCATGTCGCCTCCTGTATCGTTTTCGCGCCCGTTGATGTCCGATTCTATGCCAAGGGGTGAGTGCTTGCTTGCTTGGAGTTCCCTGTCATCCATTGACCCTTGCGACAGCACGTGGAAGCGCCAGGACCGAACTCAATTTCAGGTCCAGCCACGGGGGGTGCCGCGAGTCTCGCGTGATCCACACGGTCTTCATGCCCAGCCTGCGCGCCGTGACAAGGTTCGGCAGGGAGTCCTCCACGAGAACGCTGCGCTCGGCCTGCAAGCGCTCCCGATGCAGCAGGGCACGAAACCCGCCAGCCATGGGCTTGGGCTGGAAGCGCGTGCTCTCAATGGTGTAGACAGCATCGAACAGGTCACCGATGCCAAGTACGTCGAGCACCGCCTGCGCGTAGTGCGCCGGTGAGTTGGAGAACAGGATCTTGCGACCCGCCAGGCGCCGCAGGCAGTGGCGCAGTCCAGCGTCGGCCACCACGGTGCGCTCCAGGTCCGGAAACTGGTGCGTATGCCACAGGAAGTGATGCGGGTCGACATCGTGATGGCGCATCAGGCCCAGCAGGGTGGCGCCGTACGCATGCCAGTAGCGCTGCCGCAGGGCGCTCGCCGCCGCCTCCTCCAAATCGAGGTGACGCATGATGTACTCGGTCATGCTGCGATTCAGGTGCGGGAAGATATGCCCCGTGGCCTGGTGCAGGGTATCGTCCAGGTCGAAAATCCAGGCTAGCTTTCGGGTCATTGGGTGCCCCTTGCCATGCTCTCTCTGACGACTGGCCCTACAATCGCATTCATATGCAGCTCACCGCAAATTTCCTGCTGACGCATTTCACCGCTTCGGAGACGGCTGAGCGCAGCACCATCGACAATTCGCCGCCGCCCGATGTTCTGGCCAATCTCGCCCGCCTGGCTGCGGGACTGGAGGAGGTGCAAGCGTTGCTCGGGGCGCCAATCAATATTTCCAGCGGCTATCGATGCCCTGGACTCAACCGGGCCGTCGGCGGATCGGCAACATCCCAGCACGTACTGGGCATGGCGGCGGACTTCACCTGCGAAGCCTTCGGGACGCCGATCGCGATCGCGGCCGCAATCCAGGCCTCCGACATCGCCTTCGATCAGTGCATTCTTGAGTTCAACCGTTGGGTGCATATTTCTTTCTCGCCAAACCCGCGGGGTCGTGTGTTGAGCATCTATGACAGCCGCGAGGGCTATCTGGAAGGGCTGCGAGGTACCGACGGAAACCTGATCGCGTAGCAATCAAAAAGAGGTGGCGAAGAGCGCAGCACGGTCAACACTACTTGCTGCGAATCAGCGTGCCCACGCCCTGGCTGGTGAGGATCTCCAGCAATAACGCGTGATCCACGCGCCCGTCGATGATGTGCACGCTCTTGACCCCGCTGCGCGCGGCATCGAGTGCCGAGGCGATCTTGGGCAGCATGCCGCCCGAGAGCGTGCCGTCGGCCACCAGCTTGTCGATCCCCTGCGGCGTGAGGCCGGTGAGGAGCTTTCCCGACTTGTCCAGGACGCCTGGTGTGTTCGTGAGCAGCACCAGCTTCTCTGCCTTCAGGACTTCGGCCAGCTTTCCAGCCACCAGGTCGGCATTGATGTTGTAGGTTTCACCCTCGGACCCAACCCCGATCGGGGCCACCACGGGAATGAACCCACCCGACTCCAGCGTGTCGATCACCGCCGGATCAATGGAGGCGATTTCTCCAACTTTGCCAATATCGAGCATGAGCTCGGGCTTGTGCTGGTCGGGCAGCAACATTTTCTTGGCGCGGATGAAGGTGCCATCCTGTCCGGTCAGACCGACGGCCTTGCCCCCCGCCTGGTTGATCAGGGTGACGATGTCCTTGTTGAGCGCGGAGAGGACCATCTCGACGACATCCAGCGTCGCCTCGTCGGTGACACGCATGCCCTGGATGAACTCGCTCTTGATGTCGAGCTTCTTCAGCATCTGCTCGATCTGCGGCCCGCCACCGTGCACTACCACCGGGTTCATACCGACCAGTTTCAGCAGCACTACGTCATGAGCAAAACTCTTCTGTAGAGCCAGGTCAGTCATGGCATTGCCGCCGTATTTGACAACAATGGTCCGACCATGAAAGCGCTTGATATAGGGCAGCGCCTCAGCCAGCGTCTGCGCCATGATGGCGGCTGAGGGTGACGATGCGGCAGTTGTTTCGGACATGGACGGTTCGATGCTCGCAAGGAGCCGGGGTTCAGGAGAACTTATTGTACCGGGTGAAGCCGGCGCTCCGGCCGCAATCGCAGTCTAACGATCGTCATCGCGACGGCAAGGAGAGCGGCCGGTCCGGGCATCCCCGGAACCGGCCGCGGTACTGCACTGCCTGGAAGTACGCCTTACTGGATGGTGATCTGCTTCGCCGCCACGGACTGCTTTCGCGGCAATGTCAGTTCTAGCACGCCGTTTTCGAACTTGGCGACAACACGCGCATCGTCCAGTTCAGCGCCCAGGGTAAAGGTGCGCGCCACCTTGCCGTAGTAACGTTCGCTGTGTAGTACGCGCTCGCCGTCCTTGGCTTCACGCTCGACACGGGTCTCGGCCGAAATCGATACCTGGTCGCCATCGATCTGCACCTTGATGTCTTCTTTCTTCACGCCAGGCAACTCGGCCAGCACCTTGAACTCGCCGTTTTGCTCCAGCACGTCGATGCGGGCGCGTCGTACCTGCTCCTGGCTCTCCAGGTTCGCAGCCGTCACTGGGCGCACAAAAAAGCCCTTCAGCAAATCGTCGAACATATCCGTCACCGGATCGAATCGGGTAATGTTGCGCATGGTCGCTCTCCTTCAATGGGTCGAAATTCGGATCGAGGGACATTCCCTCATGAACAGGAAAATGGGGCATGCCCCGGGCAATTCAAGTCGCCCGGCGTCGAAAGCCTATGGCGGGGCCAAAAATATTTACCCGCCGGAAGGCCTTGAAATCCCACAATTGCATCCCTATACCACGGGGTTCACCTGATGAAGGGTCACCCCATGGACGTCGAACCGGGCGCGGAATCCCCTGCCATCTGCCCTCGCTGCAAGAAAACTTTCGGGTGCGGCGCACGCGCCGAAGGCTGCTGGTGCGAGGCACTGCCTGTCCTGGTATCCCCGGATCCCGCCAAGGGATGTTATTGCCCGGCCTGCCTCAGGCTGCTCGCAGCACCAGCTCCCGCCGCCACGGCAAACAATTAGGGTGCCTAACAGGATTGGAGTGAGGCGATCGCATCAAGGATGCGCGAGGGGACGGCCCCGCGCATTGTTCGGCACATCAGGCAGCACTATTTCTTTTCCATGACGTGTCCCGCATGCGCGTCGCTCTCCGATGCGGCAGCAACGGCAGCGTCCTGTACAGCCAATTCCACCTTCACCTCCCCGGCCCGCTGGAACACCAGCGTAAGTGGCACGCGCTCGTCCTTCTTGAGCGGGCGTTTGAGTTCCTGCAGCATGACGTGCAGTCCGCCAGGCGCAAGCTTGACGGTCGCGCCCGGCGCAATATCGACCGCCGGCACCGCGCGCATGCGCATGACATTGCCGTCCATGCTCATGGAATGCAGCTCGACCAGCCCCGCAGCCGGGCTGAAGGCCCGCAACAGCTTGTCGGCCGCCTTGCCCTTGTTGTCGATGCTGAGATAGGCGCCGGCCGTGGTGGCGCCAGGTGGGGTCGTGCGAGTGTAGGGGTGGCCTATCTGCAAGTCGCCCACCTTGTAGTCGTGAGCCTGCGCGGTGAATGCTGCGAGTACTGAGGCAGCAAACAGAATTGTCTTGAAAATCATCGTGAAAATTCCTTATCCGGACCCTGCGCGATTACTCCAAACGCCCACGAACGGCCGAGCGCAATGGCGCGGATTGTCACACAGTACGCGCGCACCGCAAACCCGTGAACCGAAGTACGTAGGATGCGACGATTGCGATATGCTCCGGGGACCATGATTCCTCAACCTATTCCGCCACGCAGCACCCGCGAATTCATTCGTCGAGCCGTTCGCGGCGAGGCACATCTGTGGCAGGTCTGGTGGCTTGCCGGCATCCCCGTGATTGCTGCCGCCACCTGGCTGGGCATCACGGCGGAGGACCTGCGCTACGACGAAGCGCACTTTGGGGGCGCGGTGCTCGATACCGTGAAATTCATGCTGTGCCTGTTCTGGTTGGTTGCCGCCTGGCGCTGCTCGGGCAACGCCGGTAACGGCTTCTGGCGCGCTACGGGGCGCTTGGCCATCGCACTTTCCATCCTATTTGTAGGACTCACCTACTGACATGAACAATGCATCTGTGACACTCGGGCGTCGCTTTGAAGGCCAGGTCGCTCTGATCACCGGCGGCGGGCGCGGCATCGGCCAGGAGGTCGCTGCACGCCTGGCCGCCGAAGGCGCGCGGCTCGCCATCTTCGACATGAATGTCGCAGGGGCCGAGGAAACCTGCGTTCGCGTCAAGAAGGCCGGTGGCGAAGCAATGGCGTATGGCGTGGATGTCACCTCCCGCGACGCGGTCGCTGCGGCAGTGAAGTCCGTCGTAACAGACTTCGGTCGCATCGATGTGCTCATCAATAACGCCGGCATTGGCTGGCGCATTCCTTTCCTGGAGATCACCGACGCGGACTGGTCGAAGATCATCGGCACCAACCTGACGGGCTACTTCATCGTGGCCCAGGAAGTGGCACGCAGCATGGTGACGAGCAAGAAGGGGCGCATCGTCAACGTTGCGTCGATCAATGCGCACATCGGCACCGATCACCAAGCGGCCTACGCCGCATCCAAGGGCGGCATCGTGGCGCTCACGCGCGTCATGGCCTTCGAGCTGGCCCCACTGGGCATTTACGTGAATGCCATATCGCCCGGCCCCATCGAGACCGAACTGTCGGCAATGAACCTGTCGCCTGCCACGCGCCGCTCGCGCGAGGAACGCATCCCGCAGGGGCGACTGGGCCAACCCGGTGAGCTGGCTGCCGCCATCGCCTTTCTCGCTTCGCCGGATGCGTCCTATATCAACGGCACGGTGCTGGTGGTGGATGGCGGCCTGATCAGTGGCGGCATTAGGGAACCGAAGTAGTCCGCCTCGAACTTCGCCGAGATACGGGGCATCAGCCCTTGTCCGGCAGCCAGGCGCGCAGATTTGCCTTGGCCAGGTAGAACCACTCCTGGCCGGCCATCGCGGCCGGGTTCGGGAACACGATGTAGCCATCTTCTTCGGCTAACACCTTCGACCCATCCTTGCGCGTGCCGATCAGGTCCCCCTTGTTGAGCCGATCAAAGCTCGACCACTCGCGAGCAAAGGCGTCCTCCTTGTCGGCCTTGTCGATGACCTCGAAGAGCCGCAGGGCGTCCATCACCGCTGCTGGCGCCGGCTTTGGAAGGTCGGCAAGGCCCAGAAAAGCCAGCGCATTGAGTATCGCGCGATAAGCCACCTCCGGTGCTGCTGGGTCGGCATGCTGCCCGCATTCCAGCGTAATGGAGCATCCACCGACGGTGCGCATGTACTCGGTCGTGCCCACCCCGTAACGGGGGTCGGTATTGAGGAGCGCCGCGCGCTCCGAAGTCGCGCCGGTCGCCTTCACGCGGCGCGCAACGCCGCGGGCATAGGTGTCCAGCCAGCCATCCATGAAGCGGCTCACGCCCAGGCGCCGCGCAAGCGACTCCTCGAGCGCCGCCTGCGAAAAGGGCTCCAGCGTGCCGGTGTTGTTTTCCGGCCCCAGCGCCGCGAAGGGTTGCCCCGCGGTGTGGAAGGAATGCAAGTCGAGCAGCACCTCGTGGGATGACAGCAGGGGGCACAACCAGTTGGCGATGTGGTCCTCGAAATCCACCGGCTTGTCGGTCGGGCACAGGTTGCGGTTGAGATTGCGGTCACCCGAGCGCTGCACGCGCCGGTGGGCCAGCGGGTTGGTGATGGGCACCAGGGTCAGCGTGCCGCGCTGGATGACGATGCGCCCCACGTCGATATCATCAATCAGCCGCTCGATGGCCTGCTTCCCGCAGGTCTCGTTACCGTGAACGGCGCCCAGTACGATCAGACGCCTGCCCGGCAAGATCCCGCCATGGGAAACGGACTTGAACTGCAGTCCCGACCACGATTCATTCGATGCCATAATGCGTGCTCCCGTGATCCCGCCGCTGCCAGCTGGGCACCCAAAGGCGGGATTAAATATTATCAATCCAGATATGAATACCCTGTCTATCGGATATCTATGATCAAAATATGATCACGTATCCCGAACATCCCATTGCCCCCGCTGCCATTACAGCACATAGCGCGCGAGATCCTCGCTGGCGGCAAGGTCCTTCAGGCGCTCATCGACGTAGGCGGCATCTACCACCAACTGCTGCCCGCTACGCCGGCCGGCATCGTAGGAAATCTCCTCCAGCAGTTTTTCCATCACGGTGTACAGGCGCCTTGCGCCGATATTCTCGGTCTTCTCGTTGACCGACCAGGCGATTTCGGCCATGCGGCGGATCCCTTCGGGTCGGAACTCGAGCTTCACGTCCTCAGTGGCCAGCAGCGCCATATATTGAGTGGTCAGGCAGGCGTCGGTGGCGGTGAGGATGCGCTCGAAATCGGCCACGCTGAGCGGATCGAGTTCGACGCGGATCGGGAAACGCCCCTGCATCTCGGGGATCAGGTCCGAGGGCTTGGCCAGGTGAAAGGCGCCGCTGGCAATGAAGAGAATGTGGTCGGTCTTCACCATGCCGTGCTTGGTGCTCACCGTGGTTCCCTCCACCAGCGGGAGCAGGTCGCGCTGCACGCCCTGCCGCGACACGTCGGCGCCGGTGGTCTCCTGGCGCGAGGCGATCTTGTCGATCTCGTCGATGAAAACAATGCCGTTCTGCTCCACGTTGGCCAGCGCCACGGCGCGCAAGTCCTCGTCGTTGACCAAGCGCGACGCCTCTTCATCGGTGAGCTGCTTCATGGCGTCGCGAATCTTCAACTTGCGCAGTTTCTTGCGGCCGCCGCCCATGTTCTGAAACATGCCCTGGATCTGCTGCGTGAGTTCCTCCATGCCGGGGGGCGCCATGATCTCCATGTGCGCTTGCGGCGTGGCCACTTCAATCTCGATTTCCCGATCATCGAGCTCGCCCTCGCGCAGCTTCTTGCGGAATTTCTGGCGCGCAGCCGAGTCCGCCTCGGTTTCACTGCGGGGGGTCAAACTGATATCCCGATCATCAAAGGAGCCCGCGGAGCGGGCGGGCGGGATCAGTGCATCGAGAATGCGATCTTCGGCGGCATCCTCGGCGCGCTGGCGCACCTTGCGCATGGCCGCCTCGCGCGTCTGCTTGACGCTGATCTCGGCCAGGTCGCGAATGATAGTGTCGACGTCGCGCCCGACATAGCCCACCTCGGTGAATTTTGTGGCCTCCACCTTGATGAACGGCGCGTCGGCCAGCCTTGCAAGGCGCCGCGCGATCTCGGTCTTGCCCACGCCGGTAGGCCCGATCATGAGGATGTTCTTGGGCGTGATTTCCTGTCGCAGGGGTTCAGCCACCTGCTGGCGTCGCCAGCGGTTGCGCAGCGCGATGGCAACCGCGCGCTTGGCGCGGTCCTGCCCGACGATGTGCTTGTCGAGCTCGTGGACGATTTCCTGCGGAGTCATTTGCGTAATGGACGACATGGAAGACCTCGTTGCAACAGGTGTTGCGCCGGCAGGCCTGACCAATGGCCCGATGTGCCGGCGGCATTGTCGGAATCAGCCCAGCACCTCGATGGTGTGATGCTGGTTGGTGTAGATACACAGGTCAGCCGCAATCGACAGCGCTTTCTTGACGATCGCCTGCGGTTCGAGGTCGGTATTATCGAGCAGTGCCTTGGCCGCCGCCTGGGCGTACGGGCCGCCGGAACCGATGGCAATCAGCCCGTACTCGGGCTCCAGCACATCGCCCTGGCCGGTGATGATCAACGACACGTCGCGATCGGCCACTGCCAACATGGCTTCCAGGCGACGCAGGATGCGGTCGGTGCGCCAATCCTTGGCCAGCTCCACGGCAGAGCGCATCAGGTTGCCTTGGTGCTTTTCCAACTTCGCTTCAAAGCGCTCGAAGAGCGTGAAGGCATCAGCTGTGCCGCCCGCAAAACCAGCGAGAATCTTGTCGTGATGGATCCGCCGCACTTTTCGCGCACTGGCCTTGATGACGATATTGCCAAGCGTGACCTGACCGTCGCCACCCAGGGCCACTGTGTTGCCGCGGCGCGCGGAAAGGATGGTCGTGCCGTGAAATTGTTCCAATTCAGAGGTCCGGTTGGAGGTGAAGGGGGATTCAATGGTACGGCAATCGAGGCAGGGAAAGATGACTTGATCACCGCGCGGATCCTCTCGGAGATCGGGGCGCCGCCACCCCATTTCAAGAGCGGCCTAGCGAATTTGCGATGGCGCCAATGCCCAAAGCACGCCCGCCAACGCCATGGTGCAGACAATCAACGCGCCTGAGGGCAGGTCGAACCATGCCGACGCCCACAATCCAGAGGCATAGCCAACCGCCGCCACCCCGTACGCTTTGAGCGTGCGCCGCGATCCCGCGTAATAGGTTGCGAGCGCTGGAACGATCAAGGTCGCAAACACGAGGTAAAGGCCGACCTGCTGCACGGAAAGCGTCACGGCACATGCGAACAGCAGGTAAAAACCGGTGCGGCCCAGCTTCTCGCGAAAAGCAAACCATATCGCCGTGATCGCCACATAGACGATCGCCTCCATCGCCAGTCGCGTCGGATCCACCCACAGGATCTGCCCCACCAGCAGGTCCTTCAGGTGCTCGCCGCCATGCGGATTGCCCGCCAGGAGGAGCAAGGCGACGCTCGCCGCGAGCGCGAAAACGACGCCGATAATCGCCTCCTGCACCTCGGGCCAACGGCGCTCGGTCCAGGTGAGAAACAACGCACCGGCCAGCGCCGCCGTCAAGGCAGCGACCTGCACCGCAACCCCCTGCGGCTCCCATCCGAGCGCATCGGCGACAATGACACCCAGCCCGGCGATCTGGGCCACCGCGAGGTCGATGAACACGATACCGCGCGACAAGACCTGCAGCCCCAGCGGCACCAGCGCCAGGCTCACCAGCAGTCCGGCTGCCAACGCGGGCAACAAAATACCCAGGCTCGCAGAATCGAAGTTCATTTGGAGCCCTTGCCCTGCGCGGCGGAAAGCAGTCGGGACAGCGTGTCATCGAACAAGCTGAACAGGTCCCGGGCGCTCTCCGTTCCGCCAACCGTGAACGGCAGCAGCACCGCCGGCACACCCGTGCGCTGTGACAGGAAGCCCGCCGCCTTCGGATCGTTGTAGGCAGAATAAACGATGAACTTTGCCGGCTCCCGGCGCATGCCCTCCACCAACTCGGCCAGGTGGGAAGGCGAGGGAGGAACGCCGGGCTGCGGTTCGAGCGTCGCAACCTCCCTCAGGCCGAGCCACGCTTCGAGATAGGTCCAGGCCTTGTGATGTACCACCACTGGGAGGCCCCGGAGCGGTGCGGCCTGCTGCTCCCAACGTGCGATGGCCGCCTGCCAGCGCTCGAGGAAAGCCTTGCCGCGGGAACGATAGGACTCGGCACCCGGGGCATCGATTTGCGCTAGCCGAGCAATGAGCGCCTCGGCCACCTTGGCGATGTTGCGCGGGTCGGTCTGGATATGCGGATTACCCCCCGGATGGATGTCGCCCATCGCGCGATCGAGCACCTTTGGTATTTCAAGACGAGACACATACTGCGCCGCCTCGAAATTGCCCGGCCGGCCGCCCTGCACCTTGGCATTGCCCGACTGCGTCAGGAGGATCGGCAGCCAGCCGATCTCCAGCTCGGAGCCGGTGCACACGACCAGGTCGGCATTGCGCACGCGCGCGATCAGGCTCGGACGTGCTTCGATGCGGTGTGGGTCCTGCAGTGCCGTGGTCGCGGAGTAGGCGTTGATCCGGTCGCCGCCGATTTCCGTTGCCAGCGCGGCCCATTCGGGCTCGCAGGCAAACACGTTGATCGCCGCCACGGCCGAGGCCGCCGCCATCATTGCGGCCAGGGTTCCTGCCATCACGATGAATATTTTTTTCATGGTCTGCTCCTCAGAACTTGTGCCCGCCATGCGCGCCCATGCTGATGATGTATTGGAGGAAGAGCTGGTTGTCCGCGATCCCCGCACGCGCCCGGTCGCGGGCGAACTGCAGCCTGACGCGGCTGAATTCGCCGGCACTCCAGTCGAGCATCAGCGTGTTGCGCGTCGGCCTGTAGCTGGCGAATATTGGAAAATCCGCGGCCGTGAGTGCACCACCGACCACGAGGCCAAGGCCGGTGGTGCCGGAGTCGAGCCGGTCATAGCGATAACCCAGGCGCCACTCGGGCTGGAACTGGTAGACCCCTTGCAGGTACCAGCCGGATTGCTTCGACAGGTAGGAACCGGACTGCGTTCCCAGCGACGCCGCTGCCGTGTCATAAGTCAGTTGCCCGTCTTCGGTGCGACGGAAGTATTCGCCCTGCAGCTTGAAACTGGTATTGGATGCATTGCCGTTAGGCGCCCATTTCAGCACGCCGTCAATGACCCACAGGCGACTCGCAGCGCCGATGCTATTGGTCACACCGGTCCCCGTCGAATCGACATCGTTGAACGCTCGGTCGTGCACCCGGGTGCGCAAGTGGGAGAGCCCCACCCGCCATGCAGCACCCGTCCCCCAATCACCGCCCAGGTGGGCGAACAGGTTGGTCGAACCGAAGCCGTTCTTCATGCGCCCGCCATCCGGCCCGCCCGGAAACTTGCGGCCACGCCCGAACTCCAAGCCGACATCGGCGTAGAGATCGGTGGGGGCGACCCACTTGATCTGGAAGCCGTCTTCAGCCAGCTGGTTGCCGAGGAACACCTTGTTCGCCAGTGGCATGTCGGTGAAGTCCCATGCGTGCGCGTGGATCTCGTTCTGATAGCCCACGCTGGAGAAGAAACGACCCGCCTTGAGCATGAAGCCGTTGGAGAGGCCCAGTGTCTGGATGTGTGCCTCCTCCACGCTGACGGAATCCTCGGGCGCCAGCGCGGCAACGAGCGTGCCGCGGAAGTGGCGGTCGATGTTGGCCGAAAAAGCGATCTCGGATTCACCCAGGCTGAGGCCGCGATTGGGCGGCGCCACCTCTCCCATGGTCGGCACAAACCCGTTGATACGGTAATTGGTGGGGTTCTGCGACAGGTTGCCGTAGACGCCGTTGAGGATAGCCGAGATGCCGGGGTTGAATGCACCCTCGCCGGCGGTGCGGCTGCTCGCCTGCACCGCAACCTGTTCAGCCGTTGCTTGCGCGGCAGTCGCGGAAGACTTGGCCTGACCAGCGGTCTGTTCCGCCTGCTTCAGCCGGGCTTCCAGTTCGTTGATCTTCTTTTCGTAGAGGTCCTTAAGCTGTCGGACCTGCTCGCGCAGCTCCTTCAGGTCGTCGTCGCTGGCGGCGTGGGCGTCATGCGCCGTAGAGAAAAACAGGCTTGCGGTCAGCGCGGCAATGGCCGGCGCCCGATTGCTGGATCGAAACATGATGGTTCTCCATGCGTGGCATGCAAGCGCAATGCGCGCTCGCGAACGGCGCGGCATCGTGCGATGCCGCAGTGCGGTTCAGCTCACGTGGAGAACAGGTGGGGCGCGGGAGGAATAGGCGGTGTGCTTGGCCGGCCGCAGCGGCAGTCCGGGCTGGATGACCAGCGTGACGGCAGGATCGGTACCGAGAAACGCCAGTGGTGGCGCGTTCAGCGCGCAGTCGACCGCATGGAATGCCACACAGCGGTCGCGTGCATGGTCCAGCGGCGCGGGACTGTCGCCGCCAGTCTGGGCCTGGCCTGCAATGGCAAGGTCGTACTCGGCGTGGGACAGCGCATGCAACTGGCCCGCCCACTGCCCCGCAATGAGGGCTGCGGCCAGGACCAGGCTAAGCAGGTGGCGCAGACGTTTCATGCGCGGGCGGATTTCGTTAGCTCCAGGTCCCGAAGCCGCGATCGGGTCAGTCGCCGTACAGCTTCTGGCGCTGCTCGCGACGCGTCTGTGCATCAATGGTCAGCGTTGCCGTCGGGCGCGCCAGGAGGCGAGGTATGCCGATGGGGTCACCGGTCTCCTCGCAGAAACCATAGGACTCGTCATCGATGCGGCGCAGCGCTTCCTCGATCTTCTTCAGCAGCTTGCGCTCGCGATCGCGCGCGCGCAATTCCAGCGCATTTTCCTCCTCGATCGTCGCCTGGTCGGCGGGGTCGGGCTCGGCAGTGTGTTCGCGCAGGTGCTCGGAGGTGCTGCCCGCATTTTCGAGGAGCTCATTGCGCATGGCGATGAGCTTGTCACGGAAAAATGCCAACTGCTGCTCGTTCATGTACTGCGACCCCGGCATCTTGCGAAGTGCCGCCTCCGTGAGGCTTGCTCCCGGCTCAACTTTCTTGGCTACCGTCTCGGACTTCTTTGCTACTGTCTCACGAGGCATCGTTCCAGGCCTTTCATGATCATGTCTTGCGGCATATTCCTGCCGATGAATACCATGGTACTCGAGCGTTTTTCTTCCTTGCCCCAGGTGCGCCCCATCTCCCCGCTCGCCATCATGTGAACGCCCTGAAAAATCACCCGCTGCGGCGTCCCCAGTACGGAAAGGACACCTTTATAGCGCAACAGATTCTCGCCGTATACCTTGACGATCCCCGAGAGAAACTCTTCCAGCGCCGGTCCGTTGAACGGGTCGGAGGAACGAAACACGAAGGACGACACATCTTCGTCATGGGTATGCTCGGCATCCTCGAGGAAGGTGGGATCGATCTCGAGCACCGCATTCAGGTTGAAGCCGCGGATATCGAGGATCTCATCCACCGGTGCATCGCCGAAATTCACCTTCTTGACCGGCGCGCGCGGATTCATCCGCACCAATCGAGCCTTGAGCTTGTCAGACTCATCCTCCGCCACAAGATCGGTCTTCGAGAGCAGGATGCGATCGGCAAACCCGACTTGGTCCTGCGCCTCGCGAAAATCATCCAGCGTCTTCTGGCCATGCTTGGCATCGACCACGGTGATCACGCTGTCCAGGAGGTAATAGTCGCCGATTTTTTCATCGAGGAAGAAGGTCTGCGCCACCGGACCGGGGTCAGCCATGCCCGTGGTCTCGATGATGATGCGCTCGAACCACAGCTTGCCGCTCTCGCGTTTGTCCCTGAGTTCGCCAAGGATGCGCTGCAGATCTCCGCGCACGGTGCAGCAGATGCAGCCATTGTTCATCTCGACAATCTGCTCATCGCGATCGTCGATCAGGATTTCATTGTCTACGCCCGCCTCGCCGAATTCGTTCTCGATGACGGCGATCTTGTGACCGTGCTGCTCCTTGAGGATGCGGTTGAGCAGCGTGGTCTTGCCACTGCCTAGGAATCCGGTCAGGATGGTGACGGGCACCAGCTTGGGTTGCTTGAGTTGCTGCTTCTTTGCCATTTACATTCAACGTTTTTTGATACTAAGGGACTGCGCCCACTTGTCGCAGGTCGGCGACAAGCTTCGGCCACACACTTCGGCGATCGTTCATCGCCGGAGGCAACCTGCATCGTCGCCAGGCCGCCCAGGGGATTCCCCAAAAGGGCGGCATTAAAACACGCTCAGCGCTTTGACGCCACCCTCGGGTTATTTGACCGCCTGAAATGCGCCAACAGCCTCTGGCCTAGCGCTTCCGGAGCAACAGCCCCTTCAGGTACTCACCCTCCGGAAATTCCAGCATGACCGGATGGTCGGCCGCGGCGTGAAAACGTTGCTCGATGGCACACGACGCCCCCGCGTCGGCAGCCGCTCCGGCAACGATTTTCTGAAAAAGATCCGCGCTGACACCGCTCGAGCAGGAAAACGTCGCCAAATACCCGCCCGGGCGCAGCAGTTTCAGGGCGTTCAGGTTGATGTCCTTGTAGCCCCTTGCTGCGCGCTCCGCATCGCGCGAAGTGGGCGCAAACTTGGGCGGATCGAGAATGATCAGGTCAAATGTCCGCCCTTCACGCCCCAGGTCGCGCAGGTACGAAAAGACGTCAGCTTCCACCCAATGGCTGCGCGCAGTATCCAGCGCGTTCAGCGCCACATTCCGCCGTGCCAGCGTGAGCGCCGGAGCGGAACTGTCCACCGACAGCACCGAAGCGGCGCCGCCGGCCTGCGCAGACAAAGTGAACCCACCCGTGTAACAGAAGCAGTTGAGCACCTCGCGGCCCCGGGCCAGGGCGGCAACGCTGGCGCGGTTGTCGCGCTGATCCAGGAAGAATCCCGTCTTCTGCCCTGCGCCGATATCCACCAGATAGCGGATGCCGTTCTCACGGATCTCGATCACATCGGGCTTCATCTCTGCCACGGCTGACCCCTCACCGTTCAGCATGCCGACGCGGCTGGCCAGTCCTTCCAGTGCCCGCACATCGCCATCGGAACGCTCGAACAGCAACTTGCACCCGCTGGCCTCGCGCAAGCTCTCGACGATGACATTGCGCCAGCGCTCGGCCCCGGCCGAAGTCAGCTGTACGACCAGCGTGTCGCCATATCTGTCGGCAACCACGCCCGGCAACGCGTCGGATTCCGCATGCACGAGCCGCAGCGCGTTCGCGTCACCCATGACGGATTGGCGCCGAGCGATCGCCGCCGAAACGCGCGCGCGCAGCAGATTTTCATCCGGTTGCTCGGCTTCGGAAAAGCTCCACACGCGGGCGCGAATCTGCGATGCCGGACTGTACGCCGCCCAAGCCAGGAAGGTCCCGTCGGCGGCGCGTACGCACACCGTGTCGCCGGATCCAGCTTCGCCTTCCAGCCGGTCGATCGCACCTGAAAACACCCAGGGATGCAGGCGACGCAGCGAGCGCTCCCGCGCAGGCTTGAGGAAAAGCTGCGGGCCTGCTCCGCGCTTGCGGCTGGCAGCGCCCGTAGTGGGCGCCTTTTCGTTCATGGTTTTTTTCACAGTAGTCCTGATAGTCCGGCCGCAGCCCCAAGTCCGATCATCCACGGTGGATTGACCCGTGTCGCAAGCACCCCAGCGACGGCGAGGAATGCCATACCACCGAATCCAAGCAGCAGGGAGCGTACGCGCGGCGCGGCAACCATCTTGATCCCTGTAGCGACAAGAAGCCCGCTGGCTGTCGCCGAAATCCCCAGGATGACAGCTTGCACCTGCTCGATGTGGCCGTAACTGGAGTACAGGGCTCCCAGGCACAAAATAATCGCCCCCGGGGCAGGCGCAACCCACTCTACGCCGTTCTGGCTCGATTTATTCACGCCTGGCTTTCGGGAACATATCTGGCCCCGACGGTTGCGCCTGGCCGCATCATTTGCGTTTGGCCCGCGGATGCGCCTGGTCATACACCTTCGCAAGATGCTGGAAGTCTAGGTGCGTATACACCTGAGTCGTTGAGATGCTGGCATGGCCGAGCATTTCCTGCACCGCGCGCAGATCACCGGAGGACTGGAGCACATGGGTGGCAAAAGAATGACGCAGCATATGCGGATGCACAGCCAGGCCGAGCTTGCGGCCCCAGCGTGACAGGCGCTCCTCAACCACCCGCGGGGACACACGTTGACCCCGCGCCCCCACAAATAGCGCAGCCTCGTCAGGCTGCGCCAGTTCGCCACGAACCCTTAACCACTCAGTAAGCGCCAAGGCCGCCTTGGCCCCGACCGGAACGTTGCGGGACTTCGCCCCCTTACCCAGGACCGTGACCTCCCGGCCGACTGCGATGTCACGCGCCGCCGCCAGATCCAGTCCCACCAATTCCGACAGGCGCAATCCAGAGGAATAGAACAACTCGAACATCGCACGGTCCCGAATTTCCTGGGCACCATCGACCGGCGCGTCGAGCAATTGCGCGGCGACGTCCGGCGACAATGCCTGCGGCAGGGTTCGGGGACTCTTCGGCGCGCGCACGCCCACAACGGGATTAGCCCCCAGGCCATGATGACGTGCGAGCCACTCGAAGAACGTACGCCATGCGGAGAGCATGCGGGCAATGGATTTCCCGGATAGCCCCCCACGCTTGGCATTACCCGCGTGCAACCCGGCCACTGCTCGGCGCACCTGCGCGGTGGTCACGCCCTCGAAGGCAGTACCGCCAATATGGGCAGTCAAGGCATCGAGGTCGCGCGCGTAATTGGACGCAGTGTGCGGCGATAGGCGTCGTTCGATGCGAAGGTGATGCAGGAACTCGGCAACTAGAGCTCGGCGGGGGTCTGCCGGCGCCGTTGCCTCCAGCATGCCTAGAGAAACCGAATCAGCGCGGCGCTCGCAAGCTCGCCCAGGCGCTTGAGAAAATGCGTGCCCATGTCTGGATAGAAGCGCAGCACGTCCTCACTACCTAGAGCCAACAGGCCGAAGCAGGGGCCCGGGGTTCCGGCTGCGCCCACCTGGGCTAACGGAATATGCGCCACGGAACGAACATGGGGTGCGGCTTCGCCAAACCACGCTGCAGCCTCCACGTTTCCGCTCGGCCCACAAAAGGGTTGCGTCAGTCCCGACGCATAGTCCTTGATACGATCGCTCACCGGGGCAAATTCCACACGGTCTGTATGCTCGCCGTCAGACCAGATTCTCACTGCCGTGTGGGGCACCGCAAAATCCTCGCGCAAATTGAAGTGTAGTGCGGACAACAGGGCCGGCAGGTCATTCGGGGGAAGCAGCGCCATGGCCAGGCGATGCATTTTCTCGCCGATGGCATCGTTTTCCTCGCCAAACCGGATCAGTTCGCCAAGTTTCGCCTTGAGTGCCTTGTTTTCATCGCGCAGGGCCAAAACCTGCCGGTCGGACAACGCGATGGCCTTTCCGCCATGAGGACTGGGCACCGAGATCTGCGTCAGCATCTCCGCATAGTCCTCGAAAAAAATCGGGTTGTCCTTCAGGTAACGCGCTACGTCATCGGCATTCATCGATTTCGATCTCTCCGTCAAATACTGTCACCGCCGGCCCCGTCATCAGGACGGCACCCGTCTGGCTCGATTGCGTTCTGCCCGCATTGTCCCCGCCGTCCCAGCGTATCGTCAAATCGCCGCCGCGCGTGGAGACGCGCACCGGAGAGTCGAGCAAACCGCGCCGAATGCCGGCGACAACCGCTGCGCATGCGCCGGTTCCGCACGCGAGCGTCTCTCCCGCACCACGTTCCCAGACGCGCAGCCTGATTCTCCCTCGATCGACAATTTGCATGAAACCGGCGTTAACCCGCTGGGGAAACCTCGCGTGATGCTCGATCAATGGTCCCTGTGTGGCTATCGGCGCGCCGTCCACATCAGCAACGATCTGCACGGCGTGCGGATTGCCCATCGACAGCGCCGAAATCATGACCGTAGCCTCCCCCAATGCCAGTTGCTGGACAAACGACTCGGACGATGTGACGTACGGAATTTTCTCCGGAGCAAACACGGGCGCACCCATATTGACGGTGATGTCGCCATTCGCCTCGAGGCGCGGCGCAATCCTGCCCGAGAGCGTATCGACCTGGATCTCCTGCTTGCCCGTCAGGCCCTTGTCATGGACGAATCGAACGAAACAGCGCGCACCATTGCCACATTGCTCGACCTCGCCCCCGTCGGCATTGAAGATGCGATAGCGAAAATCCGCACCGCTCATCTGCGGGGACTCCACCAGCAGCACCTGGTCGCATCCGATTCCGAAGTGCCGGTCGGCAATGCGGCGAACCTGCTCGGGCGCAAGATTCACCTGCTGACTGATGGCATCAATGACAACGAAATCGTTGCCCAGGCCATGCATCTTGGAAAATTTCAGTTTCACCGGGAAATCGATTCAAGCATCGGCAGCCAGCCGCGTGTAATCACGCAGGATGCATCGATCCATGATAACGGTCATGCCGCCCGCGACCGCACGCTGCGCCGCGGCTTCATCAATCACGCCGTCCTGCAACCAGATGGCCTTGTGCCCCAGGCGCAGGCACTCATCCACAATGGCGCCGACATGCTCCGAAGCGCGAAACACATCGACCAGATCAACCGGATCTGGCACCGAAGAGAGATCCGGGTAGGCTCGCTCGCCAAGGCCTTCGGCGATACCGGGGCGAACCGGAATGATGCGATAACCGAAACGTTTCATCATGCGCCCGATGTTGTGGCTCGGCCGGCCGGGATCGGGAGAAAAACCGACCACCGCAATGGTCTTCACGCGCCTGAGCAGGTCGCGGATCTGTTCAGGTTCCGGATTCTGGAAATTCACTTACACCCACCGCTTTCAAGGTTGTACACGGACACCATAACAGAACGGCATCCCGCCGCAGGCAAGCCGCGCGCATTCAGTACCACTTCGCCTCGCCCGGAGGGCGTGTCTTGAACCGCTTGTGCGTCCAGAAATACTGCGCCGGCATTTCGCGCACGCGCTCCTCGATGAAGGCATTCATGCGGCGGGTGTCGGCCACGACATCATCGCTCGGGAAATTATCCCACGCGGGATAAAAACGCAGTTCATAGCCTTGCCCGCCAGGATGCATCGCGGTAACACAGGGAACCACCCTCGCTCCAGCGGTTCGAGCGATGCGCGCCAGGCCAGTGATGGTCGCAGCCGGATTGCCGAAGAATTCGACGAATACCGCATCGCGACTCCCGTAATCCATGTCCGGCAGGTAGTAAAGCGGGCGCCCTTGCTTCATGGCAGTCAATGCAGGACGGATCCCCTCCTGCCGCGAAAACAAGCGCTGGTCACCGAACCGGATGCGTCCGCCCAGTAGCGCGCGATTCATGAGCTCGCTTTTTTGCTTGGCATACAGACTGGTCAAGTCGAACAAACAGGTCAGGCGTGAATAGCCGGCATCCAGCCCGACAAAATGGGGCGCAAGCAGGATGACCGGGCCGGCGGATTGCGCTTTTGTCAGGTGATCGAGGTTCCTCACCTCGATCAGACGCTCAATCCGGTCGCGCGCCGACCACCAGAGGATGCCGCGCTCGAGGAGGCTGCGCCCAACAAAGCGGAAATGCTCGCGCACCAGCCTGCGGCGCTCGGAAGCCCCCATCAAAGGGAAGCAACGCTCGAGGTTAGTGTCGCAAACCATTCGGCGTTCGACAGCCAGGACATACAGCACCAACCCGAATGCATTGCCCACCATTGCGAGCGCGGTGCGCGGCAAAAGGCGCAGCAGCCACATTGCACCCAGCGCGAATCGGGCAATCATGCGAGCCTGCTCCCATTCCCGTGGTGCGCGGTGGCCCTCACCCGCGACTCGCCACTGGCGGCGCAACGCCCGCAGGCACCTTGTAGCGGTTGTAACTCCACAGGTATTGCTCCGGGCAGCGCCTGATGACATCCTCCAGCACACGATTGAGATGCCGCGCGGGCGTCTCATCGGGATTAGCCAGGGGCATGGCAGCGGCGTGAGCGCGATAACCTTTGCCGTTCGGCAGTCGCTCGGCATAAGCGACAAGAATTTGGGCGCCGGTTAACTCCGCAAGGCGGTGCACCAATGACATGGTGTACGCAGGACGACCGAAGAAGAGCGCCCAGTCACCCTCCCCCGCGCCGGGAACCTGATCAGGCAGGATTCCTACCGCCTCCCCGGCCTTGAGCGCGCGAAGTAACGCCCGCATGCCGCGCATTCCCGGTGCCGCCAGCCGAAGATTGGGTTTTTCCCGCCCGACCGCGATCAAGTAGTCCATCACGCCTTTCTTGGGTGGCGAAAACAGGGCGGTCATCGGTCCGCGGTTAAGCGCATACCACTGGGCCGTGATTTCAAAGCATCCCAGGTGCGGTGTGATGAAGATAACGCCCTTGCCAACCGACTTGGCTCGGTCGAGCACTGCAATGACATCGCGGTCCACCTGCAGCATGGCGGCGACTTCGGACTGTTCCCTGAACCAGATCGGGATGATCTCGAGCGCGCCTTTGCCCGCTTCTGCCACCGACTGCCTGAAAGTCACCGGGTCAAGAATGGCCGCGGTAGCAAGATTTTCGCGGGTGAGCCTGCGAAACCTGGGCGAGAGCAGCCACACCATCCATCCCAGCATGTGGCCCAGTCGGTGGAATACGCGCAGTGGCAGCGCTGCCAGGATTTTCAGCATGCGTGCGTCCGATATCGCAACGCATTGGCGGGCCTCGTTATTTCAAGCAGGCTCGTGCGGGAAAATCCGCAGGCCTCGATGCGTATCCTGCAAGGGCAGGCATCTGGCGACGAGCTGAGGAAGTCGTGATAACCTTCCGACCCTCTATCGTTTTCATTATGGGTGCCCAGCATGTCGAGCTTCCTGTTTACTTCCGAGTCCGTCTCCGAAGGCCATCCGGACAAGGTCGCGGATCAAATTTCCGACGCGATCCTTGATGCGATTCTAGCCCAGGACAAGCGCTCACGAGTCGCGGCCGAGACGCTGGTCAAGGACAATCTCGTCGTGCTCGCAGGCGAAATCACCACCGGTGCGAAGGTGAATTTCGACGACGTCGCGCGCAAAACCATCAAGCGCATCGGTTACACCGACCCGGCCATCGGCTTCGAGACCAATACCTGCACGGTTATTGTCGCCTATGGCGAGCAGTCGCAAGACATCGCGCAAGGGGTTGACGAAGGCAAAGGCCTCGACTTCGACCAGGGCGCCGGCGACCAGGGCCTGATGTTCGGCTATGCGTGCGATGAAACGCCGCAGTACATGCCGCTTCCCATCTGGTTGTCGCATCGGCTAGTGGAACGCCAGTCGGAACTGCGTCGCGACGGCCGCCTGCCGTGGCTGCGCCCGGATGCCAAGTCGCAGGTAACGATTCGCTACGTGGATGGCAAGCCTGATGCCATCGATACCGTGGTTCTGTCGACGCAACATCAGCCCGGTGTCACGCACAAACAGATTGAAGAAGCCATCATCGAGCAGGTCATCAAGCCCATGCTTCCGAAAAACCTCATAAAGGGCAAGATCAATTACCTCGTGAATCCGACGGGGGCATTCGAAATCGGCGGCCCCAAGGGCGATTGCGGCCTGACCGGCCGCAAGATCATCGTCGATACCTATGGCGGGTCTGCCCCGCATGGCGGAGGCGCCTTCTCCGGCAAGGATCCGACAAAGGTAGACCGCTCGGCAGCCTATGCTGCGCGCTATGTTGCCAAGAACGTGGTGGCCGCCGGCCTCGCCAGCCGCTGCCAGATCCAAGTGTCGTATGCGATCGGAGTGGCCAAGCCAACCAGCGTGATGGTCACCACCTTCGGCACTGGCAAGGTCTCGGATGAAAAGCTATCTGAAATCGTGCAGAAGCACTTCGACCTGCGCCCCAAGGGCATCATTCAGATGCTCGACTTGCTGCGCCCGATCTATGAAAAAACCGCGTCGTATGGCCACTTCGGGCGCGACGAGCCCGAGTTCACGTGGGAAAACTTGGACAAGGCTGCAGCACTGGCTGCCGATGCCGGAGTGCAGCGTCAGCCCGTAAGCGCCTAAGCGAAATGCTGTAAGGAACGAAAAGGCCGGTTCTTACCGGCCTTTTCGTTTTCAGGGCGCTCCTGCGTGGATGACATTGGCGTTACAATAGTCTCCCTCCGAGGAGCGTTGCGACGGATCGACACAGGTCCGCCAGGCTCGGAGGAATCCCCTCCGTAACCGCGCTCGCAAACTTTTTTCGAAAGAAAGGAGGGCGCGAGAATGAGCGCCATACTCAAATCCAAAGCCGTTGAAGGCGACCATGTAGTCGCCGATTTGTCCCTGGCCACATGGGGACGCAAGGAAATAGCCATTGCCGAGACCGAAATGCCCGGTCTCATGGCGATTCGCGAGGAATACGCCTCCCAGCAGCCATTGCGCGGAGCCCGCATCACGGGCTCCTTGCACATGACCATCCAGACCGCCGTGCTGATCGAAACGCTGGAAGCACTGGGGGCGGAAGTCCGCTGGGCATCATGCAACATCTACTCGACGCAGGACCACGCAGCCGCTGCGATTGCCGCGAATGGCACAGCAGTGTTCGCCATCAAGGGCGAAACCCTCGAGCAATACTGGGACTACACCCACCGGATATTTGAATGGCCGGACAAGGGTTTTTCGAACATGATCCTCGATGACGGCGGTGATGCGACGCTGCTGTTGCACCTGGGCACACGCGCCGAATCCGATGCCTCGGTGCTCAAACACCCGGCCAGCGAGGAAGAGACTGTACTGTTCGCCTCCATCAAGGCCAAGCTCGCCAAGGATCCGAAGTGGTATTCAACGCGACTCGGGAAGATCCGAGGCGTGACGGAGGAAACCACCACGGGGGTGAAGCGCCTGTACCAGATGGCGAAGGATGGATCGCTGAAATTCCCGGCGATCAACGTCAATGACTCGGTAACCAAGTCCAAGTTCGACAATCTCTACGGTTGTCGCGAGTCGCTGGTGGACGGCATCAAGCGCGCCACAGACGTCATGGTGGCGGGCAAGGTTGCCGTCGTGTGCGGCTACGGTGATGTCGGCAAGGGTTCCGCCCAGGCGTTGCGCGCCCTGTCCGCGCAGGTGTGGGTGACGGAAATCGACCCTATCTGCGCGCTGCAGGCCGCCATGGAAGGCTATCGCGTGGTCACCATGGATTATGCCGCCGAACACGGCGACATCTTCGTTTCGGCCACTGGCAACTTCCATGTCATCACGCACGAGCACATGAAGAAGATGAAGGACCAGGCCATCGTCTGCAACATTGGCCATTTCGACAACGAGATCGACATCGCGGCACTCAAGCAATACACGTGGGAGAACATCAAGCCACAGGTCGATCATGTCATTTTCCCTTCGATGGATGGAAAAGCGGGGAAACGCATCATCCTGCTGGCCGAGGGCCGCCTGGTGAATCTGGGCTGTGGCACCGGCCACCCGAGCTACGTGATGAGTTCCTCGTTCGCCAACCAGACCATCGCTCAGATCGAACTGTTCAACAATCCGGATAAGTACCCGATCGGCGTGTATGTCTTGCCCAAGCACCTGGACGAGAAGGTGGCGCGCCTGCAACTGAAGAAGCTCAACGCACAGCTCACCGAACTCACCGATGTGCAGGCGCGTTACATCGGCGTGCAGAAACAGGGGCCGTTCAAGCCTGACGCCTACCGCTACTAGTTGTTAAATACGGAGGACCCGCGCACGCGGGTCACCGCTTTGACGGCGCACACAGGATCGGACGGCAAGCCGCCGATCAATGCGCGCACAAATTGCCACGCGTCCACTTGTGACGCTCGCTGGAACACGGAATGACATTGCAACGATCGCATCCCCGCAACTTCAGCTTCGAGTTCTTCCCTCCCAAGACGCCGGAGGGAGAGGCCAAGCTGCGCACGACCTGGAAGGAGCTCTCGGCACTCAAGCCGAAGTTTTTTTCCGTCACTTATGGCGCCGGCGGCTCCACGCGTGACCGCACGCTGGACACGGTGCTCGAGATTCAGGCCGACGGCAACGCCGCCGCACCGCACCTGTCGTGCATCGGCTCCACACGCAAGGACATCGCAGCCACGCTCGAGCTGTACCGCGGCAAGGGCGTGCGTCATATCGTTGCACTTCGCGGCGATCTGCCCTCCGGTGCTGCCAGTGCCGGCGAGCTGCGTTATGCCAATGAACTGGTCGCCTTCATCCGCGAAACCACCGGTCGCCAGTTCCACATCGAGGTAGCCTGCTATCCGGAGTTCCACCCACAGGCAAAGAACGCGCAGGATGACCTGTTGCGCTTCAAGAGCAAGGTGGATGCAGGGGCCAATTCCGCTCTGACCCAGTATTTCTTCAATGCCGACTGCTACTTCCGCTTCATGGACGATTGTGAAAAGCTCGGCATTGCGATCCCCATTGTTCCGGGCATCATGCCTATCGGAAATTTCTCGCAACTGGCGCGCTTCTCGGACGCTTGCGGTGCCGAAATCCCCCGCTGGCTAAGACTCAAGATGCAAAGCTACGGCGATGACACGGCATCCATTCGCAGCCTGGGTCTGGATATCATCACCGAGCTCTGCAGCCGCCTGCTTGCGCAGGGCGCGCCCGGCCTGCACTTCTACACCATGAACCAGTCGAGCCTGACGACCGAAATCTGGCGCAGGCTGGGACTGTAATCCCCGGCTTTCAGTAACGAAGCACCGCGACGAATTCGCACTCTTCGTCGCCGAGTTGCTTGCCTCGCTCGGCAGCGTCAGTACTTGGCGCAAGTTCGGCGGCCATGGGATCTACTGCGACGGCATCATGTTCGCCCTGATCTCCGGTGAGGTGCTGTACCTGAAGGCTGACGAGGTATCGCAGCCACACTACCAGGCAGCCCATTGCACGCCATTCGTCTATCCCATGCGCGGCAAGCCGGTGGCGATGTCCTACTGGCGGATCCCGGAAGAGACGCTCGAGTCTCCGGCATTGGCAACGCCCTGGGGTCGGCGCGCATTGGAGTCGACGCTGCGACCTATACGCCGGGCGCAGGCAAAACCAGCCCCCAAAGAATCGAAACGCAAGCGGCCTGGAAAACGCGCCAAGTAACCTCAGGCGTGTTGGATGCGATGTCGTGAGCCCACCGCAAAGAAGTACAGGACAATGCCCGCCGCCGATACGAACATGCCGATGATGGCCGCAACCCAGAACCCCGGAACACCGAGCGGCGTCGCGATACCCAGCGCACCCAAGCTGATCGTATCGGTCAGCCCGAGCGTGTACCCCCCCAGCAGCCCGACACCCCATAGTCCGGTGACATTGATCAGAAGCGGCACTACCGCGCGCTTATAGCCGCGCAGCACGTTGACTGTGACCACCTGCGTGGCATCGAACACATGATAGACCGCCACGAGAGCCAGCAATGTTGCCGCCACTGTCCGCACGCTCGCATCCAGGGAATAGAAGGCTGCCACATCGCTCGCAACGGCGACAAGGACCGTGCCAGACAGACCTGCGAGGCCAAAGGCCATCGCAATTCCAGTGATCCCTGTGGCGCGCGCGCGGACGAACTCCCGCGCCCCGATCGCCTGCCCCACCAACACCCCGGCCGCATTGCCCATTGCCAGCGGCAACATGAACATCACGGCCGCCACGTTGGCTGCGATCTGGTGGGCCGCAGAATTCACCGCGCCGAGACGCGCCACGAACAATGCCATGAATGTGAATGCGGTGACGTCCACGAGGAAAGTCAGGCCGATCGGCAGGCCCAGGGTGATCAGCCGCCGCTGGTCGGCCCAGCGCGGCCAGGACCAGCGCGTGAATGTCGCATGGCTCTTGTAGGCTGGGGACAGACCGCACCACAGCCAGGACAGGATGCACACGAACCAGTTCACCAGCACGGTCGACAGAGCGCAACCTGCAGCACCCATTTCTGGTGCTCCCAGGTTCCCGAAGACGAAGACCCAGTTGAGGGGCACCTTGAGCGCCAGCCCCATCACGTTCAGCAACATCATCACGCGTGGACGCGACACCGCCGTGGTGTAGCTGGCAAACAGGCGAAATGCCAGTCCGGCAGGAACGCCCCACGCAGCGATCGCAAGGTAGCTGCGAACCTTTGCCGCGACCGGAGGGGATGCTTCACTCAAGGCCAGCAATGGCTCGGGATAGCGGAACACGAATACAGAAAGCACCGCAAGGCCCAGCGTAAGCCACATCGCTTGTCGCACCTGCTCGCCGATCTCTTCATGGCGCCCGGCACCGAAGAGCTGTGCCACCATTGGCGAGACAGCAAGCAAAACGCCCATCAAGGCGACAAAGACACTGAAGTAGATGGATGCGCCGATGCCGACTGCGGCCAGGTCATCCGTGGCGTATCGCCCGGCCATCAGCGTATCGATGACCGCATAAGCCATGACCGCCAGCTGCGCGATCAGCACCGGCCAGGCCAGGCGATAAATTTCGTGGGCAACTTTGCGGGACACGGTTCGGGAACTCAAAGCTCGTACTGCTCGCCCTCACCGACCAGCGCCTTCTCAATCGCCGCGCGCGTCAGCGGCGCCGAGAACAGCTCGATGAACTCGTAGGCAAAACCGCGCAAATGAGCCCCTCTTTTGATTGCCACCCGGGTGGTATTACTGTGAAAGAGATGGCCCGCCTCAAGCCGCACCAGGCCCTTATCGCGTTCGGCATCGAACGCCATGGATGCAATGATGCCGATGCCCAGGCCCAGCTCAACGTAGGACTTGATGACGTCGGAGTCGATGGCTGACAGGGCGATTTCCGGCTTCAGTCCCTTGGCTGCGAAAGCCTGGTCGATTCGCGACCTTCCCGTGAAGGTCGGGTCATAGGTCACGATGGGTTGTGACACGAGATCCTCCAGCGTCAAGGATGTTCGCTTGGCCAACGGGTGGTTCAATGGCACTACGACGCAATGACTCCAGCTGTAGGCCGGCAAGGCCAGGAGACGCGGATAACGATCCAGTGACTCCGTTGCAATGGCGATATCCGCTTCGCCCTCGACCGTCATCTCCGCCACATGGGGCGGACTACCCTGGTGCAGGTGCAACTGGACGCCCGGGTAGCGGCGCTTGAACTCGGTTACCACTTTGGGCAGGGAATAGCGCGCCTGGGTATGCGTCGTCGCGATGGTCAGCACGCCCGAGCGCTCCTCCTTGAACTCCTGGCCAACCTGCCGCAAGTTGTCCACCTCGAGCAGGATGCGCTCGATGATCTTGACCACGGCCTTGCCGGGCTCGGTGACGGCAACGAAGCGTTTGCCGCGCCGAACGAAAATCTCAATACCCAGTTCGAGCTCGAACTCCCGAATCTGCTTGGAAACGCCGGGCTGGGAGGTGAATAGCCGATTGGCCGCCTCTGTCAGGTTGAGGTTCTGACGCACCGTTTCCCGCACATAGCGTAATTGTTGAATATTCATATTCTATTTAGTTATAACTATATTAACTTTTAAGTCTTTTCAATTATAACTAATATTCCCTAAGATAGGCGCCTTCCATTGATTCAGGGTTTGCAGCGCGCATGATCGACGGCGCATACATCTTGTCAGGCTTTGTCGTCGGCGCCATCGTCGGGGTGACCGGCGTGGGCGGCGGCTCGCTCATGACGCCGCTCCTTGTGCTGTTTTTCGGCATCACGCCGGCTACGGCAGTGGGGACGGACCTCCTATATGCCGCCATCACCAAGGCGGGCGGCATCTGGGCGCACCAGCGCCGCGGCACCATCCACTGGAAGCTGGTCACACACCTGGCGATGGGAAGCGTTCCCGCCGCTCTAGTCACGCTGGTAATGCTGCAGGTACTGACCTTCGATCACGCACACTTGTCTTCGGTCATGAGCACGGCGCTGGGCGTCGCCCTCATCCTCACCGCGCTCGCGCTACTGTTCCGGGACAGGCTGCGCCGCCTGGCGCAACAGCGATTCCCACGCTCTGGCGAACAGCACTCCGTCCCCCTCACCGTGCTAGTCGGTGCAGTGCTGGGCGTGCTGGTCACGCTGTCATCAGTGGGCGCAGGCGCACTGGGTGTGACGGCGCTGAGCTTTCTTGCGCCCGGGCTGCCTGCGGTGCGCATCGTCGGATCCGATATCGCCCACGCCGTCCCGCTGACGCTGGTCGCAGGGCTCGGCCACGCTGCGACCGGCGTGGTCAACTGGACTTTGCTTGCGAGCCTGCTGCTGGGTTCGCTTCCCGGAATCTGGCTGGGCAGCAACATCGGGCAGCACCTGCCCGAACGATTGCTGCGTAGCCTGCTTGCAGCCATGCTGGCGCTGATCGGCGCCAAGCTGGCACTTTGAGGCCCCCATGTCCTTGTACATCTACGATGAAATCGACCAGCGCGTCGTCGACCAGCGCGTCGCGCAATACCGTGATCAAACGCAGCGCTTTCTGGCTGGAAAGTTGTCGGAGGAAGAATTCCGACCACTGCGCCTGAGGAATGGCCTATACGTGCAGCGTTATGCGCCGATGCTGCGCGTCGCAATTCCCTACGGCATATTGTCCTCAAAGCAATTGCGCAAGCTCGCCCACATCGCGCGCAAGTACGACCGCGACTACGGCCACTTCAGCACGCGCCAGAACATCCAGTACAACTGGCCGAAGCTTGAGGAAGTGCCGGATATCCTTGCTGAACTTGCGACGGTGCAGATGCACGCCATACAGACCTCCGGCAACTGCATCCGCAACATCACGGCCGACCATTTCGGCGGGGTTGCGCGAGACGAAATCGTCGATTCCTTCGTATGGTGCGAAATCATCCGTCAATGGTCGACCTTCCATCCGGAATTCAACTGGCTGCCGCGCAAGTTCAAAATCGCAGTGAACGGCGCCAGCGTCGACCGCGCGGCCACCCACGTGCACGACATCGGCCTGCATGCGGTGCGGGACGACAAGGGCGAGATCGGTTTTCGCGTCGTCATTGGCGGCGGTCTTGGCCGCACGCCCATCGTCGGCCCCGTGGTGCGCGAATTCCTTCCCTGGCAGCACCTTCTGACCTACCTCGAGGCGGCGCTGCGCGTGTACAACCGCCACGGCCGCCGCGACAACATTTACAAGGCGCGCATCAAGATCCTGGTCAAGGAGACCGGCCTGGAGAAATTCCGCGCCGAAGTCGAAACCGAGTGGGCGCAGCTGAAGGACGGGCCCAACACATTGGTCGCGGAGGAAGTTCGCCGTGTCGAGGCGCGCTTTACCCGCCCTGCCTACGCCGCCCTGCCGGAGAACGACCAAGCGTTGACCGAGAGGCTTGCCACCGACACTGCATTCCGCAATTGGCATCAGCGCAACGTGTTCCCGCACAAGGTGCCGGGCTACGCGGCAGTGACGCTATCCCTCAAGAAAAACGGCATCCCGCCCGGGGACGCAACATCCGCGCAGATGGACGCCGTGGCCGATCTGGCCGACCGCTTCTCGTTCGGTGAGCTGCGCGTCTCCCACGAACAGAACCTGATCCTCGCCGACGTACGCAAGTCCGACCTTTCCGCCGTGTGGGAGGAAGCCAAGCAATTGGGCTTGGCAACGCCCAATATCGGGCTTCTCACCAACATCATCTGCTGCCCCGGCGGCGACTTCTGCTCCCTGGCCAATGCCAAATCGATTCCCGTGGCACTGGCGATCCAGGAACGCTTCGACAACCTCGACTACCTGCACGACATCGGTGAACTCGACCTCAACATCTCCGGCTGCATCAACGCCTGCGGGCATCATCATGTCGGCCACATTGGAATCCTCGGCGTCGACAAGAACAGCGAGGAGTGGTACCAGATCCAGGTCGGCGGCAACCAAGGAGAGACCAGGAAGGGCGAAATTCGGCCCGGCGTAGCGTACCCTGGTGCAGCCCTCGGCAAGGTGCTCGGCCCGTCGTTTGCGCGTGCCGAAGTGCCCGATGTCATCGAAGACCTGATCAATTGCTATCTCGAGCGCCGCGACAGCGATGCGGAGCGCTTCATCGATGTCGTGCATCGCATTGGCATTGAACCTTTCAAAGAGGCCGTCTATGGCAAACCTGATTCAAAATCGCCGCGTAGAAACAGACAGCTGGCAACGGCTTGAGCTGGGCGCCGACGGCGCACTGCCCCCGGTACCGGCTGACGGCGACGTCATCGTCCCGTTGGCCCTATGGAAGGCGCGACGCGACGCGCTGGCGGCGCGCAGCGGCAAGACCGGCGTCTGGCTGAACAGCAACGAAGGCCCCGAGACCATCGTCGGCGATCTCGCACGCCTGCCGTTAGTCGCCATCAATTTCCCGACCATCGCCGACGGACGCGGCCTGTCCACGGCGCGCCTGCTGCGCGAGCGCCACGGCTACACGGGTGAAATTCGCGCCATCGGCACGGTCATCAAGGACCTGCTGCTGGGCATGCATCGCTGCGGCTTCGATTCATTCCTCCTGCGCGATGACCAGGAACCGGAGGACGCCCTGCGCGCTTTTGATGAATTGGCTGACGCCTACCAAGCCTCGGTGATCGAGAAACAACCGCTGTTTCGCCGCCGCCTGACAGGAGCGAGCTGATGTCCCACGCAGCGACTCGCCCCTCGTTGAAGCCGGGCCTCGCGGCGCGTGTGAGCACGCTGGAGGTGCTGCTGGCGCGCATTGCCGCCGACATCAGCCCCGCGGTGCTCGCCTCGAGCCTGTCCATTGAGGACATGGTGATCACGGATGCGATCCTGCGCGCCAAGGTTCAGATCGACATCTTCACGCTCGACACCGGCCGCATGCATGCCGACACGCTGGCCGTGATCGACGACATCCAGCGCAAGTATGGCTATGCGTTGCAGGTTTTTCGGCCGGAAGCAACGGCGGTTAGCGCGTACATTACCGTGCATGGACGTGACGGCCTCTACCAAAGCGTCGATCTCAGGAAGCGTTGCTGCGAGATCCGCAAGGTGGAGCCTCTCAAGCGCGCCTTGGCCGGCCGCAAGGCCTGGCTGACCGGCATGCGCCGGGAGCAGTCGGTGACGCGCAATGAGCTCCCGGTACAGGCCTTCGACGCCGTCTACGGCATGGAGAAATTCAACCCGCTCTCCGACTGGAGCGAGGACGAGGTCTGGGCTTACATCGAGGCTTTCGATGTCCCCTTCAATGCGCTCTACGAGCAGGGCTACCGCTCCATCGGCTGCGCACCTTGCTCGCGCCCGGTGGTCGCCGGCGAAGATGTGCGTGCAGGACGCTGGTGGTGGGAACAACCGGACTCCAAAGAATGCGGCCTGCACGTCGGGCCCGATGGGAAGTTGCAACGCACCAAGGTCGAGGCATCATGAACGCGCGAATTGCAGAGAGCTTCGCAGAAGGAATTGCGCCAGTGACGCTGCCCCTGCGCAGCCACCTGGACTGGCTGGAATCCGAGGCCATACACATCCTGCGTGAAGTCGCCGGCGAATGCGCCAACCCGGTGCTGTTTTTTTCCGGCGGCAAGGACTCCATCGTGCTCCTGCGCCTGGCGGAGAAGGCCTTCCGTCCGGGAAAGTTCCCTTTCCCGCTACTGCACATCGATACCGGCCACAATTTCGATGAAGTGATCGCCTTTCGTGACACGCGCGCCGCCGAATTGGGCGAGCGCCTCCTGGTGCGCTCGGTCGAAGATTCGATGAAGCGCGGTACGGTTCGCCTGCACAAGGAAACTGACAGCCGCAACGCCGCGCAATCGGTGACGCTGCTCGAAGCGGTCGATGAGTTCGGCTTCGACGCCGCCATCGGCGGCGCACGCCGTGACGAGGAAAAAGCACGTGCCAAGGAACGGGTCTTTTCCTTTCGCGACGAGTTCGGCCAGTGGGACCCGAAGAACCAGCGCCCGGAGCTGTGGAACATCTACAACACCCGCGTGCACAAGGGCGAGCACATGCGCGTGTTCCCCATCAGCAACTGGACCGAGCTCGACGTGTGGCAATACATCGAGCGCGAAGGCATCGCCGTTCCCTCCCTCTATTTCAGCCACAAGCGGGCTGTGATCCGCCGCAATGGCCTGCTGGTGCCGGTGACCCGTCTCACCCCGCCGCGCGCGGGCGAAACCGTTGAAGAAGTGCCGGTGCGCTTTCGCACCGTGGGCGACATCACCTGCACCTGCCCAGTCGAATCGGGTGCCGCCAACACGCGCGAGATCATCGCCGAAACCGTCCTGACCACCGTGACGGAGCGCGGCGCCACGCGCATGGACGACCAAACCTCGGACGCCTCCATGGAACGCCGCAAGAAGGAAGGCTACTTCTAGCCTGCCGGAAAGATAATATGACCATCATGGGCGAAATCGAACGTGGTTCGAACACTCCTTCGAAAAGTGCTGCGGGCAATGCCGTGGAGCAACAGGACCTCGGCGTGCTGCGCTTCATTACCGCCGGCAGCGTGGATGACGGCAAGAGCACGCTGATCGGACGTCTACTGCACGACACCAAGACCATTTTCGAGGACCAGCTAGCGGCCGTGACACGAGCATCGAGCAAGCGCGGACAGGAGGAAATCGACTTGTCCTTGCTGACCGACGGATTGGAAGCCGAGCGCGAGCAGGGCATCACCATCGACGTGGCCTACCGCTACTTCGCCACGCCGCGGCGCAAATTCATAATCGCCGACACCCCCGGTCACGAGCAGTACACGCGCAACATGGTGACCGGCGCCTCCACCGCGCATGCCGCCATCATCCTTGTGGATGCGCGAAAGGGCGTGCTGACGCAGACGCGCCGCCACACCTACATCGCCCACCTGCTCGGCGTGCGCCACATTATCGTCGCCGTCAACAAGATGGATCTTGTCGACCACGCGCAGTCGGTGTTCGACCGCATCCATGCGGACTTTCTGGCCTTCGCCGGCAATCTGGGCATTCCAGACCTGCGCTTCATCCCCATGTCGGCCCTGCGCGGCGACATGGTGGTCGAGCGGGGAACGGGCCTGGCCTGGTACTCGGGCGAGACGCTGCTGCAACTCCTCGAGGGCATCAATGTCGCCAATGACGACGATGCACTGCCGGCGCGCTTCCCGGTGCAACTGGTGGTGCGGCCCGGCACCAACACCGACTTCCGCGGTTACGCGGGCAGGCTGGAGTCCGGCGTTCTGCGGGTCGGCGAAGAAGTGGTGGCGCTGCCTTCCGGACGGCACACCACAATCAAGGACATCGTGCTCCTCGACAAAAAGCTTCCGCTGGCCGTTGCCGGTGACTCGGTGACGCTGGTACTCGCCGATGAAATCGACATCTCTCGCGGCGACGTTATCGCCGCCGCGGCAACCCCGCCGCGCTCGGCCAAGAGCATCGAGGCACGTATCTGCTGGCTGTCAACGGATGCGCCGAACGCTGCGGGGCGCTTCGTACTCAAGCACACCTCGCATAGCGTCAAGGCAAAGCTGGCCAGGATCAACGACCGCATCGACATCAACACCTTCGAGCGGCAGCCCACGCCTGCGGCGCTGGCGATGAACGACATCGCACACGTCACCCTCAGCCTGGCCAAGCCGATCTTCATCGATGCCTATGACAGCAACCGCATCACCGGCGCATTCATCCTCATCGACGAGACGAGCAACCAGACGGTTGCCGCGGGGATGATCGAGGCCTGAGAAAAATGCGCGGCAAAGTATTCCTCGTCGGTGCCGGCCCCGGTGCGGCGGATCTTTTAACGATCCGCGCCGCCCGCGTCATCGCTTCCGCCGACATTCTCTTTCACGATGCCCTGGTCAATCCCGAGGTCGTGGCATTGGCAACACGCGCCGAGAAAGTGCCCGTGGGCAAGCGCCACGGCCGTTACAGCACGGCGCAGGCCTTTATCAACAAGCGACTGATCGATGCCGCGCGAAGCCACGCGGTGGTCGTGCGGCTCAAGGGCGGCGATCCCCTGATGTTCGGCCGCGCGCAGGAAGAAATCGACGCGCTGGCCGCGGCAGGCGTTGAAATCGAGATCGTCTCCGGGGTCACCGCGGCGCTGGCTGCGGGCGCCACCCTCGGCGTGTCGCTGACGCAACGAGGTCTCGCGCGAAACGTGGCTTTCGTGACGCCGCGCGTCGGCAAGGACGAAGCGGTCAGTGACTGGGCGTCGGCCGTCCTCGCGTCCGACACTGCGGTCATCTACATGGGCGCCGGCGAAGCACAATCCATTGCCAACACACTCATCGCGCGCGGCGTTTCCCCAGTCCGCCCCGTCGCGCTGGTCGAAAGCGCCTCTCTGCCGGGTGAGGCGCAGCATGTCGCTCGCCTTGACCAACTTGGCGAACTTTCTCTGCGACTGGGTGGCGGGCCCGCCATCATCGTTCTCGGCGAAGTTCTTCGCGACAAGTTGACGCAGGCGCAAGAACTGCCCGGGGCGAATTCCGCACCACTGCTGCGCCGCCCGGCCTGAGGTCAGGCACCGGTGGAACGGTGCTCGAAATGTCGCGCCCAATTTCCATGGTAAAAAGACCTGTCTTCTGGGTGCGGACAAGGCCTTTACCGTGGAGCAACCATTCGAATGAATTTCGACCATAGCGAGGATCAACTCGCGATTCGCGACGCGGTGGCGGCCATTTGCACCGGGTTTGGCGATGACTACTGGCTGAAGAAGGACCGCGAGGGCGGTTTTCCAGAAGACTTCTACTCGGCGATGGCCGCGGCGGGATGGCTCGGCATCTCGATGCCCAGGGAATACGGCGGGGCCGGGTTAGGCATATCCGAAGCGGCACTGATGATGGAGACCGTGTCCGGATCCGGCGCCGGCATGTCCGGCGCCTCGACGATTCACTTGAATGTCTTCGGCCTTCACCCGGTCGTGATGTTCGGGTCGGACGAACAAAAGGCGCGCTGGCTGCCACCGATCATTCAGGGCAAGAACAAGGCTTGCTTCGGCGTGACCGAACCCAACACCGGGCTCAACACACTGATGCTGAAAACCAAGGCCGTGCGCCAGGGTGACCGATACATCGTGCATGGCCAGAAGATCTGGATATCGACGGCCCAGGTTGCACACAAGATCCTGCTGCTCGCACGCACGACACCCGTGGAAGAAGTGAAATCACGCTCGCACGGCCTGAGCCTTTTCTACACTGATCTCGACCGCAGAAAGATCGAGGTCCGCGAAATCGAGAAGTTGGGCAGAAAGGCCGTCGACTCCAACCAATTGTTCATCGACGGCCTGGAGATCCCTGTGGCTGATCGCATCGGCGAGGAAGGCCGCGGATTTGAATACATCCTGCACAGCCTCAATCCGGAGCGGGTGCTGCTCGCCGCCGAGGCCATCGGTCTTGGCAAGGTGGCGTTAAGGCGCGCGGTGAAATACGCAGGGGAGCGGATCGTGTTCGACCGGCCGATCGGCAAGAATCAGGGCGTGCAGCATCCGCTGGCCGAACGCTGGGTGGACCTTGAGGCCGGAACACTGCTTTACCAGCGCGCAGGCTGGCTGTACGACCAGAACCGCCCCTGCGGTGCCGAAGCCAACGCAGCCAAGTTCTTCTGCGCCGAAGCGGGATTCCGCGCCTGCGAAACCGCTGTCCTCACCCACGGCGGCATGGGCTACGCCAAGGAGTTTCACGTCGAGCGCTATTTCCGGGAAGCGATGTTGCCCAGGATTGCACCAGTGTCACCGCAACTCATCCTCAGCTTCATCGCAGAGAAAGTACTGGGGCTCCCCAAATCGTATTAAACGAAGACGGAGCGCTCGGTTAGGCGCCCATCCGCCAATCACCAGGAGAGCTTGACCTCTGCCGGGCACCACACGGCCCCACCCAGCGTCCTTACCTCACCGTCGGCGATCACCGAGAAACGCGAGAAGGTCCGCGTCCATTCTTCCAGAAAGATGCGTATTTCCAGGCGAGCCAGGTGCGATCCGAGGCAGCGGTGCGGGCCGGCGCCAAACACAAGGTGCGGGCAGGTGGCGCGATCGAAATCGACCTTGAACGGATCGTCGATCTTTTCGTCGTCAAGGCCGTAGATGTGGGGCTGGAAAATCACGTGGTCCCCGGCCTTGAACTGGATGCCCTGATATTCGAGGTCGTGGGTTACGGCGCGCTCCATACCGGCCACGCCATGAACGCGCATGAGCTCCTCCACGGCCTGCGGAATCAGGGTGCTGTCCTTGACCAGGCGCTGGTAATGATCGGGGTGGCGGCCCAGCCAATTCATGATGAAGGACAGCATGCCGACCACCGTATCCAGCCCGCCCAGGAACATCAGCGTCGCCATGCCGACTTTTTCGTCCTCGGTGAGCGCGCGGCCATCGACCTGTCCTTTCACGATCAGGCTGGTCAGGTCGGTGCCGGGATTCTTTTCCCGCTCCGCCACCATGTTCTTGAGGTAATCGCCCAGGGCGCTCAGCGCCGCCAACTGGTCCGTCACATTCCTGCCCTGGGTATAACTGGTGACCAGATCGAGCAGGTGCTCCTTGTCGGACTTTTTCCCGTCAGCCAGGTTGAGGAAAATGTCGACCGAGAAGTGCCTGGCGATTTCGGTCACGAATTCGCAGCCGCCATGGGCGCGGACCTTCTCGATCAGCGCGCGGGCTAGATCGCGAATTTCCGTCTCCTTCGCCTGCACTGCGCGCGGATTGAACACCGGGTTGACGATCTTGCGAAACTCCGTGTGCTCCGGTGGATCGTAGCGATTCGGATTGGTCCGCGGCTCGCGCACCATTGCCGGGCAATACTTGGGATCGCTCGAGAACTTGTCCGGCTGGCGCAACATGTCCAGCGCATCATCGGAGCGCGTCACCATCCAATGCCCGCCGTTGCGCGGCGTAAAGTAGATTCGCGGCGCATTCTTGTAGAGCTCGACCATGGACCGGTGCGGGTCAACCATGATTTCGGGCGCATTCAGGCGATCGAAGTCGAACACCAGATGACTGGGTATGTGGGAAGGAATCTTCAGCTCCATCGCTATCTCCTTAAAGCGCCTCACGGAATTGCCGTCAGGCGCCCCGTTTTAGGGGCGCGGGGGACTCAGTTGCCAATGAGGCTCCCTCGCATTATTAGGCACTCTTTGCACCGGTGTGCATCTCGACAACCCTAGGGGCGGAAGTATATGGCTTCCACCGCGGGTAGTGCTACGTGGGTGGTGCGCCATGCGCGGGCTGTGGCAGTATTGCTCCCCGCACCTTGCCCCCCCCCAGGAGTTCGCATGAAAGCCGTCGGATTCAGGAAACCACTACCCATCACCGATCCCTCCTCGCTGCTCGATCTTGACCTCCCCGATCCGGTGGCAACCGGGCGGGACCTGCTGGTGGAGGTGAAGGCCATCTCGGTAAACCCGATGGATACCAAGATGCGCGCAGGCATGATGCCAGGCAATGGCGACCCGACGGTCCTCGGCTGGGATGCGGCCGGCATCGTCAAGGCGACCGGCCCGGCCGCCACCCAGTTCAAGGTAGGAGACGCGGTGTGGTACTCCGGCACCAACCAGCGTCCGGGCACCAACTCGGCGCTACACCTCGTCGATGAACGCCTGGTGGGTCGCAAGCCCGCATCGCTAGATTTTTCCCAGGCTGCGGCCATGCCGCTCACCACCATCACTGCCTGGGAGCTCCTGTTCGACCGCATGGGGGTGATCCGCGGCAAGCAGGCCACCGGCGACACGCTGCTCATCGTCGGCGCCGCGGGCGGCGTCGGCTCCATCCTCACCCAGCTCGCCTCCCGACTTACCGGCATGACGGTGATCGGCACAGCCTCCCGCAAGGAAACCACTGACTGGGTACGCTCGCTGGGCGCCCATCACGTGATTGACCATACCCAACCCCTGAGCGCGGAATTGAAGCGCATCGGCGTAACTCAGGTGAGCCACGTCGCCGGCATGACGCAATCCGACGCGCATTTCAAGGAGATCGTCGAAGTGCTGGCGCCGCAGGGCCACTTCGGGCTCATTGACGCCTTGCCCACCGCCAACATCAACATGCTCAAGGTGAAGAGCATTTCCCTGCACTGGGAAATGATGTTCACGCGCTCGCAGTTCAACACCCCCGACATGCTGGCGCAAAACCGCCTGCTCACCGAAGTGGCGCACCTGATCGATGCCGGCGTGATCCGCAGCACCTTCGGCGAGAATTTCGGGCGCGTCAACGCTGACAACCTCAAGCGCGCGCACGCACTGCTCGAGAGCGGCAAGGCACGCGGGAAAATCGTACTCGAAGGGTTTTAGCATGCGAAATTATTTTCCTGCGATTGCACTCATGCTGTTGCTGCTGGCGGTCACGCCTGCGCCCGCAACCGGGCTTGCCACCTGCGACTCCGGCCCCAGGGAAACCTGGCAGCCCCAGGAAAAACTGGAGAAACTGCTCACCGACCGAGGCTGGAAGATCCGCCGCATCAAGATCGATGGCGGATGCTATGAAGTCTATGCCCTGACCGAAAAGGGTGAGCGTGTCGAAGCCTATTTCCACCCGGTCAGCCTCGCCTCGGTGCCCACCGGGCGCAAATGATCCTTGGCGACCAGGAGGCGCCCGTTCGCGTATGGGACCCGCTGGTCCGCATCAGCCACTGGTCGCTCGCCAGCTGCGTTCTCCTGGCCTGGGTATCCCACGAAGGCCCTAGCCCGTTGCACCCCTGGCATGAAGCCTTCGGCTATGCAGCGCTTTTCATTGTCGTATTGCGAATCATCTGGGGGTCGGTCGGGCCGCGGTACGCACGTTTTTCCCAGTTCGTTCGTACACCGCGTGAGACCATGGCTTACGCGCTTCAAGTCGCCGCGCAACACGAAGCCCGCCACCTTGGACACAACCCACTCGGCGGCTGGATGGCCGTTGCGCTACTGCTCGCAATCGCGATGGCCAGCGGAACCGGCTGGCTCTACGTGACCGACCGATTCTGGGGGGTCGAATGGGTGGGTGAGCTCCATGAAAGCCTGTCGGAGCTGCTGCTACCGCTCATCGCATTGCATGTCGCCGGCGTCGCGTTCACCTCGCGCAGGCACCGGGAGAACCTCGTCGCGGCGATGCTTCACGGGACCAAACGCGCGCCACAGGGATCCGACCTGGCCTGAGACTTTCCCCTCGATGACTTCGTCCGTACACCGGGAAACAGTCCGGCGCACCCACATCACACAATGCAACCGAAAGTCACATAGCTGCGCGCAAAAGCCGATTGGTGCTGCAAGGCCATGCGATTAGAATGCCATCAGGAGAAGAAAACTTCATGTCGAGCACCTTGCGAATCACCTGCCTTGCCCTCGCCAGCCTGGCGGCTTTACTCGGCACCAGCATGGCAAGCGCACAAAATTACCCGGCAAAGCCGGTGCGCTACATCGTGCCCTACGGGCCCGGTGCGACGCTCGACATCGTCGCGCGCACCATGGCACCGGAGATGTCCAAGGCGCTCGGACAGCCGCTGATCGTTGAAAACAAGCCCGGCGCCGACGCCATCATTGGCCTGGAGCATGTGGCAAAGCAGTCGCCTGCCGACGGCTATACCGTCACCATTGCCGCGGTGGCGGGCCTTGCCACGCTGCCACTCACCGTGAAGGAGCTGCGCTTTGACCCGCTCAAGGACCTGCCACCGGTGATCAGCATGGTGGAAGGCGCCTACATCTTCGGCTCAGCCGCGAAATACCCGTGGAAAAACTATGCCGAGTTCGTTACCAACGGCCGCGCCAATCCGGGGAAACTGAATTACGGCGCATCGAGCACCGCCGTGCGTCTGCTGTCCGAGGCGCTTATCCGCGCCGTGGGTATCAACGTGGTCTATATCCCCTACAAGGAAGGCGGCGCCTACATCACGTCCGTCGGCGCCGGCGAAGTGCAGATGGGTTTCATGTCGGAAGGCTCGGCCATCGGCCTGGGCGATCGCTTTCGCGCGCTGGCAGTGACCGGGGCAACGCGACGCGCAACCTATCGCGATGCGCCGACCTTCGCTGAACTCGGGCACCCGGAGATCCGCGGGGTCGCGTACTCGCTCAACGTCGCCGCAGGCACACCCAAACCCATCGTCGACCGGCTCAACGCTGCCGCTTCCATAGCCCTGCAACAACCCGAAGTCAGGGCACAGTACGGCAAGATGCGGCTCGACGTGGTGGGTGGCACACCGGAAGAGGCGGCACGCATCCTCGCCACCATGGCAAAGACCTACGCTGAAATCGCAAAAAACGTCGGCATCCAGGCCGAGTAGCGGCGCTGGCAACCCCTCAATCATCAAAAATCAATCGCCTCCATGAACATCGTGCAACACCTGGCCGGACCGGCCGCCCGCCACCCGCAGCGAGTCGCGCTCATCGATGCCGACGCCCCGATAAGGGAGAATTCGGGCCGGCTGGTAGTCACCTACGAACAACTCTGGGAACGCGTGCGCCGCGTGGCCGGCGGCCTCCTCGCCCGCGGCCTGAAGAACGGCGACCGCGTCGCGCTGCTGATGCCCAACTCGCTGGAGTATGTCGAGTCCTTCCTGGGCATTGCCGCAGCAGGCCTGGTGGCGGTGCCGATGAACATCCGCCTGCTCGAGTCCGAACTGCTGCACATGCTGAAGGATTCCGGGGCACGCCTCCTGATCGCACAGGACTCCCTATTCACCGATCGCGAGGCGCTGATCGCGGTGCCGGAACTGGGCGTGGCGGTGATGCGCGCTGCAGGCGCGCTTACCGCGCCGAAATTCCCGTTTGACTCGCTATCAGACGCAGCACCCATCGCCCCTGTCGACAAGGCGCCAGACGATCTGGCGTCGCTCATGTACACGAGCGGAACCACCGGGCTGCCCAAGGGCGTAATGCTGCCCCACCGTTCATGGACCGCCGTGGCAGACGAGACCCGGCGCCTGCTCGAATACGGCGATGCCGAAATCACGCTGCATGCGGCGCCGCTCACGCACGGCGCGGGCTTCATGCTGTTGCCGACCCTGGCTAATGCCGGTACCAATATCGTCATCTCGCGCTTCGAGCCCGCGCGCGTCCTGCAACTGATGCGCGCCGAACGCGTAACCAACAGCTTCCTTGTCCCCTCGATGATCCAGATGCTGCTCGACACGCCCGATCCGGACGCCGCCAACGCATCTTCACGAAACACGGGCAGCCACCCCGACCTGAAGTCCATCTACTACGCCGGCTCGCCCATCGATCCGGGGACACTGAAGGGCGCCTTGGCGCGCTTTGGCCTGGTGCTGGTGCAGTCGTTCGGCCAGATGGAATCGCCGATGTTCTTCACCCTCATGGACCGCAAGGACCACGCGCGCATCGCCGATGGCAGTGCCGCGCACCTGATCCGCTCGGCCGGTCGCGCCATTCCCGGCGTGAAGGTGCGCATCGTCGATGATGACGGCCACGACCTGCCTCAGGGCGAGGCAGGCGAAATCGCCGTGCAGGCGTCGCAGACCATGCTGGGCTACTGGAACCGGCCCGAAGCAACGGCCGAATCGATTCGCCACGGCTGGCTGCATACGGGCGATGTTGGCCGCTTCGACGCCAACGGTTATCTCTACATCGTGGATCGCAAGAAGGACATGATCATCAGCGGCGGCTCCAACGTCTATGCGCGCGAAGTCGAGGAGGCGCTGCTCGGCCTGAACGGCATCAAGGAGGCGGCGGTGATCGGCCTGCCGCACCCGAAGTGGGGCGAGATGGTCACCGCAGTGCTGGTCAGCGAAACTGGCGCGCCGATCGACGACGCCACGCTGGTGGACTATTGCCGCAGCCACCTGCCCGACTACCGCCGGCCAAAGCGCTTCACCTGGATTGGCAGCCTGCCGCGTAACGCCTACGGCAAGGTGCTCAAGCGAGAGTTGCGCAAGAATCTTCTGGAGGCGGACGGCAAGGTCTAGCCACGGCCGGGACCAGAAAGATAAATACTGACAGTTTTTTAATACAGACATCTTCTGTTGGACTTAAATCAGCAATCTACTGCCAAATAGACCCTACATTTGACCCCAACGACGCAAGGAATGGAAACGCACCAATGAGCGCCAGACCCGACCGCACGCTGACCGATGCCGAGCATGTACGCATACAGTCCTATTTCCGCACCAGGGATTCTCTTGGCAGGAAGGTGGCCCCCGATTACGCGATTGCGCATGCCGCCTGCGATCGCTGGGCTGCCGACCCCGCGCGCCGCGCCATGCTTGACCTAACGGGCGATGCGCCGCGCTGGATCACCTTCGCCGAGGTCACAACAGCCTCGCGCCGCCTCGGCAATGCCCTGCGCGGCCTGGGGGTGAACTTTGGCGACCGCGTTATCGTCGGCCTGCCGCAGAGCCCGTCCGCCGGCATTGCGCACATCGGCATCTACCGCATCGGCGCGATCGCGGTGCCGATCAGCATCGTGCACGGAAGCGATGCCATCCTGCACCGCGTCTCCGACAGCGGTGCGCGCGTGGGCATCATCGACGCGGACCTGTGGACGCGCATCGCCGACATCCCGGAAATCCGCAAGCAGTGCCGCTGGATCGTGGTGCATGCCAAGACGAAACTTGCCGACACGCTCGCCTTCGATGACCTGCTGGCCGCCGCCAGCGACAGCCTCGCCACGGTGCCCCTCGGCGGACAAGTCGGGTCGGAAACACCGGCAATGATCATCTACACCTCGGGCACCACCGGTAACCCCAAGGGCGCACTGCACGCCCACCGCGTGGTGGACGCGCACGCAGCACCCATCGGCCTCGCCCACGGCGGCTTCCCCAAGGAGGGCGATCTCTTCTGGAGCCCCGCCGACTGGGCCTGGGCAGGAGGTCTCGTGGATTGCCTCTTGTCGGCATGGTCTGCCGGCGTACCCATCGTGGCTTTTCGCGGCCGCCACTTCGAGCCCGAAGTCGTCATGCGCATGATGGCCGAACACGGCGTCAAGAACACCTTCCTGCCGCCGACCGCGCTGCGCATGCTACGACTTGCCTCCGACACTTATAAAGGGCCGATGCCGGCGTTGCGCAGCATCATGACCGGGGGCGAGGCCACCAGCGCCGACGTGCTGGAGTGGGCCGAGGAGCGCCTGGGCACCATTCCCAACGAGGCCTACGGGCAGACGGAAGCCTCCTGCATCCTCGGCAATGCCAGCCATCTGCATCCGGTCAAGGCCGGCTCGCCCGGTTTTTCCTACCCGGGCAGCGTGGTGAGCATCATCGCCCTCGACGGCCCGCGCGAACTTCCCGTCGGTGAAGTAGGCGAGATGGCCGTCCGCTCGGACAGCCAGGCCGCCTTCCTCGGCTACTGGGGCCGCCCCGATGCCACCGCCGAAAAGGTGGTGGACGGCTGGTTGCGCACGGGCGACCTCGGCAAGCGCGACGCGGATGGTTACTTCTGGTTCAACTCGCGCAAGGACGACGTGATCAGCAGTGCCGGATACCGCATCGGCCCCAATGAAATCGAGTCCTGCATCGAAACCCACCCGGCAGTGCGCGTGGCCGCCGTAATCGGCATTCCGGATGCCGAGCGCGGCCAGGTGGTGAAGGCTGTAGTGGAATTGCGCGACCCGTCCCTGAGGACGCCCGGTCTAGAAGACGACCTCAAGCAACTGGTCCGCACGAAGCTCGCGCCCTACGAAGTGCCGCGTTTGGTGGAATTCGTCGAGGCAATCCCGCGCACGGTCACCGGCAAGATCCAGCGCAACCTGTTGCGCAAGTAATCCCGACACACTCAACTATCAAGGCAAGCCCATGGCCACACGCAAGAAGAAAACACCCGACCTCAACACCCTGAGATTCAAGACGCTCAAGCTGCAGTTCAAGGCGGGCGTTGCGACGGTCTCGCTCAACCGCCCCAAGGAGCTCAACGCCATGAACATCACCATGCGCGAGGAACTGGGCGAGTGCTTCGAGGCGCTGCGCTACGACGCGCGGGTGCGCGCCGTTGTGCTCACCGGGGCGGGCAAGGCGTTCTGTGCCGGCGGTGACGTCAATGATTTCAACGGCACGGCTGCCGAGGATCTGCACGATCTCATGCGCTACAAGAGCCATCGCTGGTTCTCGCAGGTCTGGAACCTGCCGCAGCCGCTGATCGTGGCCGTCAACGGAACGGCTGCCGGCGGCGGGGCCAACCTGGCGCTGGCTGGCGACGTCGTGATCGGCTCCACCGAGGCGCGCTTCGGCGAGACCTTCGTGCGCATCGGCATCGTTCCCGACCTGGGCGGCCTGTTCCTCCTGCCGCGCATCGTCGGCCTGCAGCGCGCCAAGCAGATGTGCTTCAGCGGCAAGGTCATCGACGCCCAGGAGGCGCTATCGCTCGGCCTCTTCAGCGAACTCACCGAGCCCAAAGAGCTGCTCGCACGCGCCCAGGCCATCGCCGCAGACCTGGCTCGCCATCCGGTCAAGACCATTGCCGCCATGAAAACCATGCTCAACCGCTCGTTCGAGACTTCCATGGAGGAAATGCTGAATCTGGAACTGTTCGTGCAGTCGTTCCTGTTCAGCACCGCCGATCACCGCGAAGCACTCAACGCCTTCCTGAACAGGCGAGCACCGAAGTTCAAGTAGGCAGTCGCACCCGGATTCACCATCAAGGAGACAAAACGCATGGCTCGCTACTACGAGGATTATGAAATCGGGCAACTGCTCGTCCACAAGCCTTCTCGCACAGTGACAGAAACCGACAACATGCTGTTCTGCGCCATCACCATGAACCCGCAGCCGCTGCACCTGGATTACGAATTCGCCAAGACCACCATCCACGGCAAGCCGCTGGTGAACAGCATCTACACGCTGGGCCTGATCCTCGGCCTGTCAGTGCACGACACCACATTGGGCGCCACGCTGGGCAACCTGGGCTTCGGTGAAATGAGTTTCCCCAAGCCCGTATTCATCGGCGACACCATTACCGCGGAGACGGTGATCCGCAGCAAGCGCCTGTCCAAGAGCCGCCCCGGAACCGCCATCGTCGAGTTCGAGCACCGCGCGCGCAATCAGACGGGCGACATCGTGGCGACCTGCGTGCGCACCGGCATGGTCATGTGCCGGCCCGCGCAATGAACATCGCCGACACCAGGGACGACATCGGCGCCGATTCGCTGCGCTCCTGGCTGTGGGTGCCCGCCGAATCGGAACGCAAGATCGAGAAGGCGCGCTCGAGCGGCAGTGATGTCGTCATCCTCGACCTCGAGGATGGCACCGCCCCCGCCAACAAGGACAAGGGCCGCGCCATTGCGCAAGCTGAACTGAAAAAGGGCGGCTTCAATGCCTCGCAGCGCTGGGTGCGCGTCAACTCCCCCATGGACGGGAATGCCTGGCACGATGACCTGCGCGCGGTGATGCCGTCGGCACCCGATGGCATCATCATCCCCAAGGTGTGCGACCCGGACCACGTGAAAGCCGTGCATGCCACCATGGGTGCGTTTGCGACATTGCACCGCGTGGCGATGCCCCAACTCGGGATCATCGTGACGGAGAACGCCACCGGTGTGCTGCGCATGCGCGAGACCATGTCGGCCGTCGCAGGCATTGCCGCCGCATTCTGGGGCTCGGAAGACCTCTCCGGGGACCTCGGCACCATCTCCACGGTGGACGACGCCGGCGGACTCCTCGACGTCTTCCGTGTGGCCCGCAGCCTTTTCCTGCTGGAGGCGCGCCATGCCAACCTGCCCGCGGTCGACACACCTTTCCTCAACATCAAGGACCATGACGGCCTGAAACGCCAGGCACTCGCCGCCCACCGCACCGGCTTCTCCGGTATGCAAGCGATTCACCCCGACCACATCGCCACCATCAATGCCGCTTTCACGCCGACAGCAGACGAAATTGCCGCGGCCGAACGCGTGCTCGCCGCCTTCGCACCCACGGGCGGCGGTGCCGTGCTGGTCGATGGCGCGATGGCCGATCCGCCGCA
>CANJRC010000003.1 GCA_947476535.1 Betaproteobacteria bacterium
GATCGTTCAGTATCTGTCGCTACCTATTGATAGCAAATGGCATCGAGCTCAAGCCAGCACTTTGAGACCGTGCTTCTCGACCACGGCCAGCAACTTGAGCGCCATGCCGCTGGGCCTCTTGGTGCCGGCCTCCCACTTCTGCACCGTGGACTCGCTGGTGTTCAGATAGCGCGCGAAGACAGGTTGACTGACATGCGCCCCCTCGCGGATTCGCTTGATCTCTTTAGGAGGGATCGCCGACGGCGCAGTGAGGCACGATTCGTCAAATTCGCGCATGGTCGCCTTGTCGATGGTCCCGGCACGATGCAGCCCTCGGGCTGCGCTGTGGATCGCCTCGAAGGCGTCGCTCTTGAACTTCGCTTTACTCTTCATCGCATAGCTCCAGTAAGTCGCCCTGACTCAGCGCGGACGCCAACTCGGAGTCCGTCATGCGGCCAAACGCCTGCGCCAGCTTTTTGAAATCAGCAAGCTCATCGCCATCGATGTTGGCCCGATCCTTCTTGGCGAACAGATACGCAAAGATCCAATGCCGCCCGCCCTTTGCCAAGACGATCGAGCGGTACATGTTCTTGTTCAGCCGTTTTTTGAACACGCCTCCGCCCAGATCGTCAGCCTGCCCCTGCATGACCTCGTGAATCGACGCAATCAATGCCAGATCGCCGATGCGCGCCTTCCTCGCCGCCTTGCTGAACCAGGCCGTCTTGAAAGTTCGCGTCAAACGTTTTTTCGGCATGCCGAAGTGTAGCACCACGTCCTACTTATGTCACGTCCTGGCATGACCTTGACGATGCCGCGTGAACCACGCGATACAAATCCTCAGCTAATCTGAAACCTTGTCCGAGGTTTTGTATCATCTGCTGTCAACACCTTAGCGTCCGATCGATTCAAAACCGCCTCATCAGGCTTCATTCATTACATCAAATACATACGGTAATATATTGTTATTAAGATATTGTCACCCTACTCCCACTCGATGGTCGCGGGCGGCTTGCTTGAAATATCGTAGACCACGCGGTTGATGCCGCGAACTTCGTTGATGATGCGGTTGGAGACGCGGGCTAGCAGCTCATGCGGCAGCGGTGCCCAGTCGGCAGTCATGAAGTCGGTGGTCTGCACGGCGCGCAAGGAAACCACATACTCGTAGGTCCGTCCATCGCCCATGACCCCCACAGACTTGACGGGGAGGAACACGGCGAAGGCCTGGGCTGTGCGGTCGTACCAGCTCACACCCTGAGCGTCTTTGTGGCTGAGCAGTTCCTCGATGAAAATGGCGTCCGCCCGCTTAAGAAGGTCGGCAAATTCGCGCTTGACCGCCCCCAGAATGCGCACTCCCAGGCCCGGCCCCGGAAACGGATGGCGAAACACCATTTCCCGCGGTAACCCGAGCGCGAGGCCAAGGAGGCGCACCTCGTCCTTGAACAGCTCGCGCAGGGGCTCGAGCAGCTTCAGGTGCAGGGTCTCCGGCAGGCCACCCACGTTGTGGTGCGACTTGATGCTGTGCGCCTTCTTGGTCTTGGCGCCGGCCGACTCGATGACGTCCGGATAGATGGTGCCCTGCGCCAGCCACTTTACCTTGGGAAACTTTTTCGCCTCAGCCTGGAAGACTTCCACGAACTCGCGGCCGATGATTTTCCGTTTTTGTTCCGGGTCGGCAACGCCATCCAGCTCCTGCATGAAGCGTCCGCTGGCGTCGACCATATCGACGCGCACGCCGAGGTTACGCGCGAAGGTCGCCATGACCTGCTCGCCCTCGTTGAGGCGGAGCAGCCCGTTGTCGACGAATACACAGGTCAGCCGGTCGCCGATGGCCTTGTGAATCAGCGCCGCTGCCACCGCCGAGTCCACGCCCCCAGAGAGGCCGAGCAGCACCTCTTCGTCTCCGACCTGCGTACGAATCTTGTCGATTGCTTCAGACACATAGTCCGGCATGTTCCAGTCGCCGCGGCAACCACAGATGTCGCGCACGAAGCGCGTCAGCATGGCCGTGCCCTTGAGCGTGTGCGTGACCTCCGGGTGGAACTGCACCGCGTAAAAGCGCCGCTTCTCGTCGGCCATGCCCGCAATGGGGCAGGATTCCGTTGATGCCATTAACACGAACCCGGGCGGCAGTTCCGTTACCTTGTCGCCATGGCTCATCCACACCTTGAGCATGCCGTGACCTTCAGCGGTGCGGGAGTCCTCGATTCCATCCAGCAGCCGCGTGTGCCCGCGCGCCCTAACTTCGGCGAAACCGAATTCGCGCACGCGACCTAGTTCGACCTTTCCGCCCAACTGCGCCGCCATGGTTTGCATGCCGTAGCAGATACCGAATACCGGCACCCCAAGCTCGAACACGGACTGCGGCGCGCGTGGCGTGTCGCCTTCGGTGACCGAGGCGTGGCTGCCGGACAGGATGATCCCAGTCGGCGCGAACTTGCGGATGAATTCATCGCCGACATCATAGGCGTGCAATTCCGAGTACACCCCGGCGTCGCGCACCCGGCGCGCGATGAGCTGGGTGACCTGCGAGCCGAAGTCGAGAATCAGGATCTTGTCATGTTTGGAAGGACACCCTTGCTTGTCCTGGGTATTTTTCATTATTGTTGTCACTGTAGGTCACTCGCCACGATAGTTTGGCGCTTCCTTGACGATCTGGACGTCGTGGACGTGGGATTCCTTGATCCCGGCGGAGGTAATTTCGACGAACTGGGCACGCGTGCGCAGCTCATCGAGCGATGCGCAGCCGCAGTACCCCATGCTGGCGCGCACGCCGCCGACCAGTTGGTAAATGATGGAAAGCACGCTGCCCTTGTAAGGTACCCTCCCCTCGATGCCTTCCGGAACCAGCTTGTCCGCGTTGTTGGCAGGATCCTGAAAGTAGCGGTCCGCTGCACCTTGCTGCATAGCAGCCAATGACCCCATACCGCGGTAGGACTTGTAAGACCGACCCTGGTAGAGGATCGTCTCGCCGGGGGCTTCTTCCGTGCCTGCGAAGAGGCTCCCCAGCATGACCGTGAAGGCGCCAGCGGCAATGGCCTTGGAGATATCCCCGGAATAGCGGATGCCACCGTCCGCGATAAACGGCACGTCGGTTTTCTCCAACGCGGCAGCAACGTTCTGGATGGCCGTCATTTGCGGAATGCCGACACCAGCAACAATGCGCGTGGTGCAGATGGAGCCTGGCCCGATGCCGACCTTTACGCCGTCGGCGCCATGATCGACGAGCGCCTTGGCACCGTCTGCGGTGGCAACATTGCCGCCGATTACCTCGACCTTGGGATATGCCCTCTTGACCATCCGCACCCGATCGAGTACGCCCTGCGCGTGACCATGCGCCGTGTCCACGACGATGACATCGACACCGGCGTCCACCAGCGCGTGTATCCGTTCGTCGGTGCCTTCTCCCACGCCGACAGCGGCGCCGACGCGCAGCTTGCCGAGTTCATCCTTGCAGGCATAGGGATGCTCGGTGGATTTCATGATGTCCTTGACCGTGATCAGTCCGCGCAGCTCAAAGGCCTTGTTGACCACCAGCACGCGCTCGAGCCGGTGCTTGTGAAGGAGCGCCCTGGCTTGTTCGGGGCTGGCCCCATCCTGCACGTAAATCAGGCGCTCCTTCGGCGTCATGATTGCACTGACTGGCAGGTCAAGATCGGTCTCGAACCGGTAATCGCGATTGGTCACCATCCCCAGAACCTGGCCGCGTCGCTTCCCGCCCTCTACCACCGGGAATCCGGACACCTTGTACTGGCTAGTGAGCTCAAGTAGCTGGCGCACCGTGATTTCGGGGGAAACCGTCACCGGGTCACGAAGTACGCCCGACTCGTACCGCTTCACCTTGGCCACCTCAGCGGCCTGGCCCTTGGCGCTCATGTTCTTATGAATGATGCCGATGCCACCCTCTTGCGCGAGTGCAATGGCGAGCCGTGCTTCGGTCACCGTATCCATGGCGGCGGACACGAGTGGGATATTGAGCTGGATTTTGCGGGTCAGGCGCGTCGCGAGGCTGACATCGCGCGGCAGGACGGTGGAGTGGGCAGGTACGAGGAGGACGTCGTCAAACGTCAGGGCTTTTTGGATGACGCGCATGTTCAGTCCCGGCGCAAAGCGGCATTATACGCTGGTGCCTTGTTCGAGCAACTGCGTGGACATTGCCGGGTCGCCTTCCGTGCGGCGAAAATCACGGGGTCGCGCGCTCGTCAATTGACTCCCTGCGGTAAAACCCTTAGCGTGCCGGGGTATCTGTGTGCCAGCACTCTGCGGGTCACATCGTATCGAGGATGGAAAACATGTTGAAGCCGACAATGGCCTTTTTGACGTGCGCCGCGGCCCTGATGGCAGCGCACGCCCACGCCCAGATCAACAAGTGCGTGGATGCGGGGGGCAAGACGTTCTATTCGCAGGTCCCCTGCCCGCCCGGTGCGAAAAAATCGACCATTCGACCGGCCTCCCCGCCGGCGTCGCCGCCCGCGGGGAGTGGCGCTGTCACCAGCGGGGCTGCAAAGTCATCCGGCCCCAAATCCGCCGCCGAACTGGAACTGGAGTTTCGCAAGCGGCGAACCGAGCAAGCCGAGCTGGCAAAGAAAGACCAGGACAAAGCAACCGAAGCTCGCGAGCGCGAGGAGAATTGCCGCAGCTCGAAGGGCACGTTGGCCAGTATCGATAGCGGCGGCCGCCAGAGCCGCGTCAACGACAAGGGCGAACGCTATGTCCTGGATGATGCGCAGGCGGCCCAGGAGCGCGATCGCGCCCGGCAGGCGGTCGAACAGTGGTGCAAGTGAGCTGCGCCTAGCCTCCCCGGCGTCGGCCTGAGGGGTCTTGGCTGGCGCGCTTTGCCGCCAGTTGGCGCCGCGCTTCTTTCGGACTCACTAGAAGCGGCCCCAGGATTTCAATGCGTTGCCCAGACAATACCGGTGCACTAGCCTGGATGCGACGACCGTGGCTGGACAAGATCCATTCGCGCTCGCCCAATTGGGGATACTCGCGCATGAGTCCGCTGGCCTCCATTGCTTCGCGGACCGTCGTTGCCAGCGGTACCCGGACTTTGCGTATTGTGCCCAGCCCGTTGGCGCTGCAAAGCACCTCGATCAACAACTCGCCCTCGCTCGGTTGCGCGAGTCCATGAGGCTGCGGATCACCCTGGGCAGGCTTGAACTCACGCGTCATTGTGCAATTGCTGCAAGCTAATGGCCGTGCAGGGCGTCTGCCCGATGGACGAAAGCGTCCACCAGCGAGGAGGCAATCTGCTTGAAAACCGGGCCGATGGCCGCCGCGAGCAGGCGATTGGAGAACTCGTAGTTGATCTGCAGGCTGACCTTTGCGGCACTCTCATCCAGTGGCCTGAAGTGCCAGGTGCCGGACAGGGAGCGAAATGGTCCTGCTACCAGGTTGATGCGTATCGTATCTGTTCCCTCCGGGGTATTCTCGGTGGTAAAGCCTTGCCTGATGCCGTGAAAGTCGATCATCAGGCTCGCCTTGGTCGCGCGTTCATTGCGCGACTCTACCCTGGCGGAACCGCACCAGGGAAGGAACAAGGGGTAGGACTCAATGTCATCGACCAATGCGCGCATGCGTTGGGCACTGTGGGCCACCAGTACTGAACGCTCAACGGTAATCATGGATACGAGCGGGTAAAATGGTCTTTCTTGCGAAAGGTATCGGTTGAGCATCGTCGAGAATCGGAAGGCGTTTCACGATTACTTCATAGAGGAGCGTCTCGAGGCCGGATTGGCCCTGCTCGGCTGGGAAGTCAAGTCGGTGCGAGCCGGAAGGACGCAGCTCAAGGAGGCCTATGTCCACATCAGGGGCAATGAAGTGTTCCTGATCGGGGCGCACTTCAGCCCGCTGCCCTCTACATCCACGCATGAGACGGCCGATCCGACACGCGCCCGCAAGTTGCTGCTTCATGAGGCGGAAATCAGCAAGCTTGCGGGAAAGGTCGATCGCGCCGGATACACGCTTGTCCCCATCAACCTGCACTTCACGAAGGGCCGGATCAAGCTCGAGATCGGTCTGGCAAAGGGCAAGAAGCAGTATGACAAGCGCGAGGACGAAAAGCGCAAGGACTGGCAGCGCGAGCAGCAGCGCATCATGAAATCACGCAAGGGCTGATTGCGGCACCGCATAGCACCCACGATCTAGGCCGCGCGTCCCGCAGACCATCCCGCGATGGCCCGCCAGGTGTCCACGACCGTATCCGGATTGAGCGACAGGCTGCCAATGCCCTGCTCCACAAGCCAGAGCGCGAAATCCGTGTGGTCCGAAGGGCCCTGCCCGCAGATGCCGATGTACTTGTTCGCCTTCCGGCATGCAGTGATAGCCATTGATAGCAAGGCCTTAACCGCGCCATCGCGTTCGTCGAATCCCTCGGCCACGAGTCCGGAGTCGCGATCGAGGCCCAACGTCAGCTGAGTGAGGTCGTTCGATCCGATCGAGAAACCGTCGAAATACTCCAGGAATTGTTCCGCGAGCAATGCATTGGATGGCAACTCGCACATCATGATGACGCGCAGTCCGTTGCTGCCACGGCGCAATCCGTTTTCTGCCAGGAGATGGACCACGTTGGCCGCTTCGGCGACGGTACGCACAAAGGGAATCATGAGTTCGACATTGGTCAAGCCCATCTCGTCCCGGACCCGTCTCATGGCTTCGCACTCCAGCTCGAAGCAGGGGCGAAAGGATGGCGCCACATACCGTGAGGCGCCGCGAAAACCCAGCATCGGATTCTCTTCTTCCGGTTCATAGGCGGCCCCGCCCACCAGCTTGCGGTACTCATTCGATTTGAAGTCGGAGAGCCTGACAATGACCGGCTTTGGCCAGAAGGCGGCTGCGATCGTGGCGACGCCTTCCATCACCTTGGTTACGAAGAAATCCCGTGGCGTGGCATAGCCACGGGATGCAGCATCCACCGCCGATTTTATCTCCGGCGGCAGCTTCGGATGGTCGAGGATGGCCCTTGGGTGTACCCCGATCATGTTATTGATGACAAATTCAAGCCGTGCAAGTCCGACTCCGTCGTTCGGGATCTTTTGAAAGTCGAATGCGAGGCTGGGGTTACCCACGTTCATCATGATCTTGACCGGAGATACGGGCAAGGGACCGATGGCGTCCGAGGAGCGCTCGACGGCGAGCGCTCCTCGATAGACATGACCGGTGTCCCCTTCGGAGCAGGAAACGGTGACAGTTTCCCCGTCGCGCAAACGCTCGGTGGCGTCGCCGCTGCCGACGACCGCAGGTATTCCGAGCTCACGCGCAATGATCGCCGCATGGCAAGTGCGGCCACCCCGGTTGGTGACGATTGCCGAGGCACGTTTCATGATCGGCTCCCAATTGGGGTCGGTCATGTCCGTGACCAGCACGTCGCCGTCATGCAATTCGCCCATATCGGTTGCATGCTTGACCACGCGCACGGTTCCAACGCCGATCTTATGACCGATCGCACGCCCCGAGGCCAGAATCTCGGACTTTCCCAGCAGGCGAAAGCGCTCCTGGCTCCCGTCGGCAGGCCGGGATTTCACAGTTTCCGGACGTGCCTGGAGAATGTAGAGCAATCCATCACCGCCGTCCTTGGCCCACTCGATATCCATCGGGAAACCGTAATGCTGTTCGATCTGGACCGCATACCGCGCGAGCTCGATCACGTCGCCATCCGTGAGTGAAAAGCGGTCGCGCTCCGCCTGCGCCACCTCCACGACTTCCACGGGACGCCCGGTTGCCGAGGCATTGGCAAAGCGCATTTTTTCGGCCTTGGATCCGAGCGTGCGCCGAATGATGGGCGCTTTACCCGCGCCCAGCATGGGTTTGTGCACGTAAAACTCATCCGGGTTCACGGCCCCTTGCACAACCATTTCCCCGAGCCCCCAGGAAGAAGTCAGGAAGACGACATCGCGGAAGCCGGACTCGGTGTCGAGGGTGAAAATGACCCCGCTGGCGCCGATATCGCTGCGAATCATGCGCTGTATGCCCGCGGAAAGCGCAACCGCCGAATGCGCGAAATCCTTGTGAATCCGATAGGAAATGGCGCGGTCATTGAACAGTGAAGCGAACACTTGATGCACTGCGTTCAAGACCGCATCCAGCCCGCGAACATTGAGAAAACTCTCCTGCTGCCCGGCGAAGGAGGCATCCGGCAGATCTTCTGCGGTGGCACTGGACCTCACCGCCACCGACACTTCCTGCGAGGCTCCCGACATCAGATCGGCGTAATGGATGCGGATCGCTGCCTCGAGCGGTCCGGGCAATGGGGTGTCGAGGATCATCTTCCGTATGAGCGCACCGACACGCGCCAGTTCGGCCACATCTTCGATATCAAGCGCGTCGAGGAGCGCATGGATGCGTCCAGCCAATCCATCAAAGCCCAGAAAATCACGATAGGCCTTGGCTGTAGTGGCGAATCCGGCGGGTACCCGGATGCCTGCGTCCGACAACCGGCCAATCATCTCCCCCAGCGATGCATTCTTTCCTCCGACCTGTTCGATGTCGGCCATGCGAATCTGCTGAAAAGGAATGACATCTGCGTTGTCTGTCATGGCGGCCTTTGTCGGGAGCTGGCTGATGATATGAACCCATATTCTACCGGCGCGTGGCTACAATACCGGCGCGGGCATAGACAATTCCAGCGGAGGCACCATTCCATGCCGTTCATTCGGACCGTATTCCTCGTTTCAGACGGAACTGGCATTACCGTGGAAATGCTGGGACACAGTCTTCTGTCGCAGTTTGAAGGAATTGAGTTCCGGAAAATCACCGCCCCGTTCGTCAATAGTGTTGAGAAAGCCGAGGAATGGGCGGTGCGGATTGCGAAATCGTCGCGCCAGGGCGAGCGCCCCATTGTATTGACAACACTGGTGAACGACCCAGTGCGCGCGGTGTTTCAGTCCAGCGGCGCTTTCGTGATGGACTTCTTTGAAACGTTCCTGAGCCCGCTGGAGCGGGAGCTGAATGCGAAATCTACACACACCATGGGCCGCTCCCATAGCGCCACGGACAAGGCCGAGTACCAGCAGCGGATGGAGGCTGTCAATTTTTCCCTCGCGCACGATGACGGGATTACGGCACGCGACTTGCCCAACGCCGACGTGATTCTGGTCGGCGTATCGCGAAGCGGTAAAACGCCGACTTGCCTTTATCTGGCCCTGCAATTCGGCGTAAAGGCGGCCAACTATCCGCTGATTCCCGAGGATTTCGAACGCGACACGCTTCCCGATACGCTGCGGCCGTTTGTGGCGAAGACCTACGGCCTGACCATCGCTCCGGAACGCTTGAGTGAAATACGCAATGAGCGCCGTCCAGGGAGCAAATACGCTGAGTTTGACAATTGCCGGTTGGAGGTTTCCAGCGCCGAGGCAATGATGAAACGCGAGGGCATCCGCTGGATCAACTCGACCACCAAGTCGATAGAGGAAATCGCGGCAACCATCATGGCGGAGACTAAGATCGTCCGTCGCGCCTACTGAGGTGTGTAGCTAGGGCTAGCGCTGGACAACCTTCGCTTGAGGCGAGCGCTGGCGTGTTTGCTCGAAGAGGCAGATGGCCACCGCAGCCGCGACGTTCAGAGACTCAGCCCCCTTTGCCATCGGCACCTTGAGTCGCAGGGTCGCTGTCGCGGTCAGTTCTGGCGACAGGCCCGCCCCTTCGTTGCCGAATATCCACGTTATCGGGACCGAGAGCCTCGTATCGTACAAGGAGACATCGGAATGCGGGCTCGTTGCTGCGACTGCCGCAAGTGAACCGGACGCCAGCAGAAGCAAATCGGCATCCTCGTGAATGGAGAGATGGAAATGCGCGCCCATGCCGGCACGCATGACCTTGGGCGACCATGCATAAGCGCTTCCCGGCGACAAGGCGACGTGTTGTATGCCAGCGGCAACTGCGGTTCGAAAAATGGAACCGAGATTCCCTGGGTCCTGTATGCCTTCGAGTAACAATGCGGTCGTAGGCCCGGTGGGCCATGATCCCGGGTCCGGAATTTTGCTGATTCCCATCAGGCCCTGGGAATTCACGACCTGTGAAATGTTCGCAAACAGATTGTCGGCAAGAACAATGCGCTTTTTTCCTGGGAAGGATTCCAGCCGAGTTCTTCGGGTTGCATCGAGGCTTGCCGACTCGGAGATGATCAGTGTCTCTGCGCTGTGGCCGGAATCCGACAACGCACTGAGCAGCCGCTCTCCCTCGATCAGGGTCAGGCCTTGGGCACGACATTGCCGACTCGATCCGGCCAGCCTGGCGAGTTCCTGGAATTCGCTGTTGCTCCTCGATCGAATGATCTTCATTGCGGGCCGTGGGCCAATAGCAGCTGCCGCACCGGCCCGAAGCTCCTGCGATGAATCGGCAACACGCCGAGCCTGGCGATGGCCTCCAGGTGGAAACGGGTCGGGTAGCCCTTGTGGCGGTCAAAACCGTAGCCCGGGTAGGTGTCGTGGAAGGTGAGCATCTGCGCGTCGCGCTCGGTCTTGGCGAGAATGGACGCTGCTGAAATCTCCGGAACGGTCGCGTCGCCGCCGATGATCGCTCGTGCGCAGTAGGGAATGTCCGGACAGTGCACCCCGTCGACCAGTACTTCATCCGGATGAATGCCAAGTGCCTCAATTGCGCGCTTCATCGCCAACAAGGAGGCTCGCAGAATGTTCAAACGATCGATCTCCTCCACGCTGGCCCAGCCTATTGCCCAGGCAGTCGCGCGTTCGCGTATCGACCGTGCCAGCGTTTCGCGCCTTCTTTCCGACAACTTTTTCGAGTCTGCGAGCCCCGCAATCGGTCGATGAGGGTCGAGAATCACCGCCGCGGCGCACACCGGCCCGGCCAGCGGCCCCCTTCCCGCTTCATCTGTGCCGCAGATCAGGTTAGGCATTCGAGGACAGCCTCCGCTGCCCGAGTCGCTGCATTGCATCGCAAGCGTTGATGGATGTTCGAAAATTCCGACTCCAGGCGCGTGCGCACGACGCCATCGCCAAGTTCATTGAGAACCGCTTGCGCGAGATTTTCCGGCGTTGCTTCGTCTTGCAGGAACTCCGGAACGATGAAACGTCCGGCGACAATATTGGGCAAGCCCACCCATTCCTGATAGCGCATGCGCGACATGATTTTCCAACTGCTGGGGGCCATGCGGTAGGCAATCACCATGGGCTTGCGATAGAGCGCGGTTTCCAAGGTTGCAGTGCCGCTCGCAACCAGCACCACGTTGGAGGACGCAATGGCTTCGCGGGAGTGTCCGAACAGGATCGTCAGGGGCAGCGTTTCGGCACCCAGCGCATAGAGTCTTTGTTCGAACAGATCGCGTGTCTCGCGGCTGACCATGGGGACGAGGAACCGCGCGCCAGGGCGCTGCTGGTCCATAAGCATGGCCGTTCTGATGAATGCGTCGGCCATGTACTTCAGCTCGGATTGCCGGCTACCAGGTAGCAACGCGATGACCGTTTGGCCGGGGGGGATCTGAAGTTGCTCGCGAGCGTTGGCAGTCTGGTCCTCTTCGGGAACCAGGTCGGCCATCGGGTGACCCACATAGGTCGCCCGGATACCCGCCTTGGAATAGATTTCTTCCTCGAACGGGAACAGTACAAGTACCTTGCTGACCGATTTTCCGATGCTCTTGATGCGCCCCCCGCGCCACGCCCATATTGACGGGCCCACATAATGTATGGTCTGGATCGATTCGCCTTTGAGGCTACGCTCCAGCGCAAGATTGAAGTCTGGGGCATCAATGCCTATAAATATCGAGGGACGCAGCTTGCTGAGGCGCCGGAATAGGCGTCTGCGCATCGACGTGATGCCCGCATAATGGCGCAACACCTCGGCATAGCCTCTGACGGCCAAGCTCTCCATGGGATACCAGGACTCAAAACCAAGGGCTTCCATTTTCGCCCCCCCGATGCCGACGAATCTCGCTCGGGGCAGCCTTTGCTTCAATTCGGCCATGAGGCTTGCGCCAAGAAAATCCCCGGAGGCCTCACCCGCTACCATGGCAATGGTTTGATCCTCAACCTGCATGTGATGTGCACCCATGGCCTGCTATCGGATGATTCCCCGTCCGGCCCTCGACAGGAACGTTGCCAACACTGACAGTTCCGGCTCTGACTCGGCCCTGTTCGCGATCTCTGTTCGAGCCTGCTCCAGCGATAGCCCGGATTTGTACATCGTCTTGTATGCAGATTTGATATGCGCGATTTCGGCTGCCGTAAATCCACGGCGCCGCAAACCCTCGGAATTGATGCCATGCGGCTGTGCAGTGTTCCCCGCAGCCGTGACATAGGGCGGCAAATCCTGAAGGAGTATGGTGCCCATGGCCGTCAATGAATGCGCCCCGATGTGGACGAATTGATGGACTACGGTGAATCCTCCGAGGATGGCGTGGTTACCGATATGCACGTGTCCTGCCAGCTGGGAGTTATTGGCGAATATTGTCCCGTCCCCGACCTGGCAGTCGTGGGCCAGGTGCACGTAGGCCATGATCCAATTATCGTTTCCCACGCGAGTCGCGCCTGCATCCTGAACCGTTCCTCGATTCAGCGTGCAAAACTCCCGAATGTTATTGCGATCGCCAATTTCCAGCGTTGTCGCCTCTTCCGCATATTTCTTGTCCTGGGGAGCCGCACCGATAGACGAATGGGGAAAGAAACGATTGTCGCGCCCGATCCGCGTGGGACCTTCGATGACAACATGCGAGCCAATCGTTGTGCCCGATCCGATCACTACGTCTTTGCCAATCACCGCATAAGCACCGACAGAGACGCCGTCGCCCAGGCTTGCGTTTGGATCGACGATCGCTGTCGGATGGATCATAGGGCCCGGACCGTGCACATCAAATTGGCTTCCGCAGCCAGATTCTCGCCGATGCGCGCGCGCGCGGAGAATTTCCAGATGCCGCGCACACGCCGCTCGATTACCGACTCGAGAATCAGCTGATCGCCGGGAAGAACCGGCCGCTTAAAGCGCGCATCATCGATGCCTACGAAGTAGTAAACCGACTCCTTGTCCGGTTTGTTCCCCAGCGTCTTGAACGACAGAATGGCCGACACCTGCGCTAGCGCTTCAATGATCAGCACGCCGGGCATGACCGGATGGTGCGGGAAATGCCCTGAGAAAAATGGCTCATTGATGCTGACATTCTTGATCCCCGTTATGCGCTTCCCAGGCTCACATTCGAGCACGCGATCGACCAGCAACATGGGGTATCGGTGCGGCAGGTATTCCAGAATTTCGGCTATATCCATCATCATTTTCCCTTTCGACCTGTTCCTGTAGCGGCATCTACGGAGCGCACCGCTGAAGTACTAGCCGATTTCTCCAGCTCGCGGACTCTCACAGATATTTCAGCGAGGTTTTTAATTGCTACCGCCGTGCGGCCCCAACGGCCGTGTTCGTCAAACGGGAACGCTCCAGTGTACGTACCGGAAGACCGGATCGATTTGGTGATGAGCGTGGCAGCCGAAATGTGAACCTTGTCGGCGATCTCAATGTGACCGAGAACGACGGCGCCACCACCAATGGTGCAGTGCCGACCGATAATGGCACTGCCGGCAATGCCGACGCATCCGGCAATTGCCGTGTGCGCGCCGATGCGCACGTTGTGTCCCACCTGTATGAGGTTATCCAGCTTTACGCCGTCTTCAATAATGGTGTCATCCAGTGCGCCCCTGTCGATTGCTGTGTTTGCCCCGATTTCCACATCATCTCCAATGACGACGCGCCCGGTCTGAGGAATCTTCAGCCAGCGGCCATCTTTTTGTGCCAAGCCGAAGCCGTCAGCGCCGATTACGGCGCCTGAATGCACTATGCCCCTCTGGCCGATGCTGCATTTCTCGTAAATTGTTACGTTGGCGTGCAGTCGCGTGCCCTTCCCGATCGACACGTCGTCGCCCAGTTTGCAACCCGGGCCAACAATTACCCCGGCCGCTATCTTGGTTCGACGCCCAACATAGGCGCCGGCGTCGATCCTGGCCAGCGGCGATACCCGAGCATCATCCTCCACAGTCGCCGTAGCGTGTCGACCGGGACTCAGGGCGACTTTTGGAGCAAGAAGGATGGCTACTTCCGCAAAGTACAAGTACGGGTTCTCGCAAAGTACCGTTGGCAAAGTCGTGACAATGGGAGTATCCGACGACAAAATCACGGCACTTGCCCGAGACTGTTTAAGGACAGCTCGATAGCGCAAGTTGCTGAGAAAGCTGATGTCCCCCTCACCCGCATTTTTCAGGGAGGCGACGCGCTTGATCAGCACTTTTCCCGGACCGCGTAATGTGCCACCCAGCCTGTCGACGATGTCCTCTAGGCTCAGCGCGATGCCGGCGTTGGACTCACGCGCTTTGTTCCTCATCATAGTATTGGCTATTTTTCTGCTGGCCTGTTGTTGTCGAGTGCCTTGACGACCATGTCGGTGATGTCTATATGAGGGTCGACCCAGACCGCCTCTTGAAAAACGATATCGAATTTCGCCAACTCGGCAATCTGACGCACCACTCGGTTTGCCCTTTCGAAACACCCGCGAGTTCCTCATTGCAGCACTGATTGAGGTATTCACGGAATTCTCTCTACATGCGCAGAAAGTCCCAGTTCATGTCGCTGAGTTCGCGTTCACGGTTACGACGTTCTATCTCGGACATTGTTGCGGAATTCTTCTCGAAAGCGTCCTGGCTACGCTTCAACTGCTCAGCGAGTTTGGAAATATTCTGGTCACGCTTGGAAAATTCGGCTTCGATGCTCTTCTGCACCCGGACCGCCGGGGGCAGCATTGCGCAGTACCCTGTCGAGGCTGACGAAACCGATCTTTCCTTGTGCCAGTGCCGGGCTGGTTGCCAGCGCCGGAACAATGGCGATACCCCACACTCTCATGCTCAGAAGCCGACGCACCCCAACCCCCAATTGCCTCCTAGCGAGTAGCCCTTGCCCCACTTTCAATCGCTCTTTGATGACGAAAATAATACTGATCGCTAGAAAGTTTGTCCCAATTGAAACGCAAACCTCTGTTTGTTGTCCTCGGGTTTCGCGTTAAGTGGTCTGGCCAAGTTGAGCTTCATCGGGCCGAATGGAGAGTTCCACGAAATACCAACCCCTGTTGCATAACGCAGGTCAGACAGGTTCAGTTTGGTCCCGGCGCCGTACACCTGTCCGCCATCCAAGAATACACTCAGGCGGATTGATTGCTCCTTGCCCTGTCCTGGCATTGGGAACAAGCCCTCAATTGTGCCAAGCATGCGGCCTACTCCGCCTAAATAGCTGCCGTCCGTATCGCGAGGACCGAGCGAACTAGGTGCATATCCGCGAACGCTTCCCGGGCCACCGGCATACAGGTTCTTGAAGAAGGGCAACGTCTTTCCACCATATCCGCGCGCACCCGAAACTTCTCCGCTCATCATCAGCGTGAACTTACTTGCAAGTGGGACGAAGTACTGACCCGAAGAACTTACCCTGAAGTACCTTAGGTCTCCAATAGGCATTGCAATTTCACCTGATACGGCCGTCTTGTGGCCTGAGGTGGGCCAGAGAATGCTATCTCGGCTGTCTTGCACGAAGCTAGGCTTGGCAACGACGCTAGAGTACTGACTCCCCGTCTCGCGCACGAACTGCACGATCCTAGGTGGGGATAGTGTCGGGTCTGACTCAAGTTTGGTACGGTCAAGCACAAAACCCACAGCCACCCTATCAATGGACGTAAGCGGATATCCAAAGGTGACACCAGTGCCAAAAGACTGGGTCTTGTATTGACCTAGACCCAAATTGCTCGGATTGCTGCGCCTGAAGTAGCCCTCGTAACCTCGGCTGACCCCATCAATCGTGGCGTAAGGATCCGTATACGAGAGTGAGAGATTGGTATTGATCTTGCTGGTATTCAAGCCGACGCCGATGGCCTTGCCCGTCCCCAAAACGTTCTCTTGCTGAACCGATGCAGACGCAACGAGTTTTTCGGAAGAAGACAAACCAAGACCCAACAGGACCGCACCTGTCGGCTTTTCCTTGACATCAACATTGACATCGACCTGATCTGATGTGCTAGCCACCGGCGGTGTTTCGATGTCGACATCGGTGAAATATCCCAAGCGCCCAAGGCGACGCTTCGACTGCTGGATCTTGTCGGTATCGTAGAAGGCGCCCTCAAGCTGGCGCATCTCGCGGCGAATGACTTCGTCCCTCGTGCGGCTATTCCCGCCAACATTGATCCGCCGAACATACACACGCCGGCCCGCATCAATTCGAATCGTAAAGGCAGCCGTCCTCTTTTCCCGGTCGAGTTCCGGTACCCCGCTCGCGTTTGCAAAAGCGTAGCCTTCTCGCCCGAGTCGGTCCGTAATCGCCTTGGTGCTCTCGTTCAACTTTTCCCTGTTGAACGATGCGCCTTCCTTGAGCGTGATAAGGCGGAGCAACTCTGCCTCGGGCACAAGCATTTCTCCGCCCAGCTTCACTCCCGAGACGGTGTACTTCTCGCCTTCAGTGATATTAATGGTGATGTAAATGTCTCGCTTGTCAGGCGTTATGGACACCTGGGTGGAGTCAATATTGAAGTCGAGGAACCCTCTGTTGAGATAGTGAGATCGCAAAACCTCCAGGTCCGCCTGGAGTTTTTGCCTCGAATACTGGTCGTTTTTCGTATACCAAGTAAACCAACCCAGGGTTCTCAAGGTAAAAAGTTCGGCAAGATCCTCTTCGACGAACGATTGATTCCCGACAATGTTGATGGCTCGGATCTTCGCCGCATCTCCCTCGTTCACGGTGAAGTTGATGCCGACACGATTGCGCTCAAGGGGGGTTACCGTCGTGGTTACCTGGGCAGCGTAAAAGCCACGTCCCAGATATTGTCGTTTGATCTCCTGTTCTGCCTGGTCAAGAATGGACCGGTCAAAGATGCGCCCCTCCTGGAAATTGGATTCTCGTAGCGCCTTGCGGGCGACGTCTCCCTTGATCTCCTTCATACCGACGAAGTCGATGGCCGCAATTGCCGGGCGCTCCTCGACGAGGACTATCAGGACATCACGCTCCACTTCTAGGCGCACATCACGAAAAAAGCCCGTGCTGAACAAGGCTCGCAGAGCCTGCGCAGCCTTTTCATCGGTCATCGTTTCCCCGACCTTGACAGGGAGATAGCTGAATATCGTTCCTGCCTCTATTCGCTGCGCCCCTTCTACACGAATGTCCTTGACCACAAACGGGTCAAACGCATTGGCAAGGCCCGATAAGCAGGTAGCAAAAACGAGGACAATCTGACGAACTGCTTTGAGAAAGCAAATTTTCATTGAGGGAAGCCGGTCGAAAGTTCAGGCGATTCGTCTACGCGCCATGGGGCACAAAGGGAAAAGATTCAGCTAAAAATCAAACGATTAATGTCGTTGAAGAAGGCAAACGCCGTCAGGACCAGCAAGAGCGCCAAGCCCACCCTCTGACCCAGTTCCATTGCTCTCGTGGAGACTGGGGTACCCTTTACGGCTTCCACAGCATAATACATCAGGTGTCCGCCATCCAATAACGGTACGGGTAATAGGTTTAGGACGCCTAGACTGATGCTTATCAATGCAAGAAACCCGATGTATGGGACTACGCCCATCTGTGCCGACTGACCAGCGTAATCCGCGATGGTGACTGGACCGGATAAATTTCGCCAGGAAACCTCGCCGGTGAACATTTTTCCGATCATTCGCAGGCTGAACCACGCTGTTTCCAGCGTTCGATTGAGCGCCATAAGCAGCGCGTCAGTTGGGCCATAGCGAACCATCGTGGATAGTCCGTCCAGGGATGATTCGCGAATCCGAGGAGCTGCGCCGATCCGGCCAAACCGGCCCGCTGAACTATCGCGAGTTTCAACCGGCTCAGGAGTCACATCGAAGTGAATCGTTCGTCCATCGCGGACAATCTCGAACCCCAGCGCCACTCCGGGACTGGATCGCACGGCCGCAACGACCTGGTCCCACGTGGAGATCGGGCGAGAGTCGATTGTCGACACCCGGTCACCGGCCAGAAGCCCGGAGCGCTCTGCGACTTGCCCTTGGACGGTTATACCAATAACAGGCGGAAAGTCAGGACGAAAAAGCTTCAATCCAACCTTCGATAGAGGATCCGTCTGCCCGTCTTCTATCCTGAACTTGCTCAAGTTCAGTTGTCGCCACGCAATTTCGCTGCTCAAACTCAGAGTTTCCAGTCGAACTTGCGCCTGGTCTACACCATGATTTAGGAGCTTCCATCTAACCTCTTGCCAGGTGGTGACCGCCTCATCATTCACTCGTCGAATCAAGTCTCCGCGCTGCAGCCCTGCTTCAGCGGCAGGCGAGCCTGGGTCCGGAACCCCAATGATAGGCTTTGGTTCAGTGACGCCTCCAATGAACAATACCCAGTAGAGCAGTACGGCCAGAAGAAAATTGGCCAGCGGCCCGGCAACCACAATAGAAGCACGTCTCCACAAGGGCTGGCGATTGAATGCCCGATGCACTTCACCAGGGGCGACAGACCCCTCCTGCTCATCGAGCATCCTTACGTAGCCACCAATCGGAAACAATGCCAATACCCACTCGGTGCGGTCCTTTCCCATGCGGCGCATCACCAGCGTGCGCCCGAAACCTACCGAGAATCGCAGAACTTTGACCCCGCAAAGTCGAGCTGCGGCAAAATGCCCCAGTTCATGGACGACGATGAGCACTGCCAATGCCGCTAAAAATGCAATGATGGTGTACAAAAACGTCATGCGAGATTCCTTCCGCGGCCGCTAACTTTGGCCACGAGCGAAGCTGCACACGATCGCGCAAGCTGGTCGGCGAAAAACACGTCTTCGATTCGCGTTGTTGGTGTCAGCGGAACCTCGTCCAGCGTTTCTTCAATCACGTCAGTTATCGCAAGAAATGGCAGCTTTTCTTCTAGGAAGGCAGCCACGGCGATTTCGTTTGCCGCATTGAAGACTGCCGATGCCGAGTTTCCCTGGCTAAGGGTCGCGTATGCCAGTCTGAGTGCGGGAAAACGCGAGAAATCAGGCTCCTCAAAGGTGAGCGTGCCGATGGAAGGCAATTTCAGGGAGGGGACACCGGACGCGATCCGGTCCGGATATGCCAGGGCTTGCGCGATCGGTGTCCTCATATCCGGATTTCCCATTTGAGATATGACCGAACCGTCGAGGTATTCGACCATCGAGTGAACAATGCTCTCCGGGTGGATGACGACACTGATCTGTTCCGCTGCGGCGCCAAACAGCCAGTGTGCTTCGATGACTTCCAGGGCCTTGTTCATCATGGTCGCGGAGTCGACCGAAATCTTTCTCCCCATGGACCAGTTCGGATGCGCGCAGGCCTGGTCAGGGGTTATGTGCCTTAACTCGGCAAGTGTTCTTGTCCGAAAGGGGCCGCCTGACGCAGTTAGAATGATCCGACGAACCCCCAAGCCCTCGATAGTTCCGGAAAAGCGTTCCGGCAGGCATTGGAAAACGGCATTGTGCTCGCTATCGATGGGCAGCAAAGTGGCACTATTTTCATGCACAGCATCCATGAACACCGAACCTGCCATGACCAAGGCTTCCTTGTTTGCAAGGAGAATCGTCTTGCCGGCTTGCGCAGCGGCAAAAGTGGCCTTGAGCCCGGCCGCGCCAACGATGGCGGCCATGACGGCATCGACACTGGGCTCCGAAGCGACTTGTTCCAGCCCTTCGGGGCCTACGAGGACCTCGGTGTCCGGCGCGGCACTGCGCATGAGGGCCTTGAATTCAGAATAACGACTCGGATCGCTAACGCATGCAAACTGCGGCCTGAACCTCTCGCATAGGGCGACCAACTCGCTGACCCTGCTGTGGGCCGTAAGCGCCACAACTTCGTACCGTCCGGGATGCTGTGCAATAACATCCAGCGTACTGCTGCCGATTGAACCAGTTGCCCCCAGTATTGCAATGCGTTTCAACATGTTCGCCTATCGCGAGAAAATGAGCGCTGCCATGGGCAGGACCGGAAGGAGCGCGTCCACTCGGTCCAGTATTCCACCATGTCCTGGCAGGATGGTGCCGCTGTCTTTGACACCTGCAAGTCGTTTAGCCCACGATTCTGCGAGGTCGCCGACAATTCCTGCCACGGCCAGCGCCAGGCAAACAATCATGAACAATGCATTGCCGTTCTCAGACACACGGCTTGCAGTCTGGGGCAAGGCAGCGGGAAGACTCACAATCAACGCTAACGCGTAGATGCCGACTGCAGTCAGCCCGCCCGCGACACCCTCCCAGGTCTTTCCAGGACTGATGGAGGGGGCGAGTTTCCGGCGCCCCCATTTGCGCCCGGAGAAGTAGGCGGCGGTATCGGATACCCACACAATCGCCATCAAGACAAACAGCAGAGCCGGGTCGCTTAAACGCAGTGCTGCCAACGCGGATGCTGCCGAGGCAATGACAAGCCCGCCAAGGCCAATTCGAGTGGCCTTGGCTATGTTTTGGGAGTTGTTCCAAATAATCGCGGGGACTGCAGCAATCCAGGTCAATGCACTGGCGACGAAGAGCCACTTTGCAGGTATGACATCCATCAGCGCTGCCGCGACTACTGCGACGGTCAGAAAAATGCTGGTGCTCAGCGCTAAGCCCTTCAGGCCGCATAGCCGGCTCCACTCATATGCGCAGATTGCTGCAAATACTGCACAGGCAATATTCCATATTACCGTGGGCAGGAAAAATAATGATGGCACCAGCGCCAAGATCAGCACAATTGCTGTCGCAATGCGCTTGAGGAGTGAAGTTTGGATCAAGCGCCCCTGTCCGACTCAGGAGGAAGTGCAATTGGTTGGCGTTCGGAGCTGGCAGGACTCAATTGCTCGGACGTTCGTCCAAATCTGCGCTCACGCTCGCGATACCATGCAATTGCAGCATCGAGTGCCTTGTTATCGAAGTCTGGCCAGAGCGTCTCGGTAAAGTAAAGCTCTGTGTACGCCAAACTCCACAACAGAAAATTACTGATCCGCTGCTCGCCGCCGGTGCGAATAAACAGGTCAGGCTCCGGCGCATAGTTCATCGAAAGGTGCTTTTCAAGGTCTGCTTCAGTAATGGTTTTCCCGGATTGTGCGTGGTCCGCGTGAACCCGATTGAAGGCTTGCAGCAAATCCCAGCGGCCGCCATAGTTCGCAGCGATTGTCAGCGTCAATCTTGAGTTGCCTACAGTAAGCTCAACGCCGTAGCGTACCAGTTCAATGATCCGGGAACCAAAAGGTTGCAGATCGCCGATGATCTTCAAGCGAATCCCATTGCGGTGCATCTTCTCGACTTCGCTTTCCAATGCCGATAGAAAAAGCTGCCGCAACAGCGTGATTTCTTCGGGGGGGCGTCGCCAATTTTCGGAACTGAAGGCGAAAATGGTGAGGAATTCGATCTTGCGCTCGACGCAAGCCTGGATGGTACTTCTGAGTGATTCGACACCTTGACGGTGCCCCGCAAAACGCGGGAGAAAACGGCGCTTCGCCCACCGGCCGTTTCCGTCCAAGATGATCGCCACATGTCGTGGAACTTCGGCAGGAACCGGGACTTCCCGTGTCGAACTGGAGAATCGGATTGTCATGGGCGACCTTGCTTACCGGAAATCGGCGCTTCAGACTGCCATCAATTCGGACTCTTTGGTCGATACCAGCTTGTCGATTTCCGCAATGTGGCGGTCGGTCAGCTTTTGAATATCGTCCTGGGCCTTGCGCTCGTCGTCTTCCGCAAGCTGCTTCTTCTTCACAAGGTCCTTTAACGACTGATTTGCGTCGCGGCGCTGGCTCCTGACCGCAACACGGGCGTTCTCACCTTCGGCCCTCACGATTTTAGCCAAATCCTTCCTGCGTTCCTCCGTCAGTGGCGGCATGGGGACCCGAATGGCGTCCCCTTGCGCGGCCGGATTGAGGCCAAGGCTCGACTCTCGTATGGACTTTTCGATGGCAGCAACGAGCTTCTTTTCCCAAGGCGTGACCATGATGGTGCGCGCATCCATCAAGGAGATACTGGCAACCTGTGAAATGGGTACCTGATTACCATAATAGTCAACAGTCACATGATCGAGAATTCCGGTATGAGCGCGTCCAGTGCGAATTTTCCCCAGATCGGTCTTCAGCGAATCAATGGATTTCAACATGCGCTGCTCTGCGCTTTTCTTGATTTCACCGACACTCATCTTTGATCTCCAATCGGTCGTGGCAGGGTTTGGTCCACTGCAGTCAATCGTGAACCAAAGTTCCTTCTTGCGCCCCGGTAATTACCCGACGCATGGCCCCAGCCTTCAATATTGAGAATACCGTAATAGGGAGACTCTGATCTCGGCAAAGCGCAAAAGCAGTCGCATCCATTACTTTCAGATTCTTGGCAATCGCCTCGTCGAAGGAAATTCGTTCGTACTTCGTGGCATTCAGGTCCAATTTCGGATCCGCTGAATAAACCCCGTCGACCTTGGTTGCCTTGAGTACCATCTCGGCTCCAATTTCGGTTCCCCTAAGAGCGGCGGCGGTGTCGGTTGTAAAAAATGGATTGCCCGTGCCGGCAGCAAACACGACGATCTTGCCCTCTTCCAGATACCGGATAGCTTTAGGTCGAATATATGGCTCCACGACTTGTTCTATATTGATCGCCGATTGAACTCGCGCATTCAAACCCTTTTGCCGCATGACATCCGCCAGAGCCAGGGCGTTCATGATTGTGGCAAGCATACCCATGTAGTCAGCAGTGGCCCGGTCCATGCCGGCTGAGCCAAGGGCAACGCCGCGAAAAATATTCCCCCCGCCAATCACGATCCCCATTTCAACGTTCAAGGCAGCAACCTGCGCGATTTCGTCGACGATTCTCTCAATGGTCTGGCGATTGATGCCAAAGGAGTCTTCCCCCATCAATGCTTCGCCAGACAGCTTCAGAAGCACACGTTTGAAACGCGCGGTTGTCATTGCTATCGCCCTTTAGACTCTTGTCGCCTGCGCGGCCTGCGCCTTTACTTCAGCGGCGAAATCGATGGACTTTTTCTGAATGCCTTCGCCGACGACGTAAAGGCAGAAACTAGAAACTGAGGCTCCCTTCGATTTCAAGAGAGACTCAATCGTAAATTTGTCGTCTTTGATAAAAGCCTGCCCCAAAAAGGTTACTTCCTTCAGGAATTTCTGCACGGATCCTTCGACCATTTTCTCTACGATATTGGCCGGCTTTCCCGATTCGAGCGCCTTTGCCTGCGCAATGTCACGTTCCTTACGGAGCACCTCATCGGGCACCTGCTCCTTGGAAAGCGCCAGCGGTTTTGCGGCAGCGACATGCATCGCCAAATCCTTGCCAAGCTGTTCGTCGCCTCCAACCACATCCACCAGAACGCCAATTTTCGCGCCATGGATGTACTGGAATATCCGGCCCTTTCCGCTAACGCGGATGAATCGGCGAATGGACAAGTTTTCGCCAATTTTTCCGACAAGGGCCTTTCGCGCTTCGTCGATAGTCACGTTTCCCAAAGTAAGAGCTAACAACTCTTCTACGGACGATGGGTTTTTCGCAGCCACGATTTCTGCAATATTCTTCACAAAGGTCACGAAATCATTATTTTTTGCGACAAAATCCGTCTCGCAATTTACCTCGACCATCGCCGCACATGTCCCGTCGTCCGACTTGGATATTCCAACGATACCCTCTGCGGCGAGGCGGGATGCCGCTTTGCTTGCCTTGTTTCCAAGCTTGATCCTCAGCAACTCTTCCGCCTTCCCGATGTCCCCGCCCGATTCGCCCAGCGCCCTCTTGCACTCCATCATCGGCGCGTCCGTCCGGTCACGAAGTTCGCGAACCATCGCTGCACTGACTTCTGCCATCTTTGCTCCAATACATCAGAAACTAAAATTAAAAAAAGGGGGCTTACGCCCCTTTTCCTGTGATCAACGTCAATCTCGGCTACTCAGCAGTGCTGCCGGCCTCCACCTCAACAAATTCGTCACCACCATCTCCGATAATTTCCTGGATGACCTGATTGCGTCCCTCAAGGATCGCATCGGCCACACCGCGTGCATACAGACGTATTGCACGGCTGGAGTCATCGTTCCCGGGAATGACATATGCAATTCCATCCGGGGAGTGATTGGAGTCGACCACGGCGATTACCGGAATTCCCAACTTCTGCGCCTCTGCAATGGCGCCCTTGTGGTAGCCGACATCAATGACAAACAATGCATCGGGCAGTCCATCCAGCGTCTTGAAACCGCCCAGGCCACGCTGAAGCTTGACCAATTCCCGCTGATACCCGAGCCCTTCACGCTTGGACAGCTTCTCCAAAGACCCATCGGACACCATCAGCTCCATGTCCTTTAGGCGCTTGATTGATTGCTTAACAGTCTTGAAGTTTGTCAACATGCCACCCAGCCAACGATGGTCGACAAACGGTGATAAGCACCGCTCCGCTTCTTCTCGGATGATTTCCCGCGCCTGGCGCTTGGTTCCGACAAAAAGGATCGTTCCTTTGTTCGAGGCCAACTGACGGACATACTTCATCGCGTCCTGGTACATCAACATCGTTTTTTCGAGGTTGATGATGTGTATCTTGTTGCGATGGCCAAAGATGTACGGCGCCATCTTCGGGTTCCAGTACCGCGTCTGGTGCCCAAAATGGACGCCAGCTTCCAGCATTTGACGCATTGTCGTTGACATACTTCGTAAGTCCTTTTTAGGGTTGGAGTCAGGCCGCCAGTACCGGTAATCACCTCCCCAGCCTAAACAAGCGACTTCGGAGGGCACCCTAAGGGTAAGGCCGCATAATTTTGTCCGGCAACCACCAGATCGGATGGTAGTAAGACAAGCTTGCTATGTTAGCATTGATCGCGTCACTATTGCAATGTTTCCTTTTTCAAACAGGCAATTAAGCCTCCTCTTCCCAGTCTCAACATCCGTTTGGATCGTGGCTCGTGCCCTCCACCAGAGTCCATCCAAGTCATAACCATGATTGCCGGAAATTACTATGGCGGTTCATATCAAGAATCACGACGAAATTGAACTGCTCCGCGTCGCTGGGCGACTTGCAGCTGATGTCCTAGATTACATTGCACCAAAGATTCAGCCAGGGATCTCGACGGGGGAAGTGGACCGACTTTGCCATGATTTCATGGTGGATTTTCAGAAAGTCATTCCGGCGCCGCTCGACTACGCCCCGCCTGGTTACAAGCCATACCCAAAGTCCATATGCACCTCGATCAATCATCAGGTGTGCCATGGCGTGCCGGGTGACAAGATCCTGCGGCAAGGCGATATCGTCAACATCGACATCACGGTGATAAAGGACGGCTTCCACGGCGACACCAGCAGAATGTTCGAAGTCGGTAATGTTTCCATTCAAGCTAAGCGACTTTGCCGGATCACGCATGAATGCCTTTGGCTTGGCATCCGCTCCGTTAGGCCGGGAGGGAATCTCGGAGACATCGGTGCTGCGATCCAGAATCATGCGGAGTCGAGTGGTTACAGCGTCGTTCGAGAGTTCTGCGGTCATGGCATCGGACGAAAATTTCACGAAGATCCGCAAGTCCTGCACTATGGAAAGCGCGGGATAGGCTTGTCGCTCCAGCCAGGCATGGTCTTCACCATCGAACCCATGATCAACGCTGGCAAGGCCGCGATACGGGAACTGGCTGACGGCTGGACAATAGTAACGAAGGATCATTCCCTCTCCGCGCAGTGGGAGCATACCGTTCTCGTAACGGATGAGAGTTTTGAGGTCTTGACAATGTCTCCAGGGATGCCAGCGGCACCGATCACCTGATCCGCTAACTCGACATGGAGCCGCATTTAACTTCCGCTCAGAGACCTGATCTTGCTTCAATCAGGGCTTGGATACTTGCCGAACGAGCGCGCCTCCGTGAACTGTTTCATGGCAACGTCAAGGTAAGCAATTACCTCGGGTCGCACTGCAGGACTGTTGACTCGGCGCTTCGCGAGTTGTGGCACGGTGCGATGTTGCCTGCAGACGCGGCACTCCTTGCTGTCGGGGGATACGGTCGTGGCGAGTTATTTCCGTACTCCGATGTCGACGTGCTGGTGCTGCTGCCGAGCCAGCCATCTCCTGAGGTTACCGCGAGACTGGAAAGCTTGATCGGATCGCTCTGGGATACGGGCCTTGAAGTGAGCCACAGCGTACGTACCATCGATGAGTGCATCGATGAGTCGCGCAAAGATATCACCGTGCAGACAGCGCTGATTGAAGCGCGCCTCGTTGCCGGAAATCGTCGTCTTTTTCTGCGGTTAACCGGCGCAGTGCAGGCGCACTTGGATCGCCAGACATTCTTCAAGGCGAAGCGTCTGGAACAGGAACAACGCCACGCGAGGTATCAGGATACGCCCTATAGCCTGGAACCCAACATCAAGGAATCTCCCGGGGGACTTCGAGATCTTCAGACAATCATGTGGATCAGTCGAGCCTGTGACATCGGACATGGTTGGCACGCCCTTTCAAAGCACGGACTCATTACGGCTTCGGAGGCACGAGCACTCACAAGTCATCAACGATTTCTGAAAACGTTACGCACCCAATTGCACTTTGTCGCCGGCAGGCGCGAAGACCGAATGATGTTCGAGTATCAGACTAGACTGGCAAGCGACCAGGGGTTGCGGGCGACGGCACATCGCCGCGCAAGCGAACAATTGATGGAGCGATACTACCGCGCTGCCAAAGCGGTCACTCAGCTGAATACAATATTGCTGCAAAACCTGAGTACGCAAGTGTTCCCCGTTCCGAGGAAAACGCACCAACCGCTGGATGACTGCTTCCAGATTGAACACGAACTCCTTGACGCGCGCGACCCGGAGGTTTTTGAACGGAATCCCTCAGCGATACTCAGAAGTTTCCTGTTGCTCGAGCAGCACGCAGAATTAAAGGGGATGACGGCAACCACCTTGCGCGCGCTGTGGAGAGCTCGACCAAGGATTGATCGCGGGTTCAGGAGTGCCCCCGCCAACCGCGCTTTGTTTCTCGAGATATTGCAGCAACCCCGTGGACTGGTGCATGCATTGAGGAGAATGAATCAGTACTCCATCCTTGGCCGATATCTACCCATTTTTGGGAAGGTCGTGGGCCAGATGCAGCATGATCTTTTTCATGTGTACACAGTCGATCAACATATCCTCACGGTAGTGCGAAATTTGCGGCGTTTCGCAATGGTGGAATTCGCCCACGAGTTCCCGTTCTGTTCGCGCCTGATGACGGGTTTCGAAAGAAATTGGGTATTGTATGTAGCAGCCATCTTTCACGATATTGCGAAGGGGCGCGGGGGGGATCACTCCGAATTGGGACGGCTGGAGGCGCGAAAATTCTGTCGTGAGCACCTGATTTCCGAAGAGGATTCGGATTTGATCGAGTTTCTTGTGAAGAATCACCTGATGATGTCTTCTGTCGCGCAAAAACAGGACCTGTCTGACCCTGCCGTGATCGACCGATTCCTGGGTGTGGCGGAAGATGAGCGAAAATTGACGGCGCTCTATCTGCTTACTGTCGCGGACATTCGGGGAACGAGCCCGAAAGTGTGGAATGCATGGAAGGCCAAATTGCTGGAAGATCTATTTCATGCCACACGCCAGCGAATGAGTGGAAATCCCATTCCACTGGCGGAGAGCATCCAGGCCAAGCAGGACGAAGCAAGGCGCCTTCTGCGACTGTATGCGTTGCGTGAGGGGATGGAAACCGAACTCTGGTCAAAACTCGATATACCGTACTTTCTGCGGTACGACGCCTCGGAAATTGCATGGCAGGCACGCCTACTGTCCGCGCGACTCAATAGCCGCATTCCGGTTGTCAAGGCCCGCCTTTCACCCGTGGGGGAAGGTCTGCAGGTTCTGATCTTCACGCCAGATCAAAATAATTTATTTGCTCAGATCTGCGGATTTTTCGAGTCGATTGCGTACAGCATTGTCGACGCCAAAGTCCACACGACGCGTCATGGCTACGCTCTCGATACATTCCAGGTCATGGGCGTCGGCAAGTCGACGGATTATCGCGACATGACTCGTCTGGTCGAGCATGACCTGCAGATGCTGCTGGAGCAGAAAGGTCCGTTGCGCACCCCGGCCAAGGGGCGTCTATCACGTCAGTTACGAAATTTCCCCATCACCCCCGAGGTCCATATACGGCCCGATGAAAATGGGCAGTACTCAATCCTGTCCATTACTGCAGGAGACCGGCCCGGCCTTCTGTATGGAATTTCCCGGACATTGGGTGAATATCATCTGAATCTTCATACGGCAAAAATTGCAACGCTGGGAGATCGTGCCGAAGACACCTTTCTGGTCTCGGGCGATGCGCTGCATCACCCGCAAACGGTCTTGTTGCTCGAGCAAGCCCTGCTGAAGGTTCTACAGGCCTGAATACGTTATTCGCTCTCCGCGACACGAGTCGGGGTTAGCTCGTCGACAAATCCGAACCGTTGCAAGTCGCGAATCCGCGTCGGGTAAAGAATTCCATCCAGATGATCGCATTCGTGTTGCACAACCCGAGCGTGAAAGTCGGTCACGTCGCGGCAGATGCCATTTCCGTTCGCATCATACCCTTCATAACGCAGCCGCCTCCATCGGGAAACTTCACCCCTCAAGCCAGGAACGGACAGGCAACCTTCCCATCCTGAATCCTGCTCCAACCCCATTGGCGTGAGTACGGGATTGATCAGCACCGTCTCTGGTATTTCCCCTGCATCGGGGTATCGGGAGTTGAACTTGAATCCAAATACGACGACCCGTAAGCCGACCCCGATTTGTGGAGCAGCAAGGCCGGCGCCATTCAAGTGCAGCATGGTGTCGAGCAAATCTCTCACCAAAGCATCCAGCTCAGAAGTGCCAAATTGAGCGATTGGGCTGGAAGTTTCCAGCAGTCTGGGATCCCCCATTTTCAGGACATTTCGAATCATTGCGAAACAAGTTCCTTCAAAATCGCCTCGACTTTACACATGGCCATGTCTGCCACGACAGCCAAATCAGCGAACAGTATTCCCTCCGCGCTCTCGCCTCTTCCAGCAGCGCTGTTTACCACCACTGCCAGCATGGCATATTCGAGGCCACATTCGCGAGCCAGCACAGCCTCTGGCATTCCCGTCATTCCAACCACATTTCCTCCGTCCCTCTCAATTCGGTTAATTTCAGCCGCGGTCTCAAGACGAGGGCCCTGGGTTGCAGCATAAACTCCCCCGTCTGCCACCGGTAAATTGCATCGTTTTGCCGCCCGCAAGAGTTCGTCGCGGAGAGTATTGGAAAAGGGGTTCGTAAAGTCAATGTGCTTGACGGGCACGCCCTCTCCAAAAAAAGTGCTCGCGCGTCCCCACGTGTAGTCGATGATTTGCTCTGGAACAAGCAGCGTTCCCGGCTCATAGTAGGCTGGAATACCACCTACGGACGCGACGGAAACCAACTTGGTGGCACCAATGTCCTTCAATGCCCAAATGTTTGCGCGGTAGTTTATTAGGTGAGGCGCGATCGTGTGACCGACACCATGACGAGGAATGAAAAAGGCGCGATGCTTGCCGATGAGGACGCTACTGATTGGACCCGACGTTTTTCCAAAGGGCGTATCCGGCAAGTGCTGAGCTTCAGTTGCGACTCCCTTCAACGCCTGAAGTCCACTCCCACCAATAATCGCGTAGTCGCCGGAAGTAGATATGTCAGCTTGCATTGTTATTGGAGCCGTTCGGCCTATTTGCCGTCAAAAGTGCATTTAGCCACAAGGAAAATTCAGGACCTGTTTCAGGGTGCATGAGTCCATATGAGACGGTGGCCTTCAAAAACCCAAATTTTGAACCACAGTCGTATCGAATACCGTTGTACCGCAAAGCCTTTACCGACTCCTCCTGCAGCAGTGTCTCAATCGCGTCCGTTAACTGAATTTCGCCTCCCTTACCGGGGGGCTGCTTTTCGAGCAGATCAAAAATCCTTGGGGTGAGAATGTAGCGTCCCACAACAGCCAGCGTTGAAGGCGCAGTCTCGGGACTGGGTTTTTCCACAAGCCCATCGACGTGAACGAGCGAATCCTCGAGATTCGTTGCTCGAACGATACCGTAGGATCCGGTTTGCTCGCGCGGTACGTCTTCTACACCCAAGATGGAACAGCCCACCGCATCATAACTATCCGCCATCTGGGCGATCGCAGGACGCGCCGAATAGATAAGATCATCCGCCAGGATCACCGCGAATGGTTCATTCTGTACTGCGGGGCGGGCACACAGAACTGCGTGTCCCAGCCCGAGCGCCTCTGGCTGCCGGATATAAATGCAATTGATGTTCTTGGGAAGAATATCCCGTACCGTACTAAGAAGGTCCAATTTCCCTCGCCTCTCCAATTCGGCCTCAACCTCATACGCTTTATCGAAGTGATCCTCAATGGCCCTCTTGTTTCGGCCAGTAATGAAGATCATGTCAGTCATACCGGCTGCAACAGCTTCCTCGACCGCAAACTGTATCAACGGCTTATCCACAACAGGCATCATCTCCTTGGGGCTGGCTTTCGTTGCCGGTAAGAAACGGCTGCCCATGCCTGCAACGGGAAAGACGGCCTTTGTAATTCGCCTCATTGGATATCCATTCATAGTCAATTCACCAGTTCCAGCAGTTGCTTCTCGCTGATTACCGGAATATTCAAGGCGCGGGCCTTTTCAAGCTTCGAACCTGGATCTTCGCCAGCGACAACATATTTCGTTTTCGCCGACACTGAACCAGTAACCGTCCCGCCATGTCGTTCAATGAACGACTGTGCCTCTGCACGCGTCAGCGTGGGAAAAGTACCCGTCAGCACAAACGTCTGGCCTGAAAATCTCGAGGCAGGCGAATCTACCTGTGTTGCCTCAAGCGTTGGCTCAACACCGCCAGCTATCAAGCGTTCGACAATGGTGCAGTTCGACTCTTTAGCGAAGAACTCGAGTAGGGATTCTGCCACGACAGGACCGACATCATGCACTTCGAGTAATTGATCGAACGTTGCATTCATCAATTGGTCCAAGGATCCAAAATTCCTAGCTAGGTCCCGAGCCGTTGTTTCCCCGACGTTCCGGATCCCAAGGGCGAAAATCAGGCGTGACAATGTGGGCCTCTTGGAGCTCTCGATAGCCCGCACTAGGTTTTCAGCAGACTTCTTACCAAAGCGCTCCAGGGACAAAAGATCCTTTTCCTGTAGGCAATAGAGGTCCGCTGGGGTTTGGACGACGCCAGCAGTTACCAACTGATCAACTATTCGGTCGCCGAGCCCATCAATGTTCATTGCTCTTCTTGATGCGAAATGAACTAGAGATTGCCGTCGCTGCGCAGGACAAATCAGACCACCCGTACAGCGCGCCACGGCCTCGCCAACTGGGCGAAGGATTGCCGAGCCACATTCAGGGCAATGTTTTGGCATTGAAACGCTAACCACATCGGCTGGTCTGGATTCATGCAAGACACGCACTATTTCCGGGATAACGTCCCCCGCTCGTCGGACTGAAACGAAGTCGCCGATGCGAACATCTTTTCGCTTCATCTCTTCTTCATTGTGAAGCGTGGCATTTGTAACTGTGACCCCCCCCACCGAAACTGGCCCCAACCTGGCCACCGGAGTAACTGCGCCTGTACGACCGACCTGGAAGTCAATACCAACAACTTGCGTGGTTGCCTCCGGCGCCTGAAATTTATGCGCTAATGCAAATTTCGGGGCTCGCGAAACGTAGCCCAATTGCTGTTGGGCTGAAAATTGATTGAGCTTGTACACCACCCCATCGATCTCGTAGGGAAGTGCCGCGCGCATCTGATCAAATCGGCTGAATGCCCGAAGCAGCCCATCAGCCCCATGAACGATCATCCGATTTTGGCTGACCGGGATTCTGATCGTCGCGAACCAGTCGAGCAATTCCGAGTGTGTAGCGACTGGAATTAGTGGAAGCACGTCCCCAATGCCATACGCCATGAATCGAAGAGGTCGTTCCACCGTAATGCGTGAGTCAAGCTGGCGCAAACTTCCTGCGGCAGCATTTCTCGGATTTGCGAATTCCTTTTGCCCACGCTCTCTTTGTCGCCGATTTAACGCAAGAAAATCCTTCTTGTAGATGAGGACTTCCCCGCGAATCTCGACTATTTTCGGCTGTGAGCCCGGCAAGAGCAGAGGAATGCTAGAAATGGTCCTAACGTTCTGTGTCACATCCTCCCCTGTGGTGCCATCCCCACGCGTAGCGGCTTGTACTAGGTACCCGTCCTCATACCGGAGATTAATGGCCAAGCCGTCGAATTTCGGCTCGACCGAATACTCCAAGTGCGAGCGCTTTAGCGCCTCACAGGCCCTATGATCAAACGCCTCGACTTCCTGCACGGAAAAGGCATTGTTGAGTGACAGCATGGGAACCCTATGCGCCACAGCTGAAAAACTTGGCAGTGCGGCACCCCCGACCCGCTGTGTCGGGGAATCGGGGGTTGCAAATTCGGGAAACTCTTGCTCAAGCTGAACAAGCTCTCGAAAAATATGATCATATTCCGGATCACTGATCGAAGGATCATCCAGAACATAGTAGCTATAGTCGTGTTGTCGCAAGAGCTCGCGCAAGCGTTCGGCGCGCGATTGTGGCTCGCCCGTCTTGCTCATAGTGTTAGATCACGAAAATAGGCGGAGTGCCAGCGACTCGCCAGCGGAAAACCCGTGTTCCTGCATCTTTCTATAGGTTTCATCGAGCTGCACTCGTATTGATGACAATGCTTTCTCTCCAATGGCCAGATGATTGTCATCAACGACTTGCCCCCCCACTTCCGCTGCAAATTTCACAGCGGTTCCAAACAGGTTAGACACCAGCTCAGGAGAGGGCTTTGCACGCGGAACATCGACCTCAAAGGTGACGGCTCTGGTGCTCAATGTTTCCAAGGTAGCCTCCGAGAACGCCACGTCGCCCAGGTTGGTCAGGCAATATTGTGAGCGTGCCGACTCATCACGCTTGTGAAACCCGCCATCGGCTCCCAACTCCATACCGGCAGTTGCAGCTGCTGCAAGTAGCTGCCTTCCAGAGAAAGGTCTGTCTGTTGAGATGACGTTCAATCCCACTTTGATATCCACATCCGTAGAGAACTGGTCAAGATCCTTGGCCCGTATTAGAGCTTCGGAAATCCCCTCTTCCGAGGCTAGCGCATCCAATCGCACGGCCAGTCCACGCATTGCCCCGTCAAATCGAGCTAGTTGGGCTGCATCGATACAGCCTCTGCGATCCACCAATTGCACACAACCTCGAATGATTCTGCAGATGTCACCATGCTCGATGCTTCGCCACGCACTCGATTCCGAGTCGAACATGTCCACATGAACCCATTTATTGAAATCGGATAGCAATTTGACAGCAGTCTCGATAACTTTGCTGCTGTCCGTTTCCGATTGCAAATACAAGGTCACGCAATAATCGATGGGCGTGATTGAAGTGGGCACCTCCATCCGAGGTTGGCGCTCCGCTTCACTTTCGGCTTCGCGTGACAAGCCAGGTCCCGGTTCCTCATATTGAGGCTCGATGCGCGCGGCTCCTGCCGCTGTGGTTACAGCGACGTTGTGATCGGCGGGGGGCTCGCCTTGCAAGGGGCGCACATCAACCAGTACATCGTCATGCTTTGGCGCGAAGCTGCGCTCAGCGGATTTTTGGTATCTTTTTTCTTGCCACTTGTTGTAGAGAAAAACCGTCACAATAATTACCGCACCCAGCGCGAGGAGTGCGGTTTGGAGGTCGCTCATGCCGCAACTGGTTCCCGTAGCTGCAAAGCTTCATCGATATCAACTGCGACCACACGTGATACTCCTTGCTCTTGCATCGTGACGCCAACAAGGTGCGACGCCATTTCCATAGTGAGCTTGTTGTGGCTTATGTAGAGAAACTGTGTGCTCTGCGACATCTTCTTCACCAACTCACAGAATCGGCCGGTATTGGCATCATCCAAGGGCGCATCTACTTCGTCGAGGAGGCAGAACGGAGCGGGATTGAGCTGAAAGAACGAGAACACGAGGGATATCGCGGTCATGGCCTTTTCTCCCCCTGACAGAAGGTGGATGGTAGAGTTTTTCTTTCCTGGGGGACGCGCCACGACTTGCACGCCAGAGTCAAGAATCTCCTCCCCCGTCATGACGAGGCGGGCCTCCCCCCCTCCAAACAGCAACGGGAACAACTTCCCGAACTGTTCGTTTACCGCGTCGAAAGTCTGCTGCATCAGTTCGCGCGTCTCACGGTCGATGCGACGGATTGCATTTTCAAGCGTATCAAGTGCCGAGGAAAGGTCATTCGCCTGGGAGTCGAGGAAGGCCTTTCGTTCAGTACTTGTCTCCAGCTCATCCAAAGCTGCCATATTGATTGCGCCCAAGGCAGCAATTTCCGAAGTCAGGCGCGCGATCTCCGCCTGTATTGGCCCTGCTTTCTGCTTTTCCGGGACAGACTGCAACAGTTGCTGAATGGTTGCATCGTCAAGACCGGCCTCTTCAAGAAATGCGGAAAATTGCTGGACGTTAATTCGTGCCGCCTGCTCCTTGAGTCTAAGTTCCGCCAGTCGGTCGCGCAACGGCTCCAATTTCTGATCCTCGACTACTCGTCCCTCTTCGCTGGCGCGAAGCTGGGATGCCGCGAACTCCTGACGATTTCGGCTTTCGCCAAGAACCTGCTCCCGCAATAAGCGACTCTCTAGGGCGACCTGGAGAAACGAGTGCAATTCAGTGTCGTCAAGCCCGAGTAAGTCTTTTGAAATCTTTTCAATATTTTGTTGGGCCGAGAGCAACTGCTCCGAGACATTCTCTATGGAGCGCTGGACTTCATCGATCTTGGCCCGCGATTCTTTCTCTGAAAACCCCGCGTCTTGTGCCTCACGTTCCGCCAGTGTCAATACCTGGCGCTGCCTCGCAAGCGCGCTCTCCGCGTCACCCAGTACTCCCTTGGTCTGCTCTACATGGACTCGCCCGGCAGAGAGCGCTTGCGACAACGACTCCAGCTTCTCGGTGATTGCCTCGCCGCTGGCGGCCTCGGCCTCAGAGACCGATTTCAGCTCCGAACGTTCTCTTCCAATTTGATAAATGCGTGAATCGATTCTTTCCTTTTCCTGGGTCGCCTTCAGCAGTTGAACTTGCTTCTCATGAATCAGGCGGGACAATCCTGCAATATCTGTTCGCAAGGATGCCAGGCTCTCCGTATGCTCGGACATCTGTTGCTTGAGACTGGCCACTCGAGACTGTGAGAGATTGACTTCGTCTTGCTGAAGCTGGACCTCCCTCTGCAAGACCTCGATATCGCGTTGGCGCGCAAGCATTCCGGAGTCGGGGGCGTCAGGGGCGCAAAAAGAAATTGCAAACTTACTAAACTGGTGTCCATCGCGATTGACCAGAACCACCCCGGTAGGCAGTTGGGCGCGCGTTTCGACGCCCGGGACTCCATCCACTGCGTAGTAAGAGTGCAACCAATCATTCAGTGCGGGTTCAACGAGGGGGTCTGTTATGGTTATCAAGTCGCAGAGCGGTCGCAGCCCAGGAAAATATGCCGTCGCGCCAGACGTTCCGGCACAGAACAATGTCAGGGTAGACGGCGGGGAAAACCCTGCCATTGCCTGAAGGCTTTCCGCATCGTTTGCTTTCAGCGCATGTAGTCGATCGCGCAATACGGCTTCGACAGCGGACTCCCATCCGCTCTCCACTTGCAGGCCCTGCCAGAGTCGCGAAGACTTGTCCAACCTGTGCTCATTAATCCACCCTTGAATCGCCCCGTTGTTGTCGAGGCGTTGCTGGACTTGTTGTAGTACATCCAATTTCGCCGTTTGCGCAGCCAGACCTTGCTGTAGCGATTGGAGTTGGTCCATTGAAACCTGCAGTTGGACATCCAACTCCATGCGAATGGCTTCGAGCTCAGTCAGCCTTTGCTGTTTTTCCAGCTCAGTTTCGCGGCTCCTTCCAATTTCGGCTTCTGCCTGCGCGATCGCCCCGTTGTCAGGCGCATTCAGCTCATCTTGTTCCCGGCTCAGACGCTGGTCGCGTTCCAGTAGTCCCTGAAGTACTTTTCCCGAATGAGCAAGGTGGGTCTGTTCCAAGCGATAGGCGTGTTCACTCGCCGTAAATGCATCGCGTGCGGCTGCAGACTCTGCTTGTGCCGATTTGAATGCCTGTTCAACCTCAGGAAATCTTGCATGCTCTTCCTGGGCGCGAGCCCGTGCGGCATCTCCGCGCGCTTTCATCTCCTCCAGACGTCTGGACCAAAGTTGCTTTGCTTCCTCAAGTTCACTGGACCGCTTGGTATTTATCGCGAACTGCGCAGAATACTGGGCAAGATCAGACTCAAGTCTTTGGCGCAACTCGCTGACGTGCCGAATTTCGCCTTCCAATCGAGCGACTTCGGAGTTGGTCGCAAAGAGTTCTCCTTGCGCGACGGTCAACGCATCCCCCGCTGCATAATGCTCGTCACGGGCGGACTCCAACGTGCTCTCTATCTCGCGAATCCTTGCCGTCACTTCCTCCAGTTGCACTCCCAACCGGTCGATTTCACGAACATGACGCTGGGCCTCCACGTCAGACTCTTCGCGCTTCAATGCCCAGAGCAAGTGTTGCTTCTGCTGCCTGAGCGCCGACAGCTCATTGAATTGCCTAGCGACTTCCGCCTGTCGCTCAAGTTTTTCTATCTGCGTGCCAAGCTCTTCCCGAATGTCGCTCACTCGCGCCAGGTTCTCTCGCGTGTCCGCCAGTCGGTTTTCCGTTTCACGGCGGCGCTCCTTATATTTTGAAACGCCGGCGGCTTCTTCGAGAAACACCCGCAGCTCCTCGGGTTTCGCCTCAATGATCCTGGAAATCATCCCCTGCTCGATGATTGCATACGCCCTGGGCCCCAACCCAGTCCCGAGAAAAATGTCGTGGATGTCCTTGCGACGAACCTGTGTATTGTTGATCAGATACGAAGAGTCGCCGTCTCGTGTCAGAACACGTTTCACTGAAATCTCAGCGTACTGTGACCACTGCCCTGCGGCCCTCCCAAGACTGTTGTCAAAAATCAATTCGACACTCGCCCTCGCAACGGGCTTGCGCAGCGTGGATCCGTTGAATATAACGTCTTGCATCGAATCACCGCGAAGTGCGGACGCCCTTGATTCCCCAAGCACCCACCGAACCGCATCTATGATGTTGGACTTGCCGCAACCGTTAGGGCCTACGATTCCGACTAGGTCTCCTGGCACGGTAAGATTCGTCGGGTCCACGAAGGACTTGAAACCTGCGAGTTTTATTTGATTTAAGCGCACAAATCTCTAATTCAGAATGACCAGGACGGGCCTTGGGGGGGGATTGCCGAGTCGGGGATCGCATCCACAATGGAACATGACAAACTCAGAATATAATACCACCGACGATCAAGATTTAATTTCGACACACATTCTGCTAGCCTGCAATTCATCCCTCACGAATGCCTGAAAATTGATGATTTGATGCTGAAAAAACCGATAAAACGCCTAGCGACATTCCCGAATCCGTGCCCGAGCAGGGACTACGTGATCCGGATGCGGATCCCGGAGTTTACGTGCCTATGCCCAATGACGGGACAGCCCGACTTTGCGGAGTTGCGCCTTGACTACGTGGCAAATCTGCAATGCCTCGAATTGAAGTCCTTAAAGCAATATGTCTGGTCTTACAGAAATGAGGGCGCATTCCACGAGGCGGTCACGAACCGAATTCTCGACGACTTGGTCACAGCCATACTCCCGCGTTATGCACGGATTACTGCGAGGTTTTTTGTGCGAGGAGGAATATTTACCACAGTAATTGCCGAGCATCGCAAGCGAGGATGGAAAGGTAGGCCACCCGAGCTGGAGGCGGCCATTGCCCCCCCTTCCATCTATTGACCAATGCGCGTGCGCCAGAAAAGTATCAGAATGATGCCAACCCGTAGCTCGTTACTGGGGACCACGCGGACCAGCTTGGCGCTTGCCCTTAGATTCCTCATCGCATGAACCCGGACCTGTCACTGCTGCAGCCGTACCCCTTTGAAAGGATGCGAAACCTTTTCAACGGAGTCGTTCCTTCATCCTCGCACCGTCCAATACAGATGCATATCGGGGAGCCCAAGCACCCGACGCCAGAGTTGCTACTGAAGGCCGTTCGCGATAGCACCACAGGTTTGGCGCGGTATCCTGCCACTTCGGGATCCGAGGATCTGCGATCTGCAATTCGCGATTGGCTTGTACGGCGCCACGGCCTTGCGGACATCGATCCGACAACCGAGATATTACCGGTCAACGGCTCACGTGAGGCATTGTTTGCCATTGCCCAAGTGGTAGTCCGCAGGAGCGTAAATCCTCCTCCGATCGTCGTATGCCCGAACCCCTTCTATCAGATCTATGAAGGAGCTGCGATTCTTGCAGGCGCTGTTCCGCATTTCGTGAATATGACTGCGGCGAATGATTTCGCCGGGGATTACGAGGCTATACCGGAGAAGATCTGGCAAGCGACGCAATTGCTGTATGTCTGCTCGCCCGCCAACCCTACCGGGCGTGTCACCACGTCAAAACAGTGGGAAGCACTCTTTAGACTGTCGGACCAGTACAACTTTGTTATAGCGTCCGACGAGTGTTACTCGGAGTTGTACTTTGATGGAAATGACCCGCCAATCGGTGCCCTGGAGGTGGCCAGTAACATTGGCCGACTCAATTTTGAGCGGCTCATAGTCTTTTCCAGCCTCTCGAAGCGTTCGAATGTTCCAGGAATGCGCTCCGGATTTGTCGCCGGCGACAAACGCATACTCAAGGATTTCCTCCTGTACCGGACCTATCACGGTAGTGCCATGAGCCCGACATTTCAAGTTGCCAGTGCCGTTGCATGGCGCGACGAGTCTCATGTGAGGCTGAATCGGCAGCAGTATTCGGGAAAATTCGCCTGTGTCGTCCCTTTGCTGCAGGGCGCCCTGCCCATCAGCATGCCGGACGCAAGTTTTTACCTCTGGATCAAGACCCCCATCGAGGATACTGAGTTCGCTAGAGAGCTATACCGTCGCTATAATCTGACCGTCTTGCCAGGCAGCTTCTTGGGTCGGGAGCATGATGGGGAAAACCCAGGCGCGGGATACGTCCGCATGGCATTGGTTGCGACACTTGAAGAATGCGTGGAGGCTGCTCGACGCTTTGCCGAATTCGCAAAATTTGCGTAACTCTTGACCAACGAAAGAAGATCTTGAACTCTTTGAATAGCATGAAGAACACTATTGAAGCGGGCTGGGAGGCAAGGAGCACCGTCGGGCCCAATAATTCGCCGGCACCTTTGCGAGAAGCCGTTGCCGAAGTGCTGGCTAAATTAGATGTCGGTGCACTGCGCGTTGCAGAAAAAATCAACGGCGCATGGGTAACGCATGAGTGGATCAAGAAGGCAGTCCTGCTGTCGTTTCGTCTCAAAGACAATGAAGTCATGCCTGGCGGGGAGACGCAATATTTTGACAAGGTACCGACCAAATTCAGCAATTACTCGAAAGATGATTTTGCGAATGGTGGGTTTCGGGTTGTTCCTCCGGCAATGGCACGCTTCGGGGCATTTATCGCGAAAAATGTCGTGCTTATGCCTTCATATGTGAATATCGGAGCCTATGTCGATGAAGGAACGATGGTAGACACTTGGGCAACGGTCGGCTCCTGCGCGCAGATTGGGCGCAATGTTCATCTGTCGGGCGGAGTTGGCATAGGCGGCGTCCTGGAGCCTCTTCAGGCCAATCCAACCATCATTGAAGATAACTGCTTCATCGGGGCGCGTTCCGAAATCGTGGAAGGCGTGATCGTGGAAGAGAATTCAGTGCTTTCAATGGGTGTATTCATCGGGCAAAGCACAAAGATATTCGACCGTTCCACCGGCGCGATTCACTATGGTCGTGTTCCCTCGGGCTCCGTAGTCGTTCCAGGGTCCTTGCCGTCAAAAGACGGAACGTACAGCCTTGCCTGTGCAGTAATCGTAAAGCGCGTTGACGCGCAAACGCGCAGTAAAACGAGCATTAACGACTTGCTGCGGGACTGAAAGAGACTGCACCAGGGAGGTTGACATGTCGGCGATGAAGCGCCTGTTTCAGCTGATGGCCGAGAAGAAAGCCTCGGATATTTTCATTTCGGTTGCTGCCCCCATCAATATCAAGATCAACGGGGTAGCCATACCAGTGAATCAGCAGGTAATGGACAGTACGACAATCACTACGCTGTTGTACGAAGTGATCACCGATAAGCAGAAAAAAGAGTACGAGGACACCCTGGAACTGAACACTGCATACACCCTACCTGGGGTAGGCAGCTTTCGGATCAGCGCTTTCCGGCAGAAGGGATCCCCTGCCATCGTGGTGCGCTATATCCCAGGGACGATACCGCCGTTTGATTCACTGAATCTGCCTTCGATCCTGAAAGAAATCATCATGGAGAAGCGCGGCCTCATCCTGATGGTTGGTGCTACAGGATCAGGTAAGTCGACATCGCTATCGGCCATGCTTGACTACCGCAACGAACAAAAGCCCGGCCACATACTTACGCTCGAAGACCCCGTTGAGTTCATTTTCCAGAATAAGAAGTGCATCGTAAACCAGAGGGAAGTCGGAACAGATACGCTCGACTTCAAGGTCGCACTCAAAAATGCCCTCCGCCAGGCCCCTGATTGCATTCTTATCGGGGAAATTCGCGACAAGGATACGATGGCATCAGCGATTGCGTATGCGCAGTCTGGGCACTTGTGCCTGGCAACGCTTCACGCTAACAACAGTTACCACGCAATGAATCGGATCATCAGTTTCTACCCGCTCGAAAACCGGCCTGCATTGCTGGAAGACCTTTCGGCCACGCTAAAGTCCGTCATCTCTCAGCGCCTCGTCAGAAACAAGCAAGGCGGAAGAAGCGCCGCCGTCGAGGTCATGCTGAATACACGACATATGGCCGAATTGATTGCGAAAGGCGAGATCAATGAAATGAAGGAAGCAATGGAGAAAAGCCTGTCTCCGGGCTCCCAAACCTTTGAGCAAGCGCTATTCAAAATGCTTCAAGAAGGCCTGGTGACCCAGGAAGAGGCTCTGACAAATGCAGACTCCGCAACGAATCTCCTATGGCTTATCAACAACACGGAGGCCGGCCTGTCCGCCCAGAATCAAGAGGGCGCGGAGAAAAAACCACCCCCGCCACCGGCCGGAGGGACCTCTTTCAGCGAGTTCAAGCTCGACATGACTGGTACGTCCTGAATATCACTGTGCGGAAGTGTCCTATCTGCCACGCTAGTAGCATCGGCTAGCCACGCGATAGTCCGCAAAAGCTGCATGTGCTCGGATGCCCGGGCCGAAGATGAATGGGCTGGGCGATCAGAAATGAAAAATCCAAGACGTGCGTCAAAACAATCAGTGGAACGTCAAACTCTGTCGGCCTGGGCGGCTCGTTCTGCCCGACGTTTGGCTGCAGCAAAGGTGCATTTTGGGCATGGGGCGCCAGATGCCGTGTCAGAAGCGGTCTGGATTGTTTCCCATGCCTGCAGGCTTTCGCCAATGCATATTAAAAAGCATCATTCAAGACTCCTCACTTCTAGCCAGATCGATCGCGCAGATCGCATCCTGGATGCCCGCATAAAAAGCAGGACCCCGCTTGCATATCTGCTGAATGAGGCCTGGCTCGGTCGGCACCGCTTCTTTGTAGATCAGCGCGTGATCATTCCGCGCTCATTCATCGCGGAATTCATTGAAACTGGACTTGCCCAGTGGCTCCCCGCTAGGCGCAAGAAGCTTCGTGCGCTGGACTTGTGCACCGGCTCAGGTTGTTTGGCCATCGTGTTGGCCAAGACCTTTCGCGGGATGCATGTGGATGCAGTCGATGTTTCCGGTCCCGCACTGGAGGTCGCTCACGTCAATATCAAGCGTCACCATCTGCAGTCAAGGACTCGAGCAATCCTTAGCGACCTGCTCACGGGGATACCAGAGTCGGTTCGATACGACCTGATCGTCTCGAATCCACCCTATGTCAGAACGTCATCAATGCGCGCACTGCCAATGGAGTATCGTCACGAGCCGACGCTGGCACTTGCAGGCGGTACCGATGGCCTGGAACTGGTGTCGCGCATACTCGATAGCGCTCGACAATATCTCACCCCGAAGGGCGTGCTGGTCTTGGAAGTTGGTCACAACAAGAAGGCAATGGAAAAGACTTTTCCCCGCCTGCCCATCCTCTGGCTTGACACCCTGAGCAGTGAAGGAATGCTGGCGCTCATTGAGGCCAAGGACATCCCTGAACGGTCGAAACCTCGCGGCCAGAAGCGCGGAAAGACCTAAGGAAACACTGAATAAGTCTGCGAATCGGAATACCAATGATGACGCTGAGGCGTTAAGCGTGAATCAGTTGACCGAACGGGATAATAGCGACGATGAAGCCAATGACACAGGCTGCGACGAAGGGATTCGAGGTGCACGGTAGAGACACCGCGCAAGGCGGGGTTTCTTGCGCGCATGGAGGCGCTGGTTCCTTGGGCTGAGTTCTGTACGTTGATCGAACCGTACTACCCGAAAGCCGGCGGCGGTCGCCCGCCCACAGGGCATGGGGCGGATGCTGCGGATGTACTGCATTGCCATCTGATTCAACCTGTCTGACGAGCCCTGCGAGGATGCGCTCTACGATATCGCTGCATTTCGTGATTTCTGTGGAATTGACCTGGGCTGCGGCAAGCGCGACCCGGAAATGCACCAGCGCAAGAAGGGCAACCAATGGCACTTTGGCATAAAGCTGCACATCGGCGCGGATGGCCAGGGCGGCCTGATCCACAGCGCGAGCGTCACCGCCGGCAACATGCAGAACAGCCAAGAGTTGCCCAACCTGCTGCATGGTGGTGAGACCCGGCTCTACGGCGACAGTGCCTACCGGGGAGAGAAGCAGCGCAAACAGCTCAAGGGTATCGCGCCCAGCGCGAAGGACTACACCAACAAGTGGGCCTACCGGAACCGGTCCTTGACCGATGCGGACAAAGAACCCAACCGGCGCTAGTCGAGTGTGCGTTCCAAGGTTGAGCACCTGTTCCTGGCGCTCAAGCGCATCTGGGGCTTCACCAAGGTCCGCTATCGGGGGCTGGCCAAGAATTCCAACCACGCGTTCGCGATGCTCGCTCTGATCAATCTGAGCAAATGGGGAAGGCCACTCACAGGACAGGTGCATCCAGCGTGATCGAAATACCCGGGAAGAGCCCACTGCCCCTCAAAAAACCATCTTCAGATCGAAGAAAAATTCGTTCAATTCACAATTTCAACTGAGTCGCGTTCATCTGTCGCTCGCGACAGCTACTTGATCAGCGATTCCTAAACTGTAACGGTTGTTCTTTTTCATGGGCGCCATTGGGTGATGACCAGAATGCCTTTTTTCTTGGTGAACGCAATGCGAGAAGGAATTGCGTAAAATCCCCCCAACTCATTTCCGGGAAGAAACCTATGTCAGGTGGTCATGGACACGTCGACCCGTCCAACAAGGGCGTGGCGCTGCTGATTTCGGTGCTGGCGCTGGTGCTCGCGTTTTCGGAAACGCTGGGGAAGAGCGCACAGACCGAAGCGCTGAACGCCAACATCGAGGCCAATAACCTGTGGGCCTTCTTCCAGGCCAAAACCATCCGCCAGACCACGGTGCGAGCAGTAGCCGAGTCGCTGGAGGCGGCGCTGGGCAACAAGGCGGGAGAGCTCGCCAAGTCGCGCATCCAGAAATGGAAGGAAGCAGCCGACCGCTACCAGTCGGAGCCGGAAACCGGCGAGGGCCGCAAGGAGCTGGCCGATCGCGCCAAGAAAGCCGAAGCGAGGCGCGACCTGCGGCTTGCCGCCTACCACCATTATGAACTGGCCTCGGGCGCTGTCCAGATCGCTATCGTGCTCGCCTCGGCGTCCATCATCACCACCATGATCGCCCTGACCTGGACCAGCGGTTTATTGGGCGTGGTGGGGGTCGCCTTCTGCCTGATCGGGTTTTTCGCTCCCAACTCGGTTCACCTGTTCTAGCCGGACGCCTGCAGGCGAACCCGCGGCTCATCCGCCAGCGTGGGTGCGCCCGCTACAAGCCGAGTCCATTCGATCGCTCCTCCGGTATACTCCGCCCCGCAGTCTGAGTACTGCTTTGAGTCACCTCGCGGCGCAGTGAAGCCTTTTCTGCGCCATCCGTAAGCCCTTGCGATTCCCCGCAATGGTGGATACCACACATTGGGAGCCATGCATGAAACGCAGATCTTTTCTGAAAACGGCCGCCGCATTGCCGGCGCTATCCACCGTCGGAACTTATGGACTTGGCCGTTCCGCATACGCCGCCGCCGAGCCCTGGGCCAACGGCACCGAGTGGAAACTGTTCGAGGTCACCACGCGGGTCGAACTGACCGCCGCCGACAGCGCGGGGCGCGCCTGGATTCCGTTGCCTTCGGTGCTGAGCGATTATTCGCGCCCCTTGAGCAATGACTGGACGAGCAACGTCAAGACGCAACAGCTGCATGATGCGCATTACGGCTCTACTGCCATGCTGTATGCGGAGTGGAACCAGGGGGGGGAGCGCCCCTTTGTGGAGGTCAGTAGCCGCATCCTGACACGTGATCGCGCCGTGGACCTCTCCAGACCAAGGCGCTTCGAGAAGGAAAGCGCCGTGGACCTTGCCGAATACCTCAAGGCCACCGAACTCCTGCCGACAGACGGCATCGTCAAGTCAACCGCGCTCAAAGCCGTAGGCAAGGCGAACACAGACGTGGCCAAGTCGCGCGCCATCTACGAATGGATCGTCGACAACACCTTTCGCGACCCTAAGACGCGCGGCTGCGGCCAGGGCGACATCAAGGCGATGCTCCAGACCGGGAACCTCAGCGGCAAGTGCGCGGACCTCAATGCCTTGTTCGTCGGCATGGCGCGTTCCGTCGGCATCCCGGCGCGCGATGTCTACGGCCTGCGGATAAATCCCTCGCAGTGGGGCTATCGCAGCATGAGCGCTTCGGGCAACGTGACGCGCGCCCAGCATTGCCGGGCCGAGTTCTACAGCGCATCGCACGGCTGGGTGCCGGTAGATCCGGCCGACGTACGCAAAGTCATCCTCGAGGAGCCGCCGGGCAACCTCCAAGTGACCGACGCCAAGGTGAAGCTCGCACGCGAAAAACTCTTTGGCGCCTGGGAAATGAACTGGCTGCCGTACAACACATCGCACGACATCAAGCTGCCCAACAGCAAGGGTGCCCCGCTTGGCTTCCTGATGTATCCGCAGGTCGAAACAGCGTCCGCGCGCAAGGACCCCTACGACCCGGACAACTTCAAGTACACCATCACGGCCAAGGCGGCCTGAACATGCCGCCCGCCCCCCTCGGTGCGCCAGTCGGTGCGCGCCGCAGGGCGCTCGCCCGCCTCGGCGCAGCGGGGCTCTCGCTGCTGCTTCCCTGCGGCGCTGCCTTTGCAAAGGCAGCGCCAGCAAGGTTTGCGAAGTGGAAGGGAGGCGCAACGCCGCCCCTCGTGCTCAATGATCGCAAAGGCAGGGATTACGACCTGGCGAGTTACCGCGGCAAGCTCGTGCTGGTGAATTTCTGGGCCACCTGGTGCGAGCCCTGTCGCGAGGAAATGCCCTCGCTGGAAGAGTTGCAGGAACGCTACAAGGGCCGCCCGCTGGTGGTCCTGACCGTGAACATGGAGGAGTCGGATGCCAAGGTCGCGCGCTTCATGGAGTCCACCTTGCTACAGGCCGACAGCCTGATCGTTCTTTACGACCGATTCGGCACCGTCGCCAAAGCCTGGAAGGCGCGCCTCTTGCCAGTGACTTTTCTTGTGGGTGCCGATGGGCGCATGCGCGCGAGCCTCCTAGGCACTGCCGACTGGACCTCGCCTGAAGTGCTTGCGCAGATCGACAGTTTCATGCCCGGGAAAGCGGCCCGATAATCGCCGACCGTCGCACCGGACCGGCGCTGCCAAGCACAGCAGCCCCCAACACCGTTACAGCGCACCGTAGAATGTCGCCAACCAACCGGTTCGGGGAAAGCAGGCCGTGAAGCATGACAATGTGGTGAACGTAGCGCAAATCGATGATTTCGACGAGATCATCGACGTGCGCTCACCCGCGGAGTACGCGCTGGATCGCGTGCCCGGAGCGGTCAACTATCCTGTTCTCAACAACGAGCAGCGCGTGCGCATCGGCACCCTCTACAAACAGGTTTCGCCCTTCGAGGCGCGCAAGCTCGGCGCAGCCCTCGTCGCGCGCAACATCGCGGATCACATCGAGAATACCTTTCTCTCGCGCGGCAGCAACTGGCAGCCGCTCGTGTATTGCTGGCGCGGCGGCAAACGCTCGGGCGCCATGGCGCAGGTCATGCGCGACATCGGCTGGCGGGTAGCCATCCTCGATGGCGGTTACCAGGGCTACCGTCGCGACATCCTCGCTCAACTTGACGCCCTGCCCGCGCGACTCGCGTTTCGTGTCATCTGCGGCCCCACGGGTAGCGGCAAGAGCAGCCTTTTGCGCGCGCTCGCCGCCCAGGGCGCCCAGGTGCTCGACCTGGAAGCGCTGGCCTGCCATCGCGGGTCGGTGCTGGGCGGGCTGCCCGGCGAACCGCAACCGACCCAGAAATGGTTCGACAGCCAGATCTGGAACGCATTGCGGCAATTCGATCCCGCCCGCCCGATCTGGGTGGAGGCGGAAAGCCGCAAGATCGGCGTGCTGCAGGTGCCCGAGCAGCTGTTGATCCGCATCCGTGCATCCCAGGCCACCCTCATCGATGCGCCGATTGCGGCAAGGGTGGAGCTGCTGATCCGAGAATACCCGCACATGCTTGCCGATCCTGCGTGGCTGAAGGCGCGCCTGGCGCAACTTTCGCGACTGCAATCGCATGAGACGATCGAGCGCTGGATGGCGCAGATCGACGCCAAAGCCTGGGAGCATCTCGTGCTCGACTTGCTGGTGAATCACTACGACCCGCTCTACCAGCGCTCCATGCACAAGAGTTATCCGTCGATCGACAGCGCTCCCGTCATCCGCCCGACACAGCTCGATATGCAGTCAGTCGCCGAATGCGCAAGGCAACTGTGCGCAGCCGATGAACCGGTGCTGGCAGGCGCCGGCACGTAAGGGCTCATTTCACAATTGAGGGGATACTCCCCTCCCCCTACTTCAGCGGCCATTTTGGCAATTCTGAAATAGCCTCTAAGAGGCTGACCTAGAACCCGCCCAACGCCCTTAGGTGCGCAACGACGCTGCGGCCCAGCGCCGACAAGGCATACCCGCCTTCCAGCATAGAAACGATGCGGCCTTGCGCATGGGTGTCGGCAATTCGCTTGATCTCGGTACTGACCCACGCGTAATCGGCTTCGGTCAGGCGCAGCATGGCCATGTCGTCCTCACGGTGTGCGTCGAAGCCCGCCGACACGAAAATCATCTCGGGACGAAACGCCTCGAGTCGCGGCAGGCAGACCTGCTCGAAGGCATCGCGAAAGCCGACGCCATCGGTGCCGGCGCGCAGGGGCACGCTCGCCATGTTGTCTGCCACAGTACCGGTGCCGCTGTAGGGATAATACGGGTGCTGGAAGGTCCCGGTCATGAGCACGCGCTCATCATAGGAGAAGATGTCTTCCGTACCATTGCCGTGGTGGACATCGAAATCGACGATCGCCACGCGCTTGAGTCCGTGCACCTCCAGCGCATGGCGCGCGGCGATCGCGACGTTGTTGAAGAAACAAAAGCCCATGGCGCGCTCGCGGCAGGCATGGTGGCCGGGCGGACGCACCGCGCAAAAGGCCGCATCCGCCTCGCCACGCATCACCAGGTCGGTCGCAAATACGCCCGCGCCAGCCGCGCGCAGCGCCGCCTGCAAGGTGCCAGGGCTCATTGCGGTATCGGGATCCAGGTGTACCACACCTTGCGCAGGCGAAGCCGCGCGGACGCTGTCGATGTAGGACTGCGGATGCACCCTGGCGATCGAAGCGTCAGTCGCCAACGGCGCCTCGTGCGGATCGAGAAGAACCGAAAGGCCCGATGCGATGAGCTGGTCCTCCACTGCGGCGAGCCGCTCAGGGCACTCAGGGTGCCCTTCCCCCATGTTGTGCCCGCGGCAATCGGCATGGCTGATGAATGCAAGTGTCATGAATGGTAGCGAAGAACCGGTTTTATTCCACGAAAGGCGTCTCAACTGAAAATATTTTCAGTGGCCCAGGAGCCCAATCATGATACGGGAATCCGCTACACTTGCGGCCAGCCAGCAGGCTCATCTACAGGTCGGATCACGCTCATCAATGGCCCTTTCATCACTGCAAAATGTCATCACTCAGGCCGGCAAGGTCGTACTCGGCAAGGAGCACCAGATCCGGCTCGCGCTGGCCTGCCTGCTCGCGCGCGGCCACTTGCTCATCGAAGATCTTCCGGGCGTTGGAAAAACCACGCTCGCGCATGTGCTGGCGCGCCTGCTTGGACTGAACTTCCATCGCATCCAGTTCACCAGCGACATGCTGCCGGCGGACATCATCGGCGTATCGGTGTATGAGCGCGACACGGGCACCTTCAAATTTCATCCCGGCCCGATCTTCTCCCAGCTGATCCTTGCCGATGAAGTCAATCGCGCCACACCCAAGACGCAGTCGGCGCTGCTCGAAGCCATGGAAGAACACCAGGTAACGGCAGAAGGCGAGACGCGCCCACTACCCGAGCCGTTCTTCGTCATCGCCACCCAGAACCCGTCGCACCAGGTAGGCACCTTCGCGCTGCCCGAATCCCAGCTGGACCGCTTCCTGATGCGCATTGAGCTCGGCTATCCGGATCGTGAGGCCGAGCGTGCGCTGTTGCAGGGCGTCGAACGCCGCGACATGATTGGCGGCCTCACCCCATGCCTCACACCCGACCAACTCACGAAGCTGCAATCGATGGTGCGCAACGTCCACGCCGCCCCGGCGCTGCTCGACTACATCCAGGCGCTCATCGAGCAATCGCGCCGCTCGCCCGACTACGCCAACGGGCTCTCGCCCCGCGCGGCGCTCGGGCTGCTGGCATCGTCACGCGCCTGGGCGCTACTCGAGGGCCGCGACAGCGTGCTGCCGGAAGACATCCAGGCGGTGCTGCCGGGAATTGCCGGCCACCGCCTGCGCCCTGTGCACGACGGCCTGCGGCGCTCGAGCAGCGACACCGCCGCCGGGCTGATTACCGCAGTTACCATCCCATGAACCGACGGCACTCCTGACACCCGGCAAACGAATCTACGCATACGCCCGCTCGAGAACACGACAGCCCACAGGCCCCCTCCATGCTGCAGCGCGTCCTGCAACCGTTGCGCAAGTACTCGCGAATTTACGACTTCGCCCAGTGGTTCTACCGGCGCCATGCGCCAGAACCGGGGACCATCGTGCTTACGCAACGCCGCGTGTATGTGCTGCCGAGCCGCCAGGGTCTGGTATTCGGCACGTCGATGGTGGTGATGCTGATCGGTTCCATCAATTACAACCTGAGTCTTGGCTACGTGCTCACCTTCCTCTTGACCGGAATGGGCGTGGTGTCGATCCTGCACACCTTTCGCAACCTGGCCCGCCTCGCCGTGAGTCCCGGCCGCGTCGATCCGGTATTCGCGGGCGAAGTAGCGCAGTTTCACGTGCATATCGAGAATCCGGACAGGCACGACCGTTTCAGCCTCGTTCTCACCTGTAAGGGCGAGATGGTGAGCTGCGACATCCCCGCGCAACGCGTGGGCGTGGTGGTCATACGGCAGCGCGCGCAAAAGCGCGGCTGGATGCCACTCGAACGCGTGACCCTGGAGACGCGCTACCCGCTCGGGCTCACGCGCGCCTGGAGCTATGTGCGGCCGGAGATGCGTGCCCTGGTCTATCCCACGCCGGATGACGCGCTCCTGCCAATGCCGCAAGCACGCCCCGAGGCAGGCGATGCGATTTCGGTGGGCTCGGGGAGCGACGACTTCTTCGGACTGCGCACCTACCAGCCCAGCGACTCGCCGCGGCACGTGGCCTGGAAAGCCGCCGCCCGCACCGACACGCCGCTGACCAAGGTGTTCATCGGCCGCGCGGCCTCGGAGCTGTGGTTCGATTTCGACGACATGCCGCAGGGTTTCGACACCGAAGCAAGGCTGTCGCGGCTCAGCCGCTGGGTGCTGCTCGCGACACAAAGCGGCGCGCGCTATGGCTTGCGTCTGCCGGGCACGCAGATCCCCCTGGGTGATGGCGAGGGGCATCGCGAGGCGTGCCTGCGGACACTGGCGCTGTTCGAGCGCGCATAGGCGAGTCCACTGCAACGACATGCAAAAGCCCATTGACCTTCCGATCCATCGCTTCAGCGACATGGCGCTGCTGCTGGCCGGCCTCGCGCTGTCGGCGGCGCCGCACGCGGCGCGCCTGTCGTGGTGGGTGTCGGGCGCCGCGATGCTGTTTTTTTCCTGGCGACTGTTCATTGCCTGGCGCCATCGCGCCCTGCCGCCGCGCTGGCTACTGCTAGTGCTCACCGTGGCGGGCATGGTCGGCGTGTACCTCACGTTTCGCACCATCTTCGGCCGCGATGCGGGCGTCACGCTGCTGGTGTTGCTGTTGTCGCTGAAGCTGATGGAAATGCGCGCCCCGCGCGATGTCTTCGTGGTGGTGTTCCTGTCGTACTTTCTCGCCCTCACCAACTTTTTCTATTCGCAGACCATTCCGACGGCAACGCTCATGCTCGCCACTGTCCTGCTGGTGACCGCGAGCCTGTCGGGCGCATCAGCACCATCGCGCCCCATGGCGGCCAACCTTCGCACCGCGGGCAGCCTGCTGCTGCAGGCAAGCCCGGTGATGCTGCTGCTATTCTTTCTGTTCCCCCGCGTGCAAGGGCCATTGTGGGGCGTGCCGCAGGACGCGTACTCCGGCGTCACGGGCCTCTCGGACAGCATGTCGCCCGGATCGCTCAGCCGCCTGTCCACATCGGACGCCATCGCATTCCGCGTGAAGTTCCAGGGCGAGGCGCCGCCCCGGGGCACGATGTATTGGCGCGGGCCGGTGTTCTGGGATTTCGACGGCCGGACCTGGCGGCCGGGCGGCGGCAGGCTGCGACCGTCACTGCGCTTCGAAGCCTTCGGCAAGCCCGTCGATTACGAAGTCACGCTCGAGCCGCACAATTTTTTCTGGCTGTTCGGGCTCGACCTGCCGGCCAGTTCACCGCCTAATGCCCGATTTACGAGCGATTACCAGATGCTCTCCATACAGGCGGTGCGCACGCGCATCCGATACGACCTGCGCTCCTATACGGAATACCGCACTTCGGACGGTAACGGCGAGGAGGAGATAGCCTCTGCCACGCGACTGCCGGGCAACCTAAATCCGCGCGCCCGCGGCCTGGGGCGCGAATGGCGCCGCGCGCTCGGCAGCGACGAGGCCATCCTGCGCCAGGCGATCGAGTACATCCGTTCCGGAGGCTTCGAGTACACGCTGCAGCCGCCGCTGTTGCAGCAGAACACGGTAGACGAGTTCCTCTTCGACACCAAGAAGGGTTTTTGCGAGCATTTTTCCGGCGCATTTACGTTTCTCATGCGCGCGGCTGGCGTTCCCGCACGCGTGGTGACGGGCTATCAGGGAGGAGACCTGAACCCGGTCGATGATTACCACATCGTTCGACAGTCCGATGCCCACGCCTGGTCGGAAGTCTATTTGCAAGGCCGGGGCTGGGTACGTGTCGATCCAACCGCCGTCGTCGTTCCCTCCCGCATCGAATCCGGTCTGGCTTCTTCCGTGCCGCAGAACACCGTTCCATTGATCATGCGTGAGGAACTCGCGTGGCTGCGTGGCATGCGCTACAACTGGGATGCGCTCGCAAACAAATGGAACCAGTGGGTGCTGGGCTACAACCCGGACCGACAGCGCGACATGCTGAGCAAGCTCGGAGTGTCTCAGCCGAACTGGCAGAACCTAGCGCAGCTGATGTTCTGGAGCGTGGCCGTCGTCCTCGGACTGATGGCGGCATGGCTGCTTTGGAAATTCCGCAACCACGACCCGGTGCAGGCGGCCTGGTTGTCATTCTGCGAGAAGCTCGCGCGCAAGGGCATGGCCCGGCGCCCGGATGAAGGCCCGATCGATTTCGCCGCTCGCATTGCTCCCGCGCTTCCCGACACGGCAGGTGCCGCGCGGGAGATCGCGAATCTGTATGCCGCGCTGCGCTACGGTCGCACGCCCTCCGCCGACGGGGTCGCTCGATTGCGCCGCGCAGTGGGCGCATTCAAGATATGACGACGATCGTCAATGCGCGCGGTAGAATCCGCGCCATGCATGATCGGTACGAGCGTTGAAAACACCGAAAGCCTTGGCCCTGGCCGGACTACTCGCCTTCATACAGGCCTATGCGCCGCCGCTCCTCGCCAGACCCGATCGGCCCCCAACACTCGTCCAACGTTACGCGAACCAACCCGCGGTTCGTCAGTTCATCGAGCAGATGGTCACGCAGCACGGCTTCGTGCGGCGCGAGTTGGAAGTGCTATTTCGCAAGGCCGTCTATCAACCGGAAATCATGCGCGCCATGACGCCTCCCGCCGAGGCGCCCGCCCGCTCCTGGCAGGGGTACCGCGCGCTGTTCGTGAACCCCCTGCGCATTGAGGCCGGGCTCAGGTTTCGCGAACGCAACGTAGCCATACTGCGGCGCGCGTCGGCGGAATTCGGGGTACCGGAAGAAATCATCCTCGCCATCATCGGTGTGGAAACGGTCTACGGCAGGAACATGGGGCGCTATCGCGTGATCGATGCCTTGGCCACACTGGCATTCGATTTTCCGCGACGCGCCGAATTCTTTCGCTCGGAGCTTGAGAACTTTCTGCTGTTCGCACGTGAATCGAACCTCAACGTCCTATCCCTGCGCGGCTCATACGCCGGGGCCATCGGCATGCCGCAGTTCATGCCGGGCAGCTATCGGCGCTATGCCGTCGATTACGATAGCGATGGGCGCACCGACCTGGTTGCAAGTCCTGCCGATGCCATTGGCAGCGTCGCAAACTTCCTCAAGAGTCATGGTTGGTCGCCCGGTCAACCTGTGGCCTTCCAGGCCAGCGTAGAAGGCGATGACTGGAAGAGGTTGCTCGAAACCGGTGTCAAGCCGGCCTGGCGTATCGGTGACCTGCCTTCAATGGGAGTCCAGATCGCACCGCAGGCCCGCTCGAGCGTGCCTGCCGACACCCTGAGCACCCTGGTCGATCTGGAAACGGGCGGGCAGGCACTCGTTTTCTGGGTAGGCCTGCAAAATTTCTACACTCTAACTCGTTATAATCGTTCAACTTTCTACGCTATCGCGGTCCTGGAACTGGCCTCGGCCCTGAGGGACGCTTCTCCTGTTGACCCGGCATCCGTACCGCTTCCCTTAGCCGCCCCAGCGGCGGTTCCGTCGCAGCCATCCCCCTAGCCAGGGCAGGCTGGCGCGACGCCCCCTTAAAGCGACCAATAAGACACGAAAACAGCAGAATAAGACTCCCTCTCATTGTGTTGCAAGCGCCTCGGTGGGCACCTAGAATCCGTAGGGAATTCTTGACGGTCAACAAACATCCAACCGAGAAGAACGCCGGGGCTGCTGATGAACGAGCGCAAAAACGAATTCGACGTCGCGCAGACGGTCAAAACCACTGACCCGGAAGCGGTAAAAGCTGAAGTCGACCGCATTTTCCTCGAGCTCTACCCTGACTCGAAAACCGAGTCCCTGGACACGGCTTTTAACGATGCAACCGCGATGTATTGCGGACAATTTGCGGGTTTTCACGCATGCGATACCGCCTACCATGACATCCAGCATGTCCTGGACGTGACACTGGCCATGGCGCGACTGATCGATGGCTATGAGCGAACGCGCGTGGGCACGGAACGCATTGACGATCGCATGTTCAAGCTGGGCGTCGTCACGGCCCTGTTCCATGACATAGGGTACTTGCGCCAATTGAACGACAAGCCGGTTTCCAGCGGCGCCGCATTTACGATGATCCACGTATCGCGCGGTGCGGAGTTCCTGCGCAACTACCTGCCGAAGCTCGGCATGCCTGATCAGGCCGAGATTGCAGCATCCTTGATCCACTTCACCGGATATGAACAGCCTGTCAACAGCATCAAGGTGCCGCGCTTGATCTACCGGCTGCTTGGCAACCTGCTCGGATCGGCCGACATCATCGCCCAGATGGCAGACCGTTGTTATCTCGAGAAATGCCGGGATCGACTGTATCCCGAATTCGTCGAAGCCGGCATTGCGCATCGCCAGGATGCCGAAGGCAAGCGGATTGTCGTGTACTCCTCAGGCGAGGACCTAGTACGCAAGACCCCTGGGTTCTATCTGGGTGCAACGAAGCGCCTGGAGCAGGACCTCGGCCATGGCTACCACTATGCCGAACCGCATTTTCGCGGCCAGAATCTCTACCTTGAAGAACTATCGAAGAACATCCAGTTCGCCAAGGAAATCAGTGACGACCCCGACATGCTTGCCCTGCGGCGCCAGCCTCCGGATACCATCGGCAACTGATTGATCCTCCGCGGCGCGGCGTATGTCACGCACAAGCACATCAACGCAGCATCAGGGAATCCGAGGTCGCGGGCCCAAGCCGCCTAAGGCGCACGTTCCGGCAGGAACTTCGCAGGATCAGTCGGCTTGCCGAGGAGGCGAATCTCGAAGTGCAGTTTCACCTGGTCAGTGTCGCTGTTGCCCATCTCGGCGATCTTTTGCCCCTTCACCACCCGCTGCGATTCCTTGACCAGGATCTCACTGTTATGCGCATACACCGTCGAATAGGTCCGCGAATGGCGAACCACGATGAGCTTGCCGTAGCCGCGAATGCCGCTGCCCACATAGAGCACCGTCCCCGAGGCGCTCGCATTCACGGGCTGCCCGGCCTTGCCGCCAATGTCCAGGCCCTTGTTAGTATTTTCTGAAAACCCGGCGAGCAGGCGCCCGGCCGTAGGCCACCCCCAGTCGATTTTTTCGTCTTCCTCGGCCCCCTCTTGCGGCGCGGACGGCTTGGATTCGGCTGCGGCGGGCTTGGGCTCTGTCGCGGCAGGCTTTGCGGGTGGTGTCGCCGGCTGCACTGCGGCTGCCGCCGGCTTCGGATCGCGCGACAGCAACGCGAGGTTCTCCTCCGTGTAGGGCAGCTTCACCGCCCGGGGCTCACTCTTGATCGGGTCCCGGGCGACAGCAGCACCTGCATCGCGTCCCTGGGATTCACGCTCGAGCGGCCGAGACTCTACAGTGCCCCTGCCCTCCACGCCACGTGCCTGAGCCACGCCCTGCGGCGAGGTCAGTCGCAGCACCTGACCTTCACGAATGAGATTGGGATTGGGCAGGTTGTTCCACTCGGCAATCTCGCGATAACTGTGGCCGCTGTCCAGAGCGATGCTGTAGAGCGTGTCCCCGCGCCGCACCGTATAAAACTCGGCGCGCGCATCCAGTCCGCGCCCACTCGGTGTCGGCGTCACAGCCGTCACCGCAGCTACCGGAGCAGGTGGAGTGGATGGCCGGCCCGTGGGTGACGTACGATCGATCACTGGTGCGCTACCGCGCGACGCGCATCCGGCCAGCACGATCGCCAACGCCACGACCCCGGCCAGAGCACGCAAGCGCATTACTGCTTGCCCACCCGCAAAGGCACGAAGCGTACCGGGTCGAGCCACTGCTCCGACCACCCTGTCGCTGTGCGCTCGAGCAGAAACAGTGCCTGCTCGCTGCCGCCGGGCTTGACCACGATAGGCGCAATCAGGCGTCCACCGACGGCAAGTTGGGACTTCAGTGCGGTCGGCACTTCCGGCGAGGCCGCCGCGAGGATGATGGCGTCAAAGGGCGCCGCCTCCGGAATGCCGTTGGCACCATCGCCATAGGCAAGCCGAAGGTTGCGCAGGCGCATCTCCCTCAGGTTGGCGCGTGCGCGCTCGAGCAGGCCGCTAATCCGTTCGATGGAATACACCTCGGTCGCCACCTGCGCGAGGACGGCCGCCTGGTAGCCGCAACCCGTCCCTATCTCAAGCACCTTGCCGAGCTTTCCTTCGCGTCCCTTGCGCAGGGCCGCAATCATGAGCGCTACGACCACCGGTTGCGATATGGTCTGCTCGAAGCCGATGGGCAGCGCCGTGTCTTCATAGGCGCGACTGGCGAGGGCCTCATCCACGAACAGGTGACGCGGCACCGCCGCCATGGCCGCCAGCACGGTTTCATCCTCGACGCCCTGGGCTCGCAACCGCTCGATCATGCGGTCGCGCGTGCGCTGCGAGGTAAACCCAATGCCGCGTACGCGGGACGCTGTCATGGCCACACCCTCATTTGGCCAACCATCGCCTGACCAGCGGCATCTGCTGCTGGTGCGTGAGGTCCATCTGCAGCGGCGTAATCGACACGCGATGGGATGCCACGGCATGAAAGTCAGTCCCCTCGCCGGCATCTGCCGCTTCGCCTGCCGGCCCGACCCAGAACACGGTTTCATTGCGCGGATTGAGTGCGCGCACCACCGGTTCGGCCTTGTGGCGCCGGCCCAGTCGCGTGACCTCGGTGCCCGCCAGGTCTGCAAAAGGGACGTCGGGAATGTTCACATTGAGCAGGATGGGTACGCTCTGCGGGTAGTCACGAAACCGCGTCACGAGATCATAGGCAACGCGCGCGGCCGTATCGAAATGGTTCCCCGATCGGCTCGCCAGCGAAAAGGCGATGGACGGTATGCCGAGCAGGTAGCCCTCGGTGGCCGCTGCCACGGTTCCGGAATAAATGGTGTCGTCGCCCATGTTGGCGCCGTGATTGATTCCCGAGACCACGATGTCGGGCAACTCGTCGAGCAGCCCGGTAACGGCGAGGTGCACGCAATCGGTGGGCGTGCCGTTGACAAAGCGAAAGCCGCTGGCTGCCGTGCGCACGGCGAGCGGCCTATCCAGCGTCAGCGAATTGGATGCCCCGCTGCGATCGCGCTCCGGCGCCACCACGGTGACCGTGCCGAGCGCCGCGAGCGCTTGCGCGAGGGCGGCGATCCCTGGGGCAAAGTAGCCGTCGTCGTTGCTGATGAGGATGCGCATGGGTGGGGGCAGATTATATCAATTGCACCTCCCCCGGCCGGCACAATCGCGCCGGGGCCCGCCATCGCCTGCAACCCGGCCTACTTCCGGTCCAACAAACCACTTTCCAGTGCCCCGCTGCGCCGGCGCCCGGGCGCAGCAGGCCCCAAAAACCGGTTGCAGCATGAGGTTTGCCACCGCTGGGTATAGGCGAGCATGAGGGGAAGCCTCCCCTCATATCGTGACGAACGTTTAAAGCGAAGCCTCCAACCGCTCCACGACAGTGCGGATCACCTTCAGCCGTGCAAAGTACTTGTCCTCGGCCTCGACCAGCGTCCAGGGCGCAATTTCGGTGCTGGTGCGGTCGACCATGTCCGCCACCGCACCTTCGTATAAGTCCCACTTCTTGCGATTGCGCCAGTCCTCTTCGGTGATCTTGAAGCGCTTGAAACTGGTCTTCTCGCGCTCCTTGAAGCGTCGCAACTGCATCTGATTGCTGATCTGCAGCCAGAACTTGCACACGATGGCGCCGCGCTCGGTCATCTGCTCCTCGAAATCATTGATCTCGCTGTAGGCGCGCATCCAGTCGGCCTCAGCGCAAAAACCTTCGACCCGCTCAACCAGCACGCGTCCGTACCAAGAGCGATCGAATATAGTGACACGCCCCAGGCGCGGCACATATCGCCAAAAGCGCCATAGGTAGGGCTGGGCGCGCTCTTCCTGGGTGGGTGCCGCCACCGGGGTCACCGAGTACTGCCGCGCATCGAGCGCGCCGGTGATGCGGCGAATCGCGCCACCCTTGCCAGCGGCGTCCGACCCCTCGAAGACCAGGATCAGCGAGCGCTTCTTGAACTTCTTGTCGCGGATGATCAGGTTGAGGCTGCCCTGCAGTTTCTCCAGCTTTTTCTCGTACTCCGGCTTGGCGACCTTCTGCGTCATGTCAAGGTCGCGCACCAGCTTGAGATTGTCCATCACCGGCACCAGCGGCGCGGCTTTTACCGGCTCGCGCGGCGCGGAGCGTTCGGCCAGGCGCTTCTTCATCGACTCCAGCAGAACCTTGCCCACGGTGAGGCTGCGATACCGCGCGTCAGCCCCCTCGACCACGATCCACGGCGCATTGCTGGTGCTCGTTTCGCGCAAGGTATGCTCTGAAATCGCCCGGAAGCGGTCGTAGATCTTGAATCGCTCCCAATCGAGCTTGGTGACGCGCCAGCGCGTGTCGGAGTCCTTCTCCAACTCCTTGAGGCGCTTCTTTTGCTGCTCCTTGGACAGGTGGAACCAGAACTTGAGGATCAGCACGCCCTCGTTGAAGAGCATATTCTCGAAACGCACGATGCGATCCACCGCATGCTCGAGGGCGACGTCATCGGTCTTGCCCATCACCCGGTCGACGATGGGCGACGTGTACCAGGAGCCGAACACGATGCCCACGTTGCCCTTGGGCGGTAGCGCGCGCCAGAAGCGCCACATGTCGGGCCGCTCCGCCTCCTCGTCCGATGGAGCGCCGAAGGCCACGGTGCGGATGTGCCGCGGATCCATCCACTCATTCAGCAGGTTCACCGTCTCGCCCTTACCGGCCCCGTCGACACCGCCAATCAGGATGAGCACCGGAAACTTGCCGTGCTCGGAAAGATCGAACTGGGCGTTGAGCAGCGCCTCGCGCAGTTTCGGTTCCTCGCGTGCATATTTGGCCTTGTCGACCTTGTGTCCTACTTCAGCGGATTCAAACATCATGTCCTCCCATGCTGGTCAATTCAGAATTCATCAACATCAATCCGTCGCATTCCCGGCGAGTGCACCATCGGGTGCCGGCAACACTACCGATGCCGCCGTGTGGCTGGAAGGGGCGGCCGGCGCAGGCGCGGGCAGCTGCCGCTTCCAGAAGCGTTCCTGGCCGTGGAAGTTCCGCCAGGCGTCCGGCAAGATATCCAAGTGCCGCTGGCGCATGGCGGCCAACCAACCGCGCAATATGCCCGTGGTTGCGTCATCGGGTTGCGCAGGCTTGCACAACTCGCCGACCATGAGTTCGGCGTTTGCAGCGTCATTGAGTCCGCCCAGCGCGTCCTGCAGCCTCGACAAGGCGCGAATGTACGACTGCGTTCGACGCCCCGGAAACAACGCATGAAAAAACTCTGCCGCGTAGCGAAGCTTCTTGGCATTGATGCGGAATCGATGCAGTTCCTCACTGGTGAATTCCGCCATCCGTACGCCCAGCTTTCGCAGGCGACGGTGTCTTTTTTGCAGAATGAGCGCGGCGAAGACCGGTAGCGGCTGCTCCGCGGCGACGATATGTGCCTCAGCCGTCGGCAACAATTGGCCCAGTTGCAACATTCCTCGCGTGTATTGGGGCGAGAACACCGCCTCGCGCCCCGAGCGGTCATGCAGACGGCGAATACGGTTCGCCTTGCGGGAACAATTGGCCAGACCGGTTACCTCGGGTAACGCCCGCGCAATGACCCCGATTGTCCCGGCACAGAACACGTCCCAGTCACGCGCCACGCCAAGGGCCTGTGCCAGTGAACGCATCTGGGCCGCCTGCGCCGACAACCGGTTGCCATCCGAGGGCTGGCGAAAAATGGCGAAGGCAGATCGCAACCGACGGATAGCCACGCGCATCTGGTGCAGGTACTCATCGTCGCGCCCTGCCAGGAGGCCGGCCTCATTTGCCTGCATCTGCGCCATGCACGCCCCAACGATGGTCCTGAAGGCATCAGCGCAGCCCATCGCCTTGTCCAGGGGCACCGCAAGGGCCTTGGCCGGTTTGCGGGCAGGCCTGAGCAACAAGGCACTGCCGCGCGCTGCTTTGCTCAAATAACCCAGCCGCACCGGCAGGCTCTCAGCCAAAGCCAGACCCAGCTCATAGAGCGCTGACAAATCGGCGCCAGCGTCACGGTCACCACGCAATTCGATTTCCGCCTCGCAGATGGGCTCTACCCGCTTCTGCGAACGAACGTACGCGCGAACCTCACCCAGGTCCAGACACAGCTCCGCTTCCGAGCCATCGGCAAAGCGCAGCGAATGGATGGTCCGCTTGAATTCGGTTTCGAAAGCCGGCGCCAGGGACGCCACCGCCCTGGCGAGGTTCTTCTTGCCGCCCAGCGCTTTGCTCGCAGGCGTGTTGGCAAGCACACCACCCGCAACCGCGGACGAGGGCACCGGCCACTCCCACTCGGGTCGCTCGTAAAGCCCTGCCGAACCTTTGCCTTCACCCTTGAGGGTCTGCACCCAGCCGCGCGGCGTGCTGCGAACTCGCAACGCAAGACCGGCGGCGCGCAACTTGCCGTCCGGGGTATCGAAGTAGCGGCTGATCAGGTGCTCGGAGTGCGCCCGCCCAAGCTTGGCGGCTCGCACTGCCGGATGGCGGGCGATCCGCCCCAGTACCGCCGGCTCGCAGACGAGCTTGAGTTCGGTTTCCAGAATCATCGGGCCATTCTGAACGCCGCGATTCACCAAGTCTTTGATCTTGGACAACCATGGCTCCCGCAGTTACAGGAGTGCAGCGCCCCCGCCTCGAACCCACCGACTACTTGAAAGTCGCCCCCCAGTAATCGCGATACTTCTTGACCACCTCGGGCGTATAGGCAGCTGGGTCGTAAGACGAAACGCTGGAGGCATCCAGCGAACCGGGGATATTGGGCAAGGGACTGGCCGTCTCGCCGCGGCTGTGCCAGACGCCCTGCCCCTCACGTGAGAGGACGTAATCGGCCAGCACCAGCGCGGCATTGGGCCGCTTGCTCCAGCCAAGCACCGCCATCATCCACTCGACGCCAAGGGCTGGGCTCGGCACCACGAAGTCGACCGGCGCGCCCTTGTCCATCATGGCCTTGGTGGCCGATGTGTTCCCGAATGCTGCAACACCCACCTCGCCCGAGGCGATCGCCTGCGCGGTCGGCGTCGCCCCGACGTAGAGCCTCGGGTTCTGCGCGCGCAGTTTTTTCAGGTAGTCCGGGCCGTTGTTCTTCTCCAGCCATTCATACCAGGCAATGAGGAAGGTGGATGCCAGTTCGGTGGTGCCCAGCTTGCCCTTGAACTCGGGCTTGAGCAGATCCAGGTAACTCCTGGGCGGCACCGGGACGAGGTTTTTGTTGTAGGGAATGACCACCGGCTGGTAGCCGATCGTGATCGCCGTCCCCTGGTGAATGTACTTGGGCTGCCATCCGGCCAGCGCCGGGCCCGCGGGCTTGAGTAGCCGGCCTTCCTTGGCGCGGTCGATGAACCAGGCGAGTTCCGTGGAAATGAGCACGTCCGCGCCATCCACGCCGGAAGCGCGTTCCTGCTCCACCTTGGTCAACTGCTCGCCACTCGGGCCACGCAGAAACTCCAGACGAATGTCAGGATATGCCTTTCTGAATCCCGTGGCTATGCGTTCAATCTCAGGATTTGTCAGTGCTGAATACAGCGTGACCTGGCCTTCTTTCTTCGCCGCATCGAGCACCGCATTCCAATTCGTGCCCGCCGAGGGCGGTTTTCCCGGCACCTGGGCATGGGTCGGGTGCCAGAGAGATATCGTAAGCATCGCGCCCGCGGCGACCAGCCGGCTCAGGCGGATGCGGGGCGCTGCGTTCGTTGCGGCTCGTCGTGCCGCCAATCCGGTCTTCATAGCAATACGCATTCGGGTCTCCTCTGAAATTTGTCGCGAATCTGTGGTCCGAGCCACTGGGTCATGTTCGGTAGGAGGTGCCGCGATCGCGTTCCAGCTTGCGGATCAACCCCGGCCATTCCAGCTTGCCACACTCGGCCGGGCCACCCGGCATGAACAGCTTGCGACCCTGCTCCTTGGTGAGCTCGATGACTTCCTTCGACAGCAACTGCAGTTCGCGATGCGCGGACAGGCCATCGAGCTGGTGCTGGCAGGCCATCTCCAACTTGTACATCCAGCAGAATGCCTCGCCGACCGACGTGCCCACGGTCAGCGCGCCGTGGTTGCGCAGGATCATGCAGCGCCCGTCCTCGCCCATGTCGGCGACGATGCGCTCGCGCTCGCCCAGGTTGAGCGCCGCCCCCTCGAAGTCGTGGTAGCGGATGTAGTGGTACATGAGGAGCGCCTTCTGCGACAGCGGCAGCAACCCTTCCTTGAGCATCGCCACACCGTTGTTGGCCCGCGTGTGGGCGTGCATGACGCAAATGAGCTCCGGCTTAGCCATGTGGATGGCACTGTGGATCACGAACCCGGCGAAATTCATCTGCTTGCTGGTGCCGCCGGAAACCACGTTGCCTTCGACATCGACCTTGATCAACGAGGACGCCGTGATTTCGTCGAACAGCATGCCGAAGGGATTGAGCAGGAAATGCTCCTCGGGGCCGGGCACCCGGGCCGAGATATGCGTCGCCGCCATGTCCGACATGCCATACAAGTCGGTGAGCTGGTAGCAGGCGGCCAGCTCGCAGCGCACCTGCCACTCCGCGGCGGACATGCCTGCCGGCGCTTCGCCGGCAGCGATCGATCTTACGGATGCATTCATGCGACTTTCCTTTCCAGTGGGTAGGCCTGCGGCCGAACCAGGGACATCATCCCCCCCTAGGCCCTCGACACCTGAACCCCGCACCGATGCACGGGACCGAGCACGACGACTAGGCAGCGACGCCGGTCACAGGATTATGCTCGGGTTCGCGCCCCGGCACTGGCGCTCACCCGGCGTAACCGAGATAGGACTGCTGCAGCAGCTCGGCGCGGCGCAGCTCGGCGCTGCGCCCCTCGGTGACGATGCGACCGCCTTCGATCACATAGCCGCGATCGGCAATCTCGAGCGCAAGGATGGCATTCTGCTCGACTAGCAGGATGGAGCGTCCGCCGGTGCGCAGGCGCTCGATCAGCGCAAACACTTCATCGGTCATGCGCGGGCTCAGGCCCAGCGACGGCTCATCGAGCAGCATCAATTTTGGATTGGAGACGAATCCGCGCGCCAGGGCGAGCATCTGCTGCTCGCCTCCGCTCAGCGTGCCGGCCAACTGCTCGAGGCGCGACTTGAGCGCGGGAAACACCTCGGTGGCATTGGCCACCGCTTCGGCCGTCTTGGCGTGATCGTCGAGGACGAAGGCTCCAAGCGCGATATTGTCGCGCACCGTCAGGCGCGGAAATACCCGCCGCCCCTCGGGCACATGCGCCACGCCCAGCGCAACCACCTGGTGGCCGGTGTGCCGCATGATGTCCTCGCCGTTCAGGCTGATGGCGCCCCGGCTCTGCGGCAGCGTGCGCGAGATGGCACGCAGGACCGAGGTCTTGCCGGCACCGTTGGGCCCGATCAATGCGACGATTTCGCCCGCGCCCACCGACAGCGACACGTCGAACAGCACCGAGCCGCCCCGATAGCCTCCGGAAAGACGATCAATGGCCAGCATGGCTGCCCTTTGCTTCCTGCTGCGCTTTCAGCGCCGCTTTGCCGAGGTAGACACGCGCCACCTCTGGATTGGCCTGGATCTGCGCCGGCGGGCCGTCATCGATCAGCTGACCAGCATCCAGGACCAGGATGCGCTGGCACAGCCCCATCACCAGGCGCATGTCGTGCTCCACCACCACCAGCGTCAAGCCTCCGGCCCAAAGCGCGCGCAGCAGCGACACCAGTTCCTGGCGCTCGCCCTGGTTCAGGCCCGCGGCAGGCTCGTCCAGCAACAGCAGTTTCGGTTCGATGGTCAGCGCCAGCGCAATGCCGAGGCGCCGCTTCACGCCGTACGGCAGGTTGCCCGGCTTTTGCGCCAGGTAGGCGGCCAGCCCGCAAGTGTCGATCAGACGCTCGGCCAGGCCCGCCGGCGGATCATCGGAACGGGCGCTGCGCGCAATCATCAGGTTGTCTTCGACGGTGACGTTTTCGAAGACCATGGGGTTCTGGAAGGTCCGCACCAGCCCGCGACGCGCGATCAGGTTCGGCGCGAAACCCTCGATATGCTCGCCGCGCCAGGTGATACGTCCCGTGTCCGGCTTGTCGTGCCCGGTGATGAGATTGAACAGGGTTGTCTTGCCGGCACCATTCGGACCGATCAGGCCCACCAGTTCTCCCTGGCCGATCGTGAAGCTGACCTCGCTCACGGCTCGCAGCCCGCCGAACGTCTTGCTGACACCCGCGATGTCCAGCAGCGCGTTCATGCCGCCCCCTTTCGCGCAGCCTGCACCTTGGCGCGGCGCGCCTTCAGCCAGTCCTCGATCGTTCCGACGACTCCCCGCGGCAACAGCACCACCACCAGGATCAGCACCACCCCGATCAGTACCGGCTGCACCGTTGGCGGCAGGCGCAGCACTTCGGGCAACGCAAGGAACACCGCCGCGCCGACGATGGGACCCGCCATGGTTCCGACCCCGCCGATCATCACGATCAGGATCAGCAGGATGCTTTCCCAGACCGAGAACGCCTCGGGAGAGATATGGCGGAAATTGTAGAGATACAGCACCCCCGCCACGCCGGCCAGGCCCGCGCTAAGGATGAAAGCGATGGTCTTGGCCCGGTGCACGTTGATGCCCAACGACTGTGCCAGCACCGGGTTCTCGCGCAGCGCGACGAACCACCAGCCGAGCTTGCTCTTCATCAGCTTGCGCATCCCGAGATAGGACAGCACAAGGATCGCAGCAACGATGTAGTAGAACGAGCCGCGCGTGGTGAAGTCGAGGCCAAATATCGACTCGGGCCGGCGCTGAAACGACAGTCCCTGCGGCCCGCCAGTGACCTGCCACCAGTTGACGAACACCAGCCTGATCATCTCCCCTACCGCGTAAGTGCCAAGGGAGAACACGATGCCGTCCATGCGCGTCACCACGATACTGAGCACCGCGGCAATCAGCATTGCCGCCAGCGCCGCGATCGGCAGGCACCACCAGAAGGACACGCCCCACTTCAGCGCAATGTTTGCCGCCGTGTAGGCGCCCACGCCGTAGAACGCCGCGTGCGCCAGCGACATCTGGCCGGCGTAGCCGAACAGCAGGCCGAGCGACAAGGCAAGGATGGCGTTGATGGCGATGACGACGGCGATGTTGATCAGCGCACCATCGAACCCGACGACCGACGGCACGGCAAAAAGCAGCGCCAGAACGACGATCCAAAGGGCAAGACCCTGGGCGCGCGCGCTCACAGCTTCACCCGACCCGACACACCGAACAGCCCGGCCGGCTTGAAGCTCAGCACCAGCAGGAAAAGCAGCAGGCCGTAGGCATCGGTGAATGCCGCGCTGATGTAGCCAGCACCAAGCGCCTCCATGATGCCCAGCAGCAGCCCGCCGGCAATGGTACCCGCGGCGCTGCCCAGCCCGCCCAGGGCGACGACGATGAAACCCTTGGCGGTGAGCGATGTGCCAACGAAGGGCGTGATGGAAAACAGCGCGGCGAACATGGCGCCTGCCGCAGCGGCCAGCCCCGTGCCAATCGCCATGCTGAGCGCGATGTAGCGCTCGACCGGTATGCCGACGTAGACCGCCGCCTCGGGCTCCTGCGCCAGCGCGCGCAGCGCGCGCCCGGCGCGGCTCTTGACGAGAAACAGCCCGAACCCCGCGATCAGCACCGCCGTGACCACCAGCGTGACCGCCTTCTGGATCGACAGCGACAGCCCCCACTGGTGCAGGGCCCCGGGAAACACAACGTCCATGGTGAGCGGCTCGGTGCCCCAGATGGTCATCGCCAGACTTTGGAAGATCATGATGAGGCCGAGCGAAATCACTAGCCCGTTCATGGGCGTGCCGCGCGTGTACTTGAAGGTACTGCGATCCATGGCCAGTCCCAGCACCGCTCCAGCGAGCAATGCGGCCACCAGCGACCCGAGAAACGGGATCCCGGCCTTTTGCGTCAGCGTGAACGTGAGGTAACCACCCAGCATCACGACTTCGCCGTGCGCGAAATTCACCATGCCGGTCAGGCCGAAGACGAGCGAGATCCCCAGGGCGACCAGCGCATACAAGCCGCCGATCAGCAGGCCATTGATGAGTTGCTGAAGGAAATCAGTCATGAAACACCAGGACCAGGCCAGCCGAAAACAGGCTGAGCCCGGTCGCAGGCATCATTTCAGGAAATAGCTTTACTTGATGACGTTGACGTGCTGCCACGACAGCTTGCCGCCGCGGACGATGCCCACGTCGTAGTCATGATCAGCCTGGCCGCGGTTGTCGATCTTGATATTGAGTACGCCCTTGTAGTTGGTGCCTCGAATCTTCTCGATCACCTTGTCCGCGTCGGTGAACGTCCCGGCCTGCTGCACCGCGCGCGCCCACATGAACACGTAGTCGTACATCGAGAAGGCCCAGTCAGTCGTTCCCGTGGGTTCCTTGTTGTACTTCGCCTTGTAAGCGGCGATCCACTTGGTCACGTCGTCATGCAGCGGCTGCAACAGGTTCTCGTTGGCCACCATGCCGATGAAGGAGTCGACCGGCTTGCCTAGCGCCTGCTGCATGGGCACCATGAGCGAAGTTCCGGCAAAGGCACTGTAGTGCGGCGCAACGTTCAGCTCCACGCCCTGGCGCAGGATCGACACCGCGAAATTGTCACCATAGCCGAAGAAAAGCATGTCCGGCTTCTGGCTGCGGATGCGCGTGAGGAAGGGCGAGAAATCGGTCGTGGTGCGTTCGAAATACTCCTCGGCAACCACCTTGACGCCTTCCTTCTGCATCAGCGCCGCAACCTTCGGCATGATGGATCGCGCGGTGGCATCGTTCACGCCCAACAGCGCAATCGACTTGATCTTGGTTTCTCGCACCAACATCGGCACGAAAGCGCCGTACCGAAGGTCATCATCGACCTGCGTGTGCACCAGGTACTTCTTGTCGGGGCGGCCCATCAGCGCATTCCACTGCACCGCCGGCCCGAAGTGGATGGTTTTCGCCGCCTGCGTGACTTCCTGGCCAGGCGTGGACAGAACGCCGACAATGGGGCCGAACACGGCAGCGACCTTCTGTTCGCGCGTCAGTCGCTCCATGATGGACACGGTATCGGCCACCTGCGAGCGCGTGTCCTCCGAGATCATCTGGACGGTGTACTTCGTATTACCCACCGTGATGCCGCCGCGGCGATTGAGTTCCTCGACTGCCATCTCGACACCAGCCGACCCCGCCTGGCCGAAGGCCGCGAACGGACCGCTCAGCGAAAACGGCGCTCCGATCTTGATGACGTTTTGCGCCTGGGCGCCTGTGGAGCAGATGCCCAGCGCCAAGGCTGCCAGGGCAACTCCGATAGAACGTTGTACGACGCGATGCATGAAAAATCCTCCTTTAATGTTTGCGTGGCCGGCATCTTAACAGCCGCGGCGACATTCAGCGAACCCGGTGCCTGCGGCCGTCCAGCAAAGGTACACCAACCATTCCGCGTTGACGCCCAAATTCACATCTGCATAGAATGCACCCCACAGGCTGCGCATGTCATATTCCTGCCGGCCGACTGTCGCGCGGCCACAGCCACGCCCCATCATTCCCCACAGGTCGAACAATGAACCGCGACAGTCTTCTTTGCAGCATCGACGGGCCGGTTGCGACCCTGACGCTGAATCGCCCGGAGAAACTCAATGCCATCAATGACGCCCTTCGCGGCGACCTTGAATCCGCCCTGGCAGGACTCGATCGGGACGATGCCGTCCGTGTCATCGTGATCAAGGGCGCCGGACGCGCCTTCTGCACCGGGTACGACATCGATGGCTACGGATCCATTGCCGACCGGGGAACGAGCGCGGCGCCCTCAATCGCCCAGGATCGCGACCGCCTGCGCAAGAGCATCGAACGGTGGCTTGCAATGTGGAACTACCGCAAGCCCATCATTGCCCAGGTGCACGGCTATTGCCTGGCCGGAGGCAACGACCTCGCCGGCATGTGCGACCTCATCTTCTGCTCCCACGACGCACAGTTCGGCCACCCTGCCGGGCGCGCCCTGGGCATACCGCAGACACTGGGCATGTGGCCGATGCGCGTCGGCATGCTCAAGGCCAAGGAACTCCTCTTCACTGGCGACATGATCGACGGTCGCGAGGCCGAGAAAATCGGCATGGTCAACCGTTCCCTCCCTCCCGAAGCGCTTGACGATTACGTCCGCGCATTCGCGCAGCGCATCGCCAATGTCCCCATGGACGCGCTGACCATCCACAAGCACGTCGTCAATCGCTGGTTCGAGGTCATGGGTCTTCGCACTGGCGTCGCGGAAGGCGCCGAATTCGATGCGATCTACCACGAGACACCCGCAGCCGCCGAGTTTTCACGCATCGTCCGCGAGCAAGGCCTGAAGGAGGCGCTCGAATGGCGGGACAAGCCTTTCCGAAAGGCCGACTGAACCGCCGGCGTGTCGGCGACTCAGCGACGCGCCGCTGACAAGACGCCGGGAACTTCCCCCAGCAGCGCCAGCGTGCGCCCCAACTGCGCCATGTCCTTCACCTCCACAGAAAGTTGCGTCGTCACGGGGACCTTTCGTGAAAGCGTGCTCACCCCAGTCAGGTTGATGCGCTCACGCGCCAGCGCCTCCGACACCTCGCGCAGGACCCCGACACGCTCGCCGGTCTGGATGATGATGTCCACGGCATAGGCGTCCTCACGCCCACCACCGACAGCCGTAGAAGAGGCGCCCCACTCCGCACTGATGGCGCGCTCAGGGTCCTTCTCGATCAGTCGCGCCAGGCTCTGGCAGGCTGCGCGGTGGATGGACACGCCCCGCCCGCGCGTCACGTAGCCGGTGATGCGCTCCGGGCGCACCGGCCGGCAGCACTTGGCCAGCTGCGTCATCAGGCGATCCACGCCCACCACCAGCACGCCCGTCCCGTGGCGATCGGCGCGCCCGGGCCGGGCGCGCGCCGGCTCGCGCTCGATCTCCGTCGGCACCTCGTCCGCTTTTTCCCCAGCCACAGCACGGATGCCTTCTTGCAGCTTTCGCGTGCCCACTTCCTCGCGCCCGACCGCCGCAAACAGCTCGTCTGCGGATTCGAATCCGAGGGCATCGGCCAGCGCCTCCAGCTTGAGCCCAGTCTTCCCCTCGCGCTGCAGTCCGCGCTCGACGATGGCACGCCCGTCGGCAATGGTCTGCTCCAGTGCCAGGGTGTTGAAGTACTGGCGCACCTTGTTGCGGGCGCGCGAGCTGCGGATGAATCCGAGCGCGGAGTTAAGCCAGTCGCGCGAGGGCCCGCCTGACTTGGTGGTGACAATCTCCACCCGCTCGCCGTTCTTCAGTGCGCGGTCGAGCGGCACCATGTGGCCATCGACGCGCGCGCCGCGGCAGCGATGCCCGAGCTCCGAGTGCAGCGCGTAGGCAAAATCCACCGGCGTGGAACCGGCCGGCAGGTCGAGCACGCGGCCCTGCGGCGTGAGCACGTACACGGTCTCGTCGAGGGCCGCATGCTTGAACTGCTCCACCCAGTCGGCCGAATCCACGACCTCGTCGCGCCAGGCAAGCACCTGGCGCAGGAAGGCGATCTTGTCATCGAAGGGGTCGCCGCCCGCGGTCTTCTTCGACGGGCCGCCGCCTTCCTTATAGCGCCAATGCGCCGCCACCCCGAGCTCGGCATGGCGATGCATCTCGTGGGTGCGAATCTGCACTTCCAGCGCGCGCCCGTCAGGGCCGATCACCGCCGTGTGCAGCGAGCGGTAGAAATTGCCCTTGGGTCGCGTGATGTAATCGTCGAACTCCTTCGGGATCGGCTGCCACAGGTTGTGCACGATGCCGAGCACCGCGTAGCAATCCTTCACGTCCTCGACCAGCACCCGCAGCGCGCGCACATCGTAGATCTGCGCGAAGTCGAGCGACTTGGCGCGCATCTTGTTCCAGATGCTGTAAATGTGTTTGGGCCGCCCGCTGATCTCGGCGCGGATGCCAGCCGCCTCCACCTCCCGCCGCAGGCTATCCATGCCCTCCAGGATCATCTGTTCGCGCTCAATGCGCCGCTCGTCGAGCTGCGAGGCGATGCGCTTGTAGGTTGCGGGCTCGAGGAAGCGGAACGACAGGTCTTCCAGCTCCCACTTCAACTGCCACACGCCCAGCCGGTTGGCGAGCGGCGCATAGACGTCGAGCGTCTCGCGCGCCACCGGCTGTCGAACCTCGTCAGGCGCGCGGGTCAGGTAGCGCAGGGTCTGGGTGCGGCTGGCAAGCCGCAGCAGCACCACCCGGATATCCTCCACCATGGCGAGCAGCATCTTGCGCAGGATCTCGACCTGCGATTCGCCGCCGGCTGTGCTCTTGTTCCCCTTGCCACCCTTGGCGGCTGCAGCTTCGAGAGCCACGCTGCGCGTCACCACCCGCAGGGCATTCAGGCGCGTGATGCCGCCGACCAGCGCGGCGATCGACGGACCGAAGGACGCCTCCAACTTGTCCTGGCCATGCTCGGCATAGGTCGGAATGGCAAACAGCAGCCCGGCAGCGATGGTGTCCGCGTCCAGCTTGAGTGCGGCGATGTTGCCGGCAAGTCCCAGCGCGTGCGCCATGGCCGGCTCGCCCGTGCCCAGCAACTTGTCCGCGTAGGCCTGCATCGCGAAGTGGTGTGCGCGCTCGACCAGCGATCGATCTGCCTCGGAGAGGTCTACCGTAAGCGCCGCCGGCAGCGGCGGGATCGCTTCGTCAGCGTGCCCCTTTCCTCCCCCTTCCACCAGTGATGTCCCCGCCTTCATCCGATGCGCGCCCTGTCCGAACCCTATCGCCGTACTATGGCATGCCTGCCAGGCAACAGCAGCAACCCGATGGCTTCATTATGTCACCGGGTGGCGGCAGCACCGACGATCCTGCTCCGGCAAAGTGCGGATTCTGGTATGGTTTCTGCCGCACGCTGCGATCGGAAGGGCCCGAGTGAGCCCGCTACGCGCCGCAGCCTTGCTTCAACCAGCACTTTCCCACCACCATGAGGAGAACCTCCCGATGAGCCGCGAGAAAATAGAAATCAAAACCAAGGACGGCGTCTGCCCCGCCACCGTATTCCGTCCAGACGACAACAAGACCTACCCCGCTGTGATCTTCTTCATGGACGGCCTGGGCATCCGCCCCGCCATCCTCGACATGGCCGAGCGCCTGGCGAAATACGGCTACGTAGTGCTGATGCCCGACACGTTCTACCGCTACGGAAAATATGACCCCCTGGTCCCCAAGGACGTATTTGCCTCGGGCGACGTAATGAAGGCGATCGGCCACCTGTTCAGCACCACTAACAACGAGAAGGCCGGACGCGACACCGAGGCGTTCATCAGCTACCTCGACACGCGCAAGGACATCCTGGGCAAGAAGATCGGCACCACCGGCTACTGCATGGGCGGGGGCATGGCACTAACGGCCGCGGGCCTTTACCCGGACCGCATCGCTGCAGCAGCGAGCTTCCACGGCGGCAAGATCGCTGACGCGACCTCGCCCACAAGCCCGCACCTGCTCGCGCCGAAGATGAAGGGCTTCATCTATGTCGCCGGCGCGGTCAACGACAACTCCTACCCGCCGGAGATGGCCGTGCTGATGGAAAAGGCCCTCACCGACGCCAAGGTTGCGCACAAGTGCGAGATCTACGAAGGCGCCCTGCACGGCTGGACACAGACCGACTTCCCCATCTACAACAAGGATGCGGCAGAGCGGCACTGGACGGAACTGACGGCGCTGTATGCGCGCGCGCTGAACTAGGACGCTGCAAGCGCTGGCAAGGGCCGCTCCGGTGTAAACCGGGGCGGCTTTTTTATGTCAGTATTTATTACGTTTGAATCAGTGAGGCTTTGACTCTAGTGTAAAGATGTCAGGATTTCCTGAACTGCCTGAAGTTCGGCTTGCGCTTCTCCATGAAGGCGCTCGCCCCTTCGGTCATCTCCGGTCCGCCCGCAAGCCGGATCAGCACTTGCTTGGCATGCTCGTTGGCCGACTGCAGCATGTCCCACCAGACGTTTGAGTTGATCTTGGTGATCTCGAGATAGGCCGGGCTGCGATCGAGCAGTTCTTCCGCCCACGCGGTCACCTCCTTCTTGAGTTCCTTCAGTGGCACCACCTTGTTCACCCAGCCCATGTCGTAGGCCTGCTGGGCCGTATAGAGGCGGTTCAGGTAGCAGACCTCCCGCGCCCGCTTCTCGCCGATGGTCATGGCGAGCAGGTTGTTGGCGCCGAAGATGGGGGAGCTGCCGATGCGTGGGCCGGTCTGGCCGAACTTGGCGTTGTCGGCGGCGATGGCCAGGTCACAGGCGATCACCAGCTCGTTGCCTCCACCGACGGCATAGCCATTGACCGCGCCGATGATGGGCTGCGGGATGCGGCGCATGGTGTTGATGAGGTCCTCAGCATGGTTGAAGAGCTTGCGGCCCATGCCGATGTCGAAGTTGGCGAGGTCCTTGAGGAAGCCGCCCGAGCAAAAGGCCTTGTCGCCGGCCCCGGTGAGCACCACCACGCCGATCCCGCCGTCTTCTCCGCACTCCTTGAACGCGAGATTGAGCTCACGAAAGGAGTTGGCATCCACCGCGTTGTAGCGATCCGGCCGGTTGAGCGTGATCCAGGCAATCTGGCCCTTTTTCTCGACGATGACGTCGCTGTACTTGCTTTTTGCGACCTTCGATTTTCCCGTTGATGTCTTTTTCGGTGCGGCTCGTTCTGCATCAACCTTCTTTGCCTTTTCCTTCTTTGCCATGGTGTTCTCCCTGTTGAGTGATTGTTCGACTTGACGCTTTGACGCAATGCCCCCCATGCCACGGCACTTTCTTCTCGATCAATGCCGGCAATGTCCTTGGGGAAGTACCTGTTCAACCATCCGAGATGATTCCCTGCAGTCGATCCATGGCATCACTGTACTCGGTCAGCATGTCCGTGATGACCTGCCGCACCGTCGTCTCAGCGGACATCGAATGCACGATCTGCCCGACGGGCGGGCTCATGAAATCCTTGGCGTGGCCGCGCGCAATGCGAAGGCGGGCCTCCATGGTTGCGATCGTTTGCAACGGCATCGGCAGTACGGGAGGCGCCCCTGGCTGCTCCCACGCCTCGGTCAGCTTGCTGCGCAGCACGCGGCACTGCTTTCCGGTACGGCTCAGGGTCTGGACGGCGTCCTCCGCCCTCGCCGCGAACAGCGCCCGCTTCTCCTCGGGCAGCAGGTCGCTTTCCCTTGTCCCCAGCCAGATGGACCCGCACCAGATACCACTCGCCCCCATGGCCAGTGCCGCCGCCATCTGCCTGCCGCTGCCGATGCCGCCCGCCGCGAGCACGGGCGTGGGAGAAACGGCATCCACGACTTGCGGCCAGAGAATCATGGAACTGATGTTCCCGGTATGCCCGCCCGCCTCGGCGCCCTGGGCCACGATGACGTCCACGCCCGCCTCGCGCTGTTTGCGCGCGTGCTCGACCCTGCCGACCAGCGCGCCCACACGGATACCCAGCGCATGCACCCGCTCCACCTGCTCGCGTGAGGGCACCCCGAGCGCATTCACCACCATCTTGATCGGGTGCTTGAGCGCGACATCGAGCAACGCTTCACTCTCTTCGCGCGTCATGTTGACCTTCGCAATCTCCGCCTCGATCATTGCATCCGCTTCGGTGCGCGGAAGCGGCGGCACATGCGCCGCATCAAGCAGCTCGCGCAGGAAGCGCACCTGCTGTTGCGGAACGGAATGGACGTCGAGTTTTACGCTGCCGAGGTCCGCGTGGCGGTTGGGCATCAGGAGGTCCACGCCATAGGGTTTGCCGTCGACGTGATCGTCGATCCAGCGCAACTCCTCCTCGAGCTGATCCTTGGTGAAGTAGCCGGCGCCCAGGCAGCCGAATCCCCCAGCACGCGATACCGCCGCAACCACGTCCCTGCAGTGGGAAAAGGCGAATATCGGCAGCGCTATGTCCAGCATTTCGGTGACTGCAGTTTTCATTGCGCTCCTGTCCGGACAATATGTTCGGGTTATGACCGGGCTAGGCGCCGTGCTGCCCGAGAATGGTGATCGAGCACACGTTCTGGTTCGGAAAGCCGCCCAGGTTGTGTACCAATCCGCGCACCGGATTCTTGGCGCGCTGGCGCGCGCCGGCGCGCCCGAGCAGTTGGAGATACAGCTCATAGGTCATGCGCAGGCCGGACGCCCCGATGGGGTGCCCGAAGCACTTCAATCCGCCGTCGATCTGGCACGGCAGCTTGCCATCGCGATCGTAGAACCCGTCCATGATATCGCGCACCGCCCCGCCCTCGGGCGAGAGCTGCAGGTCCTCCATGGTCACCAGCTCGGTGATGGAAAAACAGTCGTGCGCCTCGACCAGTGAAATCTCGTCGCGCGGACGCTTCACGCCGGCCTCCGCGTAAGCGCGCCCGGCGGCGATGCGCGCGGTCATGAAGTACGAGCCGTCCCAGGAATTGTGCTGCGCCTCGGTGCCGTTGGACACCGACAGCTGCATGGCCTTGATCGAGACGAGGTCCTTCTTTCCCAAGGAGCGGGCAATCTCCGGAGTAGTGACGATAGCGCATGCGGCCCCATCGGACACCCCGCAGCAGTCGAACAGCCCCAGCGGTTCGGACACCATGGGCGCATTGAGCACCTGATCTTCGGTCACCTTGTTGCGCAGGTGCGCCTTGGGGTTGAGGCTGGCGTTGTCATGGCTCTTGACTGAAATGTGCGCCATGGCCCGCTTGAGGTCCTCCTTGCCCACGCCGTGCTTGGCGCGGTAGGCCGAGGCGATCTGCGCAAAGTTTCCCGGGGCGGAAACGTTGGCCCAGTACATGGAATTGAGCGCACCGCGACTGCGCTGCGGCAGCCCCCCGTAGCCGGTGTCCTTGAGCTTTTCCACGCCCAGCGCCAGCGCAATGTCGCAGGCGCCGCTGGCCACCGCGTAGGTCGCGCCGCGCAAGGCCTCCGAGCCACTGGCGCAGAAGTTCTCCACCCGTGTCACGGGGATGTAGGGCAGGCGCAGCGCCATGGCGAGCGGCACACCCGACTTGCCGACGTGGATGTCCTCGAAGGCCGTGGACAGCCAGGCCGCTTCGATCTGCTTGGTCTCGATGCCGGCGTCCGACAGCGCCTCCGTATAGGCCTCGACCATGAGATCCTCGGCGTTAGACTCCCAGCGCTCCCCGAACTTCGAGCACCCCATGCCGAGGATTGCTACCTTGTCACGAATACCTGTTGCCATTGTCTTCTCCCTGAGCCTTCAGGCAGCAATCGCTGCAGAAACCGGCGCCGCTTTCCAGAAATAGCGCACGAAGCCGCGCTGCGAATCCACTTCCTTGATGCGAAACACCATGCGCATGGGCATGCCGACGTCCACCGCACCGACATCCACGTCGGTGAAATCGACCGTCATCCGCCCCCCCTCGTCGAACTGCACCATGCCGTAATGCGCCGGCGGATCCGGGCAATAGGTGAGCTGGTCCGCCGACCACGTCTGGATGCGCCCGTGAAAATCGGCGAACGGCTGATCCACCTGGCTGCCACTTGCGCCACACGCCGGGTTGACGCAGATCGCCGCCTTGGGAAACTGGATGGTTCCGCAACGCTCGCAGCGCCCGCCGACCAGCCCCAGGATCATGTCGCGGTTGCGGTACAGCGTGGTGAGCGGCGTCTGCTTGTCGGCCTCGGCGCGCAGGCCGCGCTCCAGTTTCACCAAGTCATTGAAGGCGAGAAAGCGCGAATAGCTCGCCAACTCCTTGCGCGCAGCCAGCGATGAAGCCACGGTGTCGGGTCGCGCCTTGTCGATACCCGCTGTCACCTCGAACAACAGCGCATCGACCCCCTGCCCGAAGCCGATCACGAGGATGCGCTCGCCCGGCTTGGCGGTTTCGAGCACCTGCGCGAGCATCAGCAGCGCGTGCGCAGCGCCGGTGTCACCGCAAACCCCGTCCAGGTTGCCGCGCACGCGATCATCGGCAATGCCGGCCTTCTTGGCCACGGCCTGCGGCACGCGCGACAGCGTGCAAGGCATGCAGAAGTGGTGAATGGCATCGGCCGAGACCCCGGCATCGACCAGCACGCCGGCAATCACTGGCGGAACGAGCTTGAGGTAACCCTCCTCGCGAATCCAGCGCTCCTCCCAGCCGTAGTCGAACTCGCGCCCCTGTGCACGGTAATGATCGACGAAATCCACCGAGGTCGAGCGCTGCGCCACGAGGCGGGCGATGCCGTCGCCTTCCTCGACTAGGACGGCGACAGCCGCATCGCCCGAGGTCATTTCCTGTACGCTGCCCGCCGGGCTGTGTCGCTTCTCGCCGGCAAGCACCAGCACTCTTTGCTTGCGCGCCAATGCGGTATCGAACGCGGCCAGCAGCGCCGTGGTGCCAGCGCGCTGCGAGGCGCCCACGTCCATGGTGCGCAATGCACCCGCAGCACCCAAGGCCTCGGCCACGATACCTGCGTTCTGGCGCACGGCGAACGGCGCCGTGGTGCTGGCAAGATAGATGGCACCCGGGCCGGTCCCCGCCGTCTTGCCCAGCACGCCCCGCGCCACCTCCACCGCCATGGTGACGACGTCCTCGTCCCAATTGGCGACTGCACGCTCGCCTTTCCCGTAGGGCTTCAGCCCCGGATTGAACCAGGCGTTGGCCTCGGTCATGAGCTTGCGTGATAGTCTCAGGCGCGGTATGTACGCGCCGATTGCAGATATTCCCGCCATTTCCCCTCCAGAAAAACCACTGGACTTGGCTCCAGTCGCCACCGCAGTTTATCAATGAATGCGCAAGGACCATTCGCCAGCGCCGCGGCGCGCCCGGAGTCGCGCCTTTGCACCGTCTACCGGTATTCAGAGAACCTCGCCAAGCCTCATAATGCGCGAATGGCCTTCCTGAAATCCTGGCGCCGCAAGCGCGCCCTCGCCAACACGCAGATCGATGCCGCACTGTGGCTGCGCGTGGTCGGTCGCCTGCGCTTTCTACGCGGACTGACGGCCGATGAACTGTCGCGACTGCGCGAACTGGCCATCCTCTTCCTCGACGAAAAGGAATTGCACGGCGCGGGGGGACTTGCAATCGACGACGACATCTGCCTTTCCATTGCGGTCCAGGCCTGCCTGCCCATCCTTAACCTTGGCATGGATGCCTACGCTGGCTGGGTGGGCGTCGTCGTATACCCTGATGAGTTCATCATCGAACACGAGGAGATGGACGAGAACGGTGTGGTGCACCGCTTTCAAGAGGGAGTATCCGGCGAGGCATGGGATGGCGGGCCGGTGGTGCTGTCCTGGCGCGACGCCTCCAGCGGCAGTTTCGCCGGTTACAACGTGGTCATCCACGAATTCGCGCACAAGCTCGCGATGTCCGGCGCCGACGACGAGGGCTTTCCACTGCCGCGCTCAGACATGGACCGCCCCCAATGGCAGGACGCATTGCACGCCGCCTTCCAGCGCTTCACCGGCCAGGTCGATCGTGGCGAACCGACCATCGTCGACCCCTATGCATCCGAGCACCCTGCCGAATTCTTTGCCGTCATGAGCGAGATGTTCTTCACGTCATCGGCTGTGCTCGCGCGAGACTGGCCCGAGCTGTATGCACAGCTGACCGCCTACTACCGGCAGGACCCTGCCGGGACGCTCACCCCCGCCAGCTGACTGCTCGCAACCGGGCGCACGTTGAAGAAGCTCCTGATCGTGTATCACACCCAGGGTTCGCGCACGACCGAACTCGCCCAGGCGGCGCTCGACGGCGCGCGCGGGGTCGAGGAAACCGAGACCACGTTGAAGCGCGCCTTCGACACCACTGCAGATGACCTGCTCGCAGCGGATGCCATCCTCTTCGGCACGCCGGAGAACTTCGGCTATATGTCCGGGGCGCTCAAGGACTTGTTCGACCGGACCTTCTACGCCTGCGAGAACAAGGTCAACGGCAAGCCCTACGCGGTGTTCGTGTGCGCCGGAAACGACGGCAGCGGCGCGGTGTTCAACATCGATCGCATCTGCACCGGCTTGAAACTGAAGAAGGCGTGCGAACCGGTGGTCGCGCGCAAGGTCAACACGCCCGAGCAGGTGGAGGCCGCGCGGGAGCTTGGCGCAACGCTCGCGGCGGGCATTGCATTCGGGATTTTCTGACTTGGCAGCCGGATCGGGTAAGGCCATATAATTATTATCGAATTGACAATTTGATACCGGTATGACTTGAGCTAATCACCTATTTGTTATCAATAAGAAACTCATTTACTGCAGCGACCTGGTCCTCTTGCATCAGCGTTGGCGCATGACCCACGCCGGAAAATTCAACCAGTTTCGCTTTCGGCCCGCGATGGGTCATCGCCATCGCCGTGTCACGGGTCAAGAGGTCCGATACCGCACCCCGCACGAGCAGCGTGGGGCAGCCGATGGCATCGTAATACGGCCACAACACGATGTCCTTGCCAGGGACTGAGGCAGCGTCGGGCGCCGCAATGGCCGGGTCGTAATGCATGCGGAACTGCCCGTCCGGATCGCGCCGAACGACGTTTCCGGTCAACGTTCTCCACTGCGCGTCGCTGTGCGGCCCGAACGGCGCGCTGACAGCGCGAACGTACCGCTCAGCCGCAGCCATATCCGTGAAGCGTGGCGCTTTCCCGATATATTCCCGAATGCGCGCGAGCGACACCGCAGTCACCACTGGGCCGACATCGTTGAGCACCAGGCGCGTGATCGGTGTGCCCGGCATGGCGGCCAGCATCATGCCGATGATGCCGCCCATCGACGTGCCGACCCAGTGAACTTCCTCCACCCCGAGCCGCGCAATCAGCGTAACCATGTCGGCGGCGTAGGTCGGCACCACGTATTCCATGGGATTGCGCAACCACTCGGACTCACCACGACCCGCCACATCCGGGCAAACCACCCGATACTGCGACGAAAGTGCCCGCGCCAGCGTGTCGAAATCGCGACCGGTGCGCGACAGGCCATGCGCACAGATCAGCACCCTCGGGTTGGCTGCATCGCCCCACTCCACGTACGCCATGCGGTGAAATCCGCTGGGGGTAATGCAATTGACACTGGACTGGCGCGGGACTCCGGTCATGGCAATCTTTCCGAATGTTGAAGGCCGCGAGTATATCCAGAACACATTGCCACGACAGCCAGCGACACCCGCCCGATCCGACGCACCAAACTGCGGCAGACAGCACCACCGAGGTGCGCCCCTCATCGCGAACTTCACCGATGAGGTGCACGATGGACGGGACTGCAGCAGTGGCGGCATCGAAAATCTGAAAAGCCATGCCAAAGCCTGCTCCGGCACGGGCGTTGCTTTAGTTACCGGCAGGGTGGTCGTATCCAAGCTCCAGACCATGGAACGGCCCCCACAATTTGAGAAAACGCGAAGTTAAAGCAAACACCCCTTGCAGCAGGATGGCCGGACGAATGAGCAGAACCATCTATGACGAAATGCGCGGCCTCAATGGCTCGGGCGGCAATGTCCTGCCGCACTACCGCAGCTATTGCGACTGGCTGAACGCCATGCCGCCGGACCGGCTGGCGCAAAAGCGCAACGAAGCCGAGGTGATGTTCCATCGCCTGGGCATCACCTTCGCGGTGTATGGCGAGGAGGCCGGCGGCGAGCGGCTGATCCCCTTCGACATCATCCCGCGCATCATCCCCGCCGCCGACTGGCAACTTCTCGAGCGCGGCCTCGTGCAGCGCGTAAAGGCACTCAATCACTTCCTGCACGACATCTATCACGGCCAGGCCATTCTCAAGCAGGGATTGATCCCCTCGGCCAAGGTGTTGGATAACGCCCAGTACCGCCCCCTCATGCAGGGCCTCAACGTGCCCGGGGATACCTATGCGCATGTCACCGGCGTGGACATCGTGTTCACCGGCCCCGGCGAGTTCTATGTGCTGGAGGACAACCTGCGGGTTCCCTCCGGCGTGTCCTACATGCTCGAGAACCGCAGGATGTTGATGCGGCTCTTCCCAGAACTGTTTTCGCGCCAGCAGATCCAGCCGGTGGAACACTATCCTGACATCCTGCTCGAGACGCTTCGCGGGGTGGCCCCGCTCGGGGTGGTCGATCCAACGGTGGCGCTGCTGACGCCGGGCGCGTTCAATTCAGCCTACTTCGAGCACACCTTCCTCGCCCAGCAGATGGGCATCGAACTGGTGGAAGGACAGGACCTGTTCGTGCGCGACAGCGCCGTGTACATGCGCACCACGCGCGGCCCGAAACGCGTCGATGTCATTTACCGGCGCATCGATGACGATTTCCTCGACCCGCGCGCCTTCCGTCCCGACTCCATGCTAGGCGTGCCCGGCCTCATGGAAGCCTACCGCGCCGGGCGCGTGACACTCGCCAACGCCGTGGGCACGGGCATCGCCGACGACAAGTCAATGTACGTGCATGTCCCCGACATGATCAAGTTCTACCTGGACGAAGAGCCCATCCTCAAGAACGTGCCAACCTGGGAGCTGCGCAAGGCCGAAGACCGCCACTACGTGCTCGATCACCTGCCCGAATTGGTTGTAAAGGAAGTCCACGGATCCGGCGGCTACGGCATGCTCGTGGGGCCTGCCGCCACCGCCAGCCAGCGCGCGGAATTTCGCGATCGCATCATTGCCAGCCCGGAGAAATACATCGCCCAGCCCACGCTGGCGCTGTCCACCTGCCCCACCTACGTCGACAGCGGCATTGCCCCGCGACACGTGGACCTGCGACCCTTTGTACTCTCGGGCAAGGAAACCCGCATCGTCCCCGGCGGCCTCACGCGCGTGGCGTTGAAGGAAGGCTCGCTGGTGGTCAATTCATCGCAGGGCGGCGGCACCAAGGACACATGGGTACTGGAAGCATGAATACTCAATCGACCATGCAGGGTGCGACATGCTGAGCCGCACCGCCAACGACCTGTTCTGGATGTCACGCCACATTGAGCGCGCCGAGAATACCGCGCGCATGCTGGATGTCACCTACCGCCTCGCGCTCCTGCCATACCGCGTCATCGAGGCCGGCGAAAAATGGGCCGAACCCTGGGCGGTGCCCCTGGTCATCACCGGGCTTGCCAGCCAGTATTACGCCAAGCACAACGAGCTCAACGCCGAGCGCGTGATGCAGTTCATGGTGTTCGACCAGAGCAATCCGACCTCCATCCACTCTTCGCTGCAGCGCGCCCGCGAGAACGCGCGCGGCCAGCGCGGGGCCACCACCTCGGAAATGTGGGAGAGCCTGAACGCCACCTGGCTGGAGATGCGCACCCTAGACTACGCGACCATCGACGCGCGCGGGGTCAGCAATTTCTTCGATTGGGTCAAGAACCGGTCCCATCTGTTTCGCGGCGTCACCTTCGGCACCATGCTGCGCGATGAGGCCTTCAGCTTCATACGACTGGGCACCTTCCTCGAGCGCGCCGACAACACGGCGCGCATCCTCGACGTGAAATACCACACGCTGCTGCCGTCCATCGACGACGTCGGCGGCGCGGTGGACTACTACCAGTGGGGCTCCCTGCTGCGCTCCCTGGGCACCTTCGAGTCCTACCGCAAGGTCTATCGCGACGTCATCACGCCATTCCGGATTGGAGAGCTGCTGATCCTTCGCGAGGACGTGCCGCGCAGCCTGCACGCCTGCATGAACGACATCTACGAAATACTGCAGGGGCTATCCGAGGCCGAGCGACGCGAGCCAGAGCGCCTCGCCGGCGAAATCCATGCGCGACTCCACTATGAACGTCCGCAGCAGATCTTCGACCTGGGCCTGCATCAATACCTGATGGACTTCCTCGACAAGATCGACGCACTCAATACCGAAATCAACAAGCACTTCCTCGCTCCCGACTACAGTTGACACAGTCCACGCGCATGAAGGAACGACCGACGCATTGCGACGAACCCGCGTCGCTTTCGCCAAAACACCCGCGTGTCGATTGCGGCAACCGGGACTTTCCTCTATGCTTTAAGCTTCACGTTCAGGAATCTCCAGTAGATGACCTATTGCGTCGGCATCCTCCTGGAATCGGGCATGGTATTCGCCTCCGATTCACGCACCAACGCCGGCGTCGATCACGTGTCGACCTTCCGCAAGATGAAAGTCTTCGAGCGACCGGGCGATCGCTCCATCGCCATCATGACCTCGGGCAACCTGTCGGTCACGCAGAATGCGCTGAACCTGCTCGAACTGCAGAGCCGTCACGACGATCCGCACGGCAACATCTGGGCCACGCAGTCACTCTTCGACGTGGCGTCGCTGCTCGGGGAGAACCTGCGCGAGGTAAGGAAACGCGATGGCGCCTACTTGCAGCAAAACAATATCGACTCCAATGCCTCGTTCATCATCGGCGGGCAGATCAAGGGCGAGCGCATGCGGCTCTTCCTCCTCTACTCGGAAGGCAACTTCATCGAGGCGACGCCCGAGACCCCCTTCTTCCAGATCGGCGAGACCAAGTACGGTCGCCCGATCATCGACAGGGTGATCAAGCCCAACTCGACCCTGATGGAGGCGGCCAAGTGCGTACTGGTGTCCTTCGACTCGACCATGCGCTCCAACGTATCGGTGGGCCTGCCCATCGACATGGCCATGTACGCGCGGGACCAGCTCCGCTTCAGCCTGCAACGACGCATTACCGAGTCCGACGCCTACTTCTCCATGATCCACACGCAATGGGGAGAAGGCCTGCGCCGCGTTTTCTCGCAACTTCCCGATCCGCAATGGAACGAGGATGGCAGCACGTCGCAGCAGTTCCAGGGCCAGATCTTCAAATAGCCCTCCCGGCGCGCGGCTCCCGCCCGCAGCAGAGCCATAGGGCTATGCCATGACCATTCGCGTCGCCCTGCACCATGTCACGCGCTACCAGTTCGACCGCGCCGTTGCGCTGTCACCCCACGAAGTGCGGCTGCGCCCGGCGCCACACTGCCGCACGCCCATACACAGTTACTCGTTGCAGGTGAAGCCCGAGGCACACTTCATCAACTGGCAGCAGGACGCCTACGGCAACTACATCGCACGACTGGTGTTCCCGGAGCCTTCCAGGGTGCTGGAGATCGCCGTCGACGTCGTCGCCGACATGACGGTGATCAATCCCTTCGATTTCTTCGTCGACGCCTGGGCGGAGACGTTCCCCTTTCCGTATCCGGAGCAGATGGCGACTGAACTGGCGCCTTACCTCGTGCGGGAGGCCGCGGGTCCGTTATTCGCGAAATGGCTAGAGGGCTTTCGCAAAAGCGGCTTCAAGCCGGGGATGCAGATTGTCGATTTCCTGGTGCTGATCAACCAGCGCCTGCAGTCGGAGATAAGGTACCTCGTGCGGATGGAGCCAGGCATCCAGACCCCGGACAAGACGCTCGAGGTCGGCCAGGGCTCCTGCCGCGACACCGGCTGGCTGCTGGTGCAGATCCTGCGCCACATGGGACTCGCCGCGCGCTTCGTCTCCGGATACCTCGTCCAGCTTACCGCTGATGTGAAACCTCTGGAGGGCCCCTCAGGCCCGTCTGCCGACTTCACCGACCTGCATGCATGGGCCGAGGTCTATATTCCCGGTGCCGGCTGGGTCGGACTCGATCCCACGTCCGGGTTGCTCGCGGGAGAAGGTCATATTCCGCTGGCCTCCACCGCGTTTCCGTCCAGCGCCGCACCAGTCACCGGCTTCACCGACCCCTGCGAGTCGGAACTCCAATTTGAAATGACGGTGACGCGCATCCACGAGGACCCGCGCGTCACGCGACCTTACACCGACATCCAGTGGCAGGCCATCGATGCGCTCGGCCACCAGATCGACTCGGAGCTCGATGCCGGCAATGTACGCCTGACGCACGGTGGCGAACCCACCTTCGTGTCGGTGGACAACATGGACGGGCCGGAATGGAGCATCACCGCGCTTTCCCCCGAAAAGTGGAAGCTGGCCGAGGAGCTGGCGTGGCGGCTGTGCAATCGCTTCGCGCCGGGCGGCCTGCTCATGTACACGCAGGGCAAATGGTACCCGGGCGAGCCCGTGCCGCGATGGGCGCTGCCCATCGTCTGGCGCGCCGATGGCGCGCCGCTCTGGAAGGACACCTCGCGCATCGCGCGTGAATCTGACCGATCCGTGATCGCCAACACGGATGCCACGCGCTTTGCAGCCGCGCTGGCTGCGAGGCTTGGCCTCGCACCGGAACACGTCATTCCCGCCTTTGAGGACCCGCTGCCGGTCCTGTACGGAGAGCACAACCTGCCCATCAACATCGACCCTGTCACGGCGAAACTTTCTGAACATGAAGAGCGCGGTCGCGTGCTGCGCGTGCTCGAGCGCGGACTGGAGCAAATGGCGGGCTACGTGCTGCCGCTACGGGCGCGCGCACAGGAATCGGGCGCGTCAAAAAGTACCGGGGACGACACGGAGACGACATGGGAGAGCTCCGCGTGGCCGCTCAAGCGCGAGCGCTTGTTCCTGCTCGCCAGCACCCTGCCCCTGGGGGTACGGCTGCCCTTGACGTCCCTTCCCGAGGTCCAGCCCGGCGATGCCGAAGCCGAGCACGACCGCGATCCGTTTTCCGAACGCAGCGACCTGCACAATGCCCATGAACAGGTCGAGAAAAAACGCCACACGCGCGGACCGCTTGCGCCACGCAAGGGGCAGCCCGCTCCCCGCGATGTGATCCGCACGGCGCTCTGCATCGAGGTCCGCCAGGGCCGGCTGTACGTATTCATGCCGCCACTCAAGCGTGCCGAGGACTTCATCAATCTTGTCGCTGCCATTGAAGTCACCGCGGCAGAACTGGGGTTTTCTCTGCGGCTGGAGGGTTACACGCCCCCCGTCGATCCACGCCTAAAGGTGCTCGCGGTTACCCCCGACCCGGGCGTGATCGAAGTCAACATCCACCCGGCGCACAGCTGGGCGGAGATGGTGGAGAACACAAACGCCATCTACGCCGATGCGCGCCAGTGCCGACTGGGCACCGAGAAGTTCATGCTCGATGGGCGCCACACCGGCACCGGTGGCGGCAACCATGTCACGCTGGGCGGCAAGACGACGGCCGACAGCCCTTTCCTGCGCCGCCCCGATTTGCTCAAGAGCCTCATCACCTACTGGCAGAACCATCCCGCGCTGTCCTACATCTTTTCCGGACAATTCGTCGGGCCGACCAGCCAGGCACCGCGGGTCGATGAGGCGCGCGACGACAATCTCTACGAACTGGAGATCGCCTTCCAGCAGATGGACCTCATGCTGAAGTCGGGCGAGGAAAGCGCCAAACCCTGGCTGGTGGACCGGCTGTTGCGCAACCTGTTGGTGGACCTAACCGGCAACACCCATCGCGCCGAGTTTTCCATCGACAAGCTCTACTCGCCCGATGGCGCCACCGGACGACTGGGCCTGCTGGAATTTCGCGCCTTCGAGATGCCGCCGCACCCGCAGATGAGCCTCGCCCAGATGCTGCTCCTGCGAGCGCTGGTGGCGCGCTTTTGGAGGACCCCCTATCAGGGCCGCCTCGTGTATTGGGACACCGCGCTGCATGATCGGTGGATGTTGCCGCATTTCATCGAGAACGACCTGCGCGATGTGCTGCGTGAACTGCGCTCGGCTGGCTATGCCATCGACGATGCGTGGTACGCGCCCTTTCTCGAATTCCGTTTTCCTCGCTACGGCTCGGTCGTCTATGAAGGGGTTCAACTGGAGCTGCGCCAGGCGATCGAACCCTGGCATGTCATGGGCGAGGAGATATCAGCCGGAGGCACGGCGCGCTATGTCGACTCATCGGTCGAGCGCCTGCAGATCAAAGTTTCGGGCATGATCGGCACACGCCACATCGTCACGTGCAACGGCCGTGCCGCACCGCTTGCACCCAGCGGCATTCAAGGCGAATTCGTAGCCGGCATCCGCTATCGCGCCTGGAATCCGCCCTCGGCCCTGCACCCGAGCATCGGCATCCATTCACCGCTGGTGTTCGACATCGTCGACACCTGGAACAAGCACTCCATCGGCGGTTGCACCTATCACGTGGTGCACCCGGGTGGGAGAAATTACGACACCTATCCCGTCAATGCCAATGAAGCCGAAGCACGCCGTTTCGCCCGTTTCTGGGAGCACGGGCATACGCCTGGGCCCATGGAAGTCGCCCGGGAGCCCGTGAATCATGCCTTTCCGATGACCCTGGACCTGCGTCGTCTTCCATAATAACCCTAGTTTTTTCATGTGGTTGCGCATAAATGCGGGCCGCAATCTGGGCGCCAGCCCGGATTAGTTAGCTCCCCGACCAATTCCGCGCTCGACCGTAGGACCGACTTCCGGATATCCTAATCGCGTACGGTCGTGCGATTGTGCAACCTATGACCTCACGGGGTTGCACCCTCGGCCATGACGGTGGACAATCCGCATCCCCGCAAGTCAGTCCTGTCCTGGGAGGGAACTGAAGATGGCGGCAAGCACGCTCGAAGCAGGCCAAGTTGAATCGGCAAGAATCGTAGCCGGCATGGCTACTCTCGGGACACTCATCAGCGTCTATGGCAGCCTGGTCATCATCGATGCCTTGGTCGCGGCCATGGGTTTCAGCAGTGTGCCGTTCGACGTGGGTCCACCCATGCCGCGCAACTGGTTCCCCAATGTTCTGGTCGGCTTGTCCATCACCGGTTGCGGCTTCATCGCGCGTTTGAGTGCGTGCAAGAAAAACCTCTCGTGGGCAGCCATGCTGGGCCTGTTCCTGGCCCTTGGTGCAGTCTATGAAATCGTGCTGCTCGACAAGCTGTACGCATACGAAGGGCGTCCAGCCCTGAGCGCAACCGACGGTGTGAGCTCGCTCCAGGACCGCCTCGATCGCGCCTATAGCAGCACGCTCCGCGTTCAAATCCCGGCCCGCTAGACCTCTGCATCGGCGGCCTCGCCGGGCACGCCTCCGCCCACGGCCAAGTGCCCCAGCTGATCAATCGAGGCGCTAGGTGACGCAATTGATCACCCAGCCAGCCACGTCACGTATAAATACGCCTGCTTGTGTTGCTGTATCTATTTGATTTTTAATATATAAATGTATTACTCGCATCAGACCCCCCCGGCCCGATCCTTGCTCAAACTATAAGTGCGCAATCGCGCAATCATATAAAGGGAGTTCATGAAGACAATCCATAAGGGCTTTACGCTGATCGAGCTGATGATCGTCGTTGCGATCATTGGCATCTTGGCTGCAGTCGCATTGCCGGCCTATCAGGACTACACGATCCGCGCCAAAGCGTCCGAGCTGATCCTCGCCGCCTCCGGTTTCCGTACCTCGATCTCGGAGAAGTACCAGACGGATCCGGGCGGCTCGGCATCCATGGGCGTTGGACTCACCGTCAACGTTGTCGGCAAGATCTCTGGCGGTAGCGTCACCGACGCCGGCACGATCACCATCTTGGGCAGCTCGGCCAGCACGTCCACTGGCGCGGCCATCACCATCACCATGACGCCCGCCACGGCAACCGGTGGCGCACTGACCTGGTCCTGCGTCGGCACGCCTTCGAAGTACCTGCCTGCAACCTGCCGCTAATCCGGCCAGTTGCTGCAACAGCCCCTCTTCGGAGGGGCTTTTTTTTGCCCCCGCTAGACTACGCCTGGGACTGCAATGCGTGCCCGACCTACGGCAATGGCTGGCCCACCAAGAATGACTCTGCTGCCTCCCCGGCCAGGTAACGCTGCCACAGGGTCTCGAATGCCCGTTCAATGTCGCGGGTGAATCGAGGCGTATCGAACAGCGGCAGTCGCTCACGTGGAACCAGCACGGCGCGCATGCGCGAAAGCTCATCAGGGTTGCAAGCCAGGCGCACGGCCAGTGCCTCATAGGCCAGCTCGCTGGTACACACCAGTTCGGGAAGACCAACCGCCGATACCAGGCTTGCCCCCACCCGCGCAGGAAAAGCGTCCCCCGGCCTCGTGACGACCGGCACGCCAGCCCACAAGGCATCGGATGCGCTGGTATGCGCGTTGTAGGAAAAGGTGTCTAGAAACAAATCAGCCCGCGACAGTCGTGCCAGGTGCGCGGGCTTGGCCATGGTCGCGCCAAAGATAATGCGCTCGCCACCGACGCCCAGGCGAACCGCCTCGCGCCTGAGGTTGTCGCAGGCCGTCGCATTGCTGCCATACAGCCACAGGACACTGCCCGGAACCCGGAACAGGATGCGCATCCACAGGCCGAATACGTCGGGTTCGATCTTTCGTACATGGTTGAAACACGCGAAGACGAAACCGGACACAGGCAACCCGAGTTCACCCCGGGATGGAACGTCCGCTGCAATCGCCTGCCGGTGATCGTTGACCTGGTAGGCATGCGGCATCCACACCAGCTTCTCGAAGAACTGGCCGGCCGACTCCTTCGGCGCCACCACGCGATCGACGATCGCGTAGTCGTTCAGGCCGGGTCCGGTCGATGCCGGGTAACCCAGCCACGCCACCTGAATCGGCGCGGGCCTTAGCGCAAGAATCTCCGGCCGCGCATCGAAGGTAAAACCCATCAGGTCGATGAGTATATCGATCCCGTCCTCTCGTATTCGCGCCGCGGCATCGCGAGTGGACAGGCGGCGCAGGTCGACGAAGCGATCTATCGATGCCACGGCTCGCCGGTGATACTCGCTGCCATCAGCGTTGCCGATGGAGTAGCCGAAGACCTCGAAACGACTCCGGTCGTGCAATCCGAAAAAACTTCCCAGCAGGTGCATCATCGGATGACTGTTGAAATTGGCCGAGAGATAACCCAGGCGCAGCCGTACACCGCCGGCAGGTCCCCGGCGGTTCGCGGCGGGAAGCGCGACACCGACGCTGCGACGAATGTCCTCCGCGTAGCGCCGCGTAAATGTGTCGCGCAGCGCCTGCGGCAGCGGATATTCGTAAGTGGTCAGGGGGCTGAGCCCCGCAGGGATCGCATGGCCGGGACCGCCGGCGCGCAGCTCGCCCGACGTTGCGCCCGATGTTGCGCCCGATGTTGCGCCCGATGTTGCGCCCGATGTTGCGCCCGATGTTGCGCCCGATGTAGGCCCCGATGGATCGTCCGCTCGCACGGCGCAACGCTCAAGAATTCCTCGCAGTAAAAGCACATCCTCATCGCGATGACGCCAGTCACAGGCCCAGGTCCTGATGAGCAGCAGCTTGATGCGCAACGCGACGTCAGCCGGGGCGAGCGCCGAGGCGCGCTCAGCCAATGGCAGGGCGTCGTCCAAACGCCCGGCTTCGAAGCAAGTGTCGGCCTTCAGCGCCAGCGCGTCGACGCGATCCGGATGGGACGCCAGCACGGCATCCAGCGCCTCGATCGTTTCCTCGTGGCGCTGGCGCGATGCGAGGACGAGCGCCAGATTGAATCGGAAGTCGGCTTGCTCGGGCGCCAGCCGGACGGCATTTCGCGCATGACGCTCCGCACCTTCAGCGTCGCCACCGGCACGCAGCACTTCCGCGTAATTGGCATGAAGAAACGCGACCTCGGGCGCCAGCGCCACCGCACGGGCGAGCAGCCGAGCCGCTTCGTCATTGCGCGCACTCTGATGGCAGACCAGCCCAAGGAACTGCAGCGCTTCGACGGCATCCGGGTCCAGGCTCAGGCGTCGGCGCAAGCGCTGCTCGGCTTCATCGCCGCGACCGGACTGAACGAGCAGCGGTATGTCGCTCAGATCCGCTTCGTCGGGACTGCGTGCCCCTTCGCCCGCTGACACATCGGATTTCCCGCGCCGGGCCCACTTCGACAACCAAGCACCGAAGTTCAGCAAACCGATCGCTCGCCGGCACGACGCATGGGGAGGTGTCCGGGGAGAATGCTAACGATAAAATGCATCCTTCAATGGCACCGCCGGCGGGAACACCACGTCGCGCCCGTCCTGGGTGCGATCGTTGCCTTCAATGGCAAGCATGCGGTTGCCTGTATGCGGCGCCCCGACACGAAGCAGCACGAGCGGAGTATTGCCGCTCGACTGAAACGAATAGTAGGCACCGCGCGGAACCAGCAGGCCCTGGTTTCTCCCGAAGGAGCCGATGCGCCCCTTGGGCCCGAAGAACGTCGCCTCTCCGTCCAGGATGACGAAGGAGTGGTCTTCCTCGGTATGTGTGTGCAGGTAGTTCTCGCCACCCGCCGCATAGCACTTGATCACGACCTGCAGCCGGTCGGTCGCCGCCAGCACAAAGTCGCTGCGCCCCTGTGCCAGCAGCGCCGTGGCCACCGTGAAGGCCTGCGGCATCGGATCGCCCTCACACTGGTCGCTATAAATGGGCAGGTTGCCGAGGCCGAAATGCTGCGGCTCGGGCACGGCATGCGTGCCATCCGCACTCAAGGGCATCCTGCGGCCGAATTGCAGGACCTTGCGGTTATCTCCCGATTCACTCATGTTCCCTCCTTGCCGGTATCGAAGCGCTGCGTACACAAAGCCTAGCAGAATTGTCCGTATTTCACCGCAGTCCGGGAAACACGCGAGCATTGCTAGAATGCCCGTACCCTATCGCAAGGAGCACAAGCATGCTCGACCTACCCGCAGAGCAGGTCCAGATGTACGCAAGCCCGCATGGCCGCATCATGGCCATGGACTCGGCCTATTATGCGGATGAACGCAATCGCGGCACCGATGTTGTCGTCAATGCGTCCTACTGCGGCGTGCTGCCGGCGCGCTTCATCGCCGAGCATCGCCCGCGTGGCGTGGTCAGCATCGACTGCGGCATCGGCCCCGAGGGTGCCGCCATCGCCGGCCTGTGGTACCTGGAGGCCCTCAATATTCCGGCCGCGACTGCCGATGCAATGACAGTGTTCCTCAGCGACGGCGTCGATCTTTACCAATGCGGCATCATCAGCAGGGTCAACCGGCCCGCGCACGACTGCGGCGTGCGAACGGGGATGACGACGCGAGAAGCGTCCCTCACGATGTTGCAAAACGTCCCAGAACAACCGAACGCCGCCGAAGTCACCAATCGAACCGTTGTGGATACCGGCCCCGATGGCCGCCTGATCGTGTGCACCGATTCCATCGCGTTCGGCATGCCCGAAGACCGGCGCAACGTGCTCGTCACCGCAGGCATCACAGGAAAGAGCGCCCTGCCCTACATGCGCCAGGTACTTCCCTTTGGAATGATCTGCTCCGACGGCGGCATGGGGCGCGAGAACAGCGGCGTGTGGGCGCTGCAACACATCGTTGCGGACAACATTGCAGGGGCTGCCGTGGATGCTCGAGGCGCCCGCATGGGCGACGGCCTCAGCACCTACCACGAGGGCATCATCAGCGCGGCGAACTCACTGGCCGAAGCAGCTGGAGTAAGACTGGGCATGCCAGCGAAAGAAGCCGCACACCTGCTCCTGAATAGGCGCTGAAAGCCTTCAAGTCCCGAACAGTTTGGCAATCTCATCGCGGCGGGAAAATATCCCCGCCTTCGGTGGCTGGTAGCCCTTGGGCAAGCCAGCCGTGTCATACACGGTCACCCCACCCGGATCGTCATTAAATACCTTGTTGCCCTCCTGCGACAGGATGTAGTTGGCAAACAGGCGCGCCGCATTCGGGTGTTTGGCTTTGGCGCGCGAGGTCAGCAACACCTGCATCTCGATGCCGGTCGTGTTGTCCAACGTGTAGAGCTTGAGCGGCGCGCCCTTGGCGATCATGTCCTGGACGAAGGCTGCCAGCGTCGGGACCATGAGGCTGCCCTCGCCCGCAGCCAAAGCATTGAGCGACGGCGCAATGCCGTTGTAGAGGCGCGGCCCCTGGCTGCGCAGCTGCGTGAAATACTGGTCGCCTAGTTTGTCGAGGTGCAACGCCCAGAAGGCAATATAGGCGTCAGAAGAGCGCGGCGCAGGCACCACGAGTTGCCCCTTGAATCGCTGACTGAGCAGCTCGTTCCAGTCCTTGGGCAGATCCGCCGGCTTGAGCTTGTCCGTGTTGTAGGCCAGGATCCAGGGAGCAATCTGCACCACGGCCGTCGGCCCGCGGTTCAGGCGCGCGGGATACTCGCCACTGACGAGCACCGGCAGACCGGCTTGCGAGATGGATTCATGCCAGCCTTTTTTGATTCCCTCTTCGGTAAAGTTCACGACGTCGCCGGAGTTGAGCACGAGGTCGGCGGCAAAAGTGCCCGCCTCCGCCTCAGTCGCGAATCGCTGCAGGATCTGGGTGCCACCGATGCGGATGAACGAGGACTTGATGCCGTATTTTGCGAAGAAGGCGTCGCCCGTGCGTTTCGCCGTGCTGTCCACTGCAGCCGAATAGAAGAAAACTTCCCCCTCAGCCTTGGCTGCGCGTATCAATGCCTCGAGCGCCTGCGAAGGCGACGCTGTGGGCGAAGCCGCGGGCGATGCCTTCGCCGCCTGCGCCATGATCAGCGGCCGGGACATCAGTCTGGACGAGGTCGCATCGACACCACCTTGTTCTGCCAATGCGGGGAACGATGCGCTGGCAAGCGTAGCCAAGGCGGCGACAACCCGCCACGCACCCGGGCTCGGGCCAAGTCGCACGCTGCCATTACTCACCGACACGCGATGAACACCTGCTGTACCCATGTATTCTCCCTTGGTTGTTCTGGCGCCTGCATGCGCGGAGTGGCGCTATCATAGCCGCTCGCTCGGCGATGCGCAGGCCATGCCTCGGAGA